>CAKVBD010000003.1 GCA_934725105.1 uncultured Bulleidia sp. | reverse complement strand
TTTCATCAAAAAAAGAGCCTTACATGTTGCCATGTAAAACTCAAAAATTCTTGGTTATGCTTAACTTAATGACATTGAGAAAATGAATACCTCTTTTTTTAAGTGATTTATATAAGCAACAATATTGTAATGTGTATAACAAGAAGGTATGGAACACATGAAGAATTGCAAGATTGAGATATCTTGATGGACCATAAGTATCCATGGTCGTTCTTTTTTCTTTCGTTAAGAATAGTGAAATTGTTTGGGAAAATCTAGTTTCTATTTTTGTATAGGAGTTTGTTATAATTTATTTGTTGCGGCAGGTGCAGATAACGTACGATATTTCTTGACTGATTTATTGAATTGTGAAGTATTATTTGCATGTGATAGAGAAAATGTGAATTACAAGATTCACAAATCTGGTGAATAAAAACATATTGATATAATTGGATATACCTTAGGAGAGAATATGAAAATAATTAGTACGATTATTAAAATCATTGTTAGCTTTTTTATTAGTTTTCTTATTTTTTATAATGTTACAAGCAATGTAATTAGCTATTTTTATCAGGGATCTTTTAAATTTGAACAAATATTGTATATACTGACTTATCTTGGACAAAGTATATTGTTTTATCTTTTGATTCAGCTTCTCTTTAAAGAAAAGATTTCAAAGCAATTGATTCAATTCATGTGGTGTTTGTACGCTTGTGTTATGGTCGTACTTTTATTTGGGAGACCTTATTTAGGTGTATCCATAAACTTAAATCTTCTAAGATTATTTGATATGAATTTGTATTCATTTAATCAGAATATGTTTAATTTTCTATTCTTTATTCCAATAGGTTTCGTGTTTAAAAGAAATAATTCTAAAAAAAGAGTTTTTATCATATCTATGATATTTGTAGTATTGTTAGAAACACTACAATTAGTTTCTATGCGTGGTGTATTTGATGTAGTTGATATTTTATGCAATGTATCTGGTATATTTGCTGGATTTATTGCGTCACCATTTATACCGGAAACATTTAAAATAGAAATGATATAAAAGAAAAAATTATGGTTAATTTATAAATTAAAACTCTGATAATGGTTCACACTTATACTCAAATTAGAATGGCGTAGAGTTAGTTCCAACATATTAATTATAGCAATAGGGAATGTAAATAAATAGTCTAGAAATTTTGATAGACATACTCTACTCTTTAGTAAAAGAAGAGAAATGATATGATCCATTCAAAAAAATATTATACGGAAATTGCTGGAATATTTGGAATGACCGCAATAATCATTATGAGAATTGAAAATACGAATGAATTCTTAAAAATTGTATTAGCAACTCTTTATGCAGTAATCTGTGTATTTTATGCAATTCAAGCTAGTAGAAATGCAAAAGTAAGTACATTTGAAACTGATAAATGTTTGAAACAACTTCATTACGCATTAATAATCAGCTATATTTCAATTTTGATCGTATTGATGATCTAGAGTAAAAGTTAAAAAAATCTTTTCAGTAATTCAACTTTTGAGAGAAGTGAAAGGAAAGTGAAATTCATATGACCAAAGAAAAAAAGAGTGCCATTTTATATTTTTTGATAAATGTTTTCTATACATATCAATTTGTTTGGCGTGAAAAATATCCTCTTCCTGAAAATGTGAGAGCTGTTTATAAATATCATTATATTCCTTGTATATGGGGGTTATTTGTGACTGGATTTCTTCTATTTATGGCATTTAAAAAAGAAAAGAGTGAGTTTATGAAAAAGTTAGATGAGAAAAGCAGATCGATTATATTTATTCTTACTTTAGTTTTAGGAAATGATTATATATTCTTCCTGAGTGTAAAAATGTCTCAGGCATATGGCATTCTAAATCCATTAGAGCCACTGGAATTATTAATCAGCTATATCATAATCATAATAACAGCGATTGCATCTTTAGTAATGATATACAAAATATTAAAAGAATGACTTTATGCAAATGGAATGGAAAGAGAGAAAATTCATATGAACAAAGAGATAAAGGTTACTGAAATGATTTGTTTTAAAATTTTACTGGTTTTTATCATTTCAATTGCATGTATTGGCTGTACATCAAATACAACATCTAGTAATGAAATTGTAGAGAGTAGTATCACCACAAAAGATGATTCTATAACAGTTGAATATGATAATAATTATACCTGGAATATTTCTGGAAATGGCAGTTTTGAATTACTGATATTGAACTGTAACGATTCACAATTTGATGAACGGTTGTCAAAAAAATACGATTTATCAGATAACAAGACAGTTACATTATCATTTTCTATTGATGAAAATTTAAATTTATCATATGCAGATAATATATCTAAAATAACTGATGTTATTCAATCAGAAAATGATCTGAAAAAAGATGATATGGATACTTCCTACACACAAACAGAAAGGCAAAAGCTATCCGATGAGGAATCAGTTCCGTTATTGTTATTCTGTAAAAATATGACATCGATACAATCAGAATTTTTAAAAGACTATAAGAGTCTTATGGCAGATTATGCTGTTGTTGTAGTTGTCAAAAAAGTTGCATGATCAGTTTTGGATGATTAAATCGTTTATTTCTGAAATATAGTTAGTAAAAAAACAGATGTAATTCCATTGGTAGAAATGCATCTGTTTTCATATCTATGATATATTCATTTAACAAACGAGCAATGACCACTCTCTATATTGCATACATAGAAATGATCAGTTTTTTCAATCGTTGTACTAGCGACAATGTATTTATCCACGATTCGAATGATTTGTGATCCATTTGTCTTCCAGAACATATTGTTTGTATTATATTCATTTCCAAGAAGTTCTTCTGATGGAGAAATTTCTTTCACTAGATTTCCACTCCAATCATAGATAGAATATTTCATATTTTTTTCATTGGTAGAGGAAGTATAAATATAGTTATCATCAAAGTAGTTAACTACAGCATTATCAATATTGAATAATGACTTTTGTGTATCCATATCAATAATTGATGCATGGATGATTGTATCTTCTAGAGAGTCTTTCATTTCGCATGTGTATACTGAAATTTTGTTCAGATTTTCAAATAAAAATACTTGAAAATCAATATCAACGATATGATTTGTTAAATCTTTGCAGTCAATAAATTTCAGAACAGGGGAATTGTTAGAATGTGTTGTGTAAAAAATCTTGTCACCATCTGCCAGAAAATGATCTACATAGGCTTCTTCTTCCAAAGTGCATTTTTCTTTTCCAGACAAGTCGTGAATATGAATTATATAATTATCATCTTCTTTTTTTTCTGTACATAGAATGTATCCATTATGGATCAGAAACTGAATTGCATCATAATCTAAATCAAATATACTTTCAATTTCTTTCCCATCCAGAGTCTGTCTTGTAACAGAAGAATATGAGACACCTTCAGCATTTGTATAATTCGTTAAATAATAAAGATATTTATCATATTGATAGATCGTGGAACTCATATAAGAATATGTATATGTACTTGTCTTTTCATCAAGCAAACCTAATGAAAGATTTTTAGAATTTGTGAAATCATAATAATTCAGAGTTAATTGATTGTCTACATAGTAAAAACCATTCTCATTTGGAACAACTTCAAAATTATTGATTAAGGATTTTTGTTCCATTGGTGCAATCTGATCGATTGCCATTTCATTGGATTTGCAGGCAGTGAGTAACATGCTGCAAAACACTACTTTTATTGTATTTTTTAAAGTCATAGTAAGAGGTTCTCCATCTTTATTGTAAACGCTTTCCTTTTTTCCATCTAGTAGATAAATTCGTTTTCCTTTATTGAAATATTGAATTTATCCAAAAAGTTAATACAAACGAGACAAAATGACAATTGTATGAACAATTTGGAAATATGAAAACTATATTTTGAGATATATAATAGAAGTATCAAATAAACATGCATGGTTCTTTGATAGGAATTATTTTCTCATCAATATAATTGAAAATAAAAGTAAACAAAGGAAGGTAAAAGGTATGAACAAAATTGTTGCAGCTGTTGCAATCGATGGGAATTTTATCGAAAAGAGTGATTATTTCAATGATTATCCATTTCCAAGATTGCTGGATTTCAAAGAAAATGAACTTGTAATCAGTAATTATTTCAAAATGAAAACAAATGACTATCGAGATCATTTAATATCAATTCCGTATGATGATATTCAGGATATTTCATTGCGTATTGTCAAACGTGTTAAAGGACAACGCATTTCTCTTTTAAATGCATATTACAATTTTGATTTCCATATTTCTACAAATGTACATGGTGAATGGGATATAGAAACAGAAGCAATCTATCAAATCATTGATGGATTAAAACGAATTGGAAAGTTAAATGATATTGTTGGTGTTTTTGATCATTTTAAATCCAGTGAAGAATTTTATGATCTGAGTGAAAAAGAAATCAAAGAAAATGTGGAAACAAATATTCATAGAGATGTATCTAAAAATGATTTCCAGAAATATTGTGATACACATTATGATTCATGGATTCAGGAATTTGGATTTGAAACTGGTCGGTTAACATATCCTGATAGAAAGATTTAAAATACAGAAAACGTGTCAATGAAGTAACATTTTAATGATCTTACTTTTTTGGAATCTAAAGAAAAAATATCTGTTTATAGTAAAGAATATCGTTTATATTATAAGTAAAGAAAATCATTATGAAGTAGATTCTGCTCAAGTATTGATTTTATTAGTAAATGATAATTCTCATAATTGTAAAGGAGGACGCGAATATGAAAAAGGTATTAACAGTATTAATGCTAGTTCCTTTAATGATTGGATGTTCAAAAGAATTGGAAATACATGATTCTATCAGTGAAGAAGATCAAGCTGTATATCATCAACTTCCGATCGCAAAATATAAAGATGGATATTATATTAAAGACTTGAATAATAATACACTTTATTACATGGAAGAAAACAAGAGTACATTGATTAACTATTGCTATTTCCGTGATGATCAGTTTTTGGAAGGTAATCACGGAACATATAAACGATATGATAGCTATATAATAGCTGAAATGGGATTTTATGTTTTAGATGATGCTATTTATACATTGGCATCATATATGAATGTAGAAGGAGAAACCTGGGATTCATTTGTTCAGATGTCATTGGATGGAAAAGAATTAAAAGAACTGTTTAAACTGGATTTTCAGCCATATTGTAATTTCACAATTCGCAACAATAAAGTATATATGATTGAAAACACGTCACATATGACAATTCATATACTTTCTCTATCTGGAAAGGAATTGAAGACAATCAAAGATACGTATGCAGATAGCTTCTTTATTTCAGAGAATAAAATTTATTTGAGAAATGCAGAATTTGGACATTTTTCTTACCTTGATGAAAATGACGAAATTATAAATTTACCTGTGAAAGATAATGAATATATCGAAATGATAAATAATGATCATGTTTCTTCGATTTCTTATGAAGATAATACTTTTAATACTTTATTTTCTCATTATCGTAGTTTAACAGATACACAAGACATTCATATATTTACTAATGAACTAATCACGTATTTTGATGATCAGTATATTTATACATCACAGCTTTCAGGAAAGCAGAAATATCGGATATATGATTTAGATGCATATCTAGTAAAAGAAATTATTCCATCTCAAAGTATTCAAATTGAAGAAAACAATATACGATCTATAAATGGAGAAACTGATTTTTCTGTTATTTGTCGCGTCATAGACAATAAAATCATTGCGTATAATTATACGGGACCAATTGAATGTAATACTGATACAGGACAATGCAAATATACTGTTCAATGAATAAAGCTCTGCAAGTTTAAGCAGAGCTTTATTTTACAAGTTGATGAATCGCTAGTGCGACTGTTACTATTACCAGGAATGTTAATACAAATATGTATTTTAAAAGGTGATCAAGAAAATCATATCGAAACAAGAGAAACAGGCCATTTGGTGCGATACAAAGTAGAATAATAATTCCAGTCAGTGTAATTGTTCCAGCAATTGTTCCAAGTCTTCTCGAAAGTGCCATTGCAGATGTAATCGTAAAGGCAAAGACACTGAGAAAGTTCAGAACATATAACAACAGCCATGTTGACATATGAAGCTTTGAATGAATTCCAAGAGACTGATTGATTGTCTGATTCATGAAGTGATATGCATAGTATCTCGTGATCTTCAGATAGAAAAGTCCAAATACGATTCCAGACAATATCAGTGCAATCAAAAAATAATGCATCCATTGTCTCATCCAGTATTTTGTTTCACCAGTCTTTGTACAGAATACATATCTGTATGTATTTTCCTGATAGAAAGCTGACATTGTTGAAAAGATAATACATATCAAAGGAATCAGTATGAATAGGACATGAATCATTGTTCCTGTCGGATTCTTTTTTTCTACCAGCAGTAACAGTGATTTGTTGTCTGCATAGTATTTGACATTCATTTCCTTTAAGGACTGCACTTCCATGAATATCTGATCGATATCATCTTTATGGGTTCTCAATGGTTCCAGCTCATACAGTTCCAAACTTTCTTCTTCTGTAATGTTTCCATCATTTTCTATCATCTTGCTGACAATCTGATCGGAGCGTTCACTTGCGTGATGAATTTCTCGTCTATCCGTTTTGATGCGCTCAATCAATTCATCATTGACTGGGCCGTAGTACTGCTGTACAAATGACTCAAAGCTTGCTTCTCGATTGTTTTTAACAACTTTGTAGTGATTCATGTCATAGAAGCAGTAAGCAAATACAACAAGAAGAATCAACAATGCCTTTCTTTGAATAAAGATTTCTTTCAGCTGATACAGTGTGAAATGTCTGCTATGAAGGAAGATGTGTTTATCCTTCGATGATTTTCTGTAGACTGCCTTATGAAAGAAGACAGTGCTGAGAATTGTAAATACAGGAAGCAGTAATAGACAAAGAACAGGAATCAGATAGTTTAATGGGATGATTCTGTTAAAGACATAGATAATCTGATCAGAAAGCTGATCCATTGTCAGAAGGGTATAGATATTGCATTGTTTCAGTATGGCAAAGGAAGAAGCAATGGAAAGAAAACGATACAGAAGCATTTCAATGATGATTAGTGCAATCGAAACAAAGAATGAAAGAGTGCTGCTTTTTGTAAGAGAATACAAAAATATAAAGAACAGTAAAAGAAGAAGCACACTGATGAAGGAAGAAGCAGTAAGCAGTGTATAGTATGTTCCTAAAGGAAGTGTATAGGAAATAATATCAATGGAATTCAACATCTGAAATGGTGCACTTAGAGAAAGACCATTTATCTGAAAATAGAGAAGATCTATGCCTGTCTTGATAAGATAAAGCATTGTGACAGTAGAAAGAATCGAGATGATCTTTGAAAGCAGCAGTGATCTGGATGAAGTTGTACAGCTGTTGAACAGTGGAAATAGTGCACTGTCAGTATCCTGCTGAATCAGCAGGTACGTGCAGTACAGTCCAATAAACAGATAGATAAAGCTCCAGTACATATTGAAGGAGGTATACTGTGTAAAGAGAATATCATTCATGTAGATGAATGGTTCAGAAAGAAGATCTTCAAGAATGGCTTTCTGTTTTTTCAGCTCCATTTGATTTCTTTCTGAAGAAAACAGTACAGAGCCAAGCTTGTCATTTGTGTTTTGAAGGAGCTCTGTATAGACTGTTGTATATTTTTCGTTTGTACCGGCACGGAAAGCGGCAGGTTCAGATAGACCCAGTGCCTTTGCATAGGAATATATATCGTCAGACTGTGAAAAGTCTGTTGTTTCAAGAACAGGAATATCATTCGATAGAGAACGAACATCTTCTTCTGTAGATACATAGACACACTGAAAAATAGAAAGGCAGAAGAATGTAATGATCAGAAGAATCAGGCTTCTGTTTTTGAATAGTCGAGTCAGTTCTGCACGTACCATAACCATTACCCCAGCCAGTCCAGATAGACGTCATCAAGTGTTGTACTCACACAGTTTCCAATTGGAATGTCTGAAATGAATCTTGTATGCATCTCGTGATCAACATATGTCTGATTTACAATTTTAATAGAAGGATTCATGGAAAGAAGTGTATTGATATCTAAAGAGGATTCATATACATCTGTATGTTCCATCAGAGACTGTTGAGATGCACATGCAAGAATTTTGCCTTGCTTCATGAGAATGATCTGTGAAGCTATGAATTCAACATCAGAGATTACATGTGTTGCTAGTAGAATGATTCTTTCACTGGAAATAGAAGCAATCAGGTTGCGCAGATTTCTTCTTTCAATTGGATCAAGACCAGCAGTAGGTTCATCCAATAGAAGAATCTTTGGATCATTCAGAAGCGCCTGTGCAATCATGACTCTTTGCTTCATGCCGCCAGACAGTCCCTTGAGTGATCTTTTTCGATAGTCAAACATGTTTACTTTATGAAGCAGTTCAGAAATAACAGGTTTTGGCTTTGCAATCTTTTTTAAAGAAGCAATATAGTACAGAAAATCTTCTACTGATAGATCAAGAGACAATTGTTGTGTCTGTGGCATATAGCCAAGAATATTTCTATAGGAAGAACCAAGCTGTATGATATCCGTTCCATTGTAAAAAATTCTTCCTTCATCTGATTGCAGAGAACATGTCAGAATATTCAGAAGTGTAGATTTTCCAGCACCGTTCTGCCCTAAAAGGCCATAAATGCCATTGGACAATAAAAGATCTACATGATCGAGTGCCTGCACTTTTCCATATTTTTTGCATAGTGCAGAAATTTTTAATTGATTGGTTGTCATAGTCGTTTCCTTAACTTAAATATAAGTGTTATCAAATGAGAAAACAAGTGAAAAATTAAATTTCTATAGCGTAAAGTAAAAGTCACCAATGAGGTGACTTTTGTGGGTTAAGGCTATTTTCTTTGATTATTTTTTCATGCTTTCATCAATCAATTTGAGAATTACATAGATGAGTGCAGCATATCCTAGAAATGTAACGAATATCATTCCATTAGAACTGATCGTAGTCAAGAAAGAACCCGCACCAGGATATATAGATGCAAACCCATGTATCAAAGTAATATTGATTAACAAAAGAGATAATATAATCCAATATGCAAATGTATTCTTGTTCATAAGTATATTCTCTTTTTTTTGTATTTTTTATTGGGTTAATGTACAGGTGTATAAATAGTAAAAGATAACTATTTCGTTCTATAAATACCGTTTCTGTACCGTGAGGGATTATAAGCTAACATAGTGTGTCTTCCTTGCTTATATTATATCCAGATAAATATAAAAAAGAAATCCATGTGGGAGAAATAAACAATTTCAATGTTTCTTCAAAAATAGTATTCCATAAGGAATTGTGAAATTTTCTTTGAGTGGAATCGTTTTTAAGTTTGGATGACCATCTGAAAATTCATCTGCGGTGATGAGTAGATAATCGTTTTTTACACAGGAATTAAAAATATCAATTGCATATGGATTGTCATATTCAATGAGCGATGCATTTTCACAGGAGTTTTGGATTTGATGAATGATCTTATCATAAACAGGGTGAATACCATGTTTGACAGTTACAACAGTCTGGCTGGAAAGATCGGATAAACTAATCGATTTTTTAAAAGAAAGAGGATTAGAAAAAGGAATTCCAAGACTGATATGACAATCATCAATAAAGAAGAAATCAAATAGATTTTCATCCAACGGAAAATAATGGTACATGCATAGACAATTGATTGTGTCTGTTTTGAAAAGATTGGTAATTGTTTTTATATCAGTAAAAGAAGGTGAAATAGGAACGAGTTCCATATTACATTGAATATTCTGCCTATGAAGTGAATCAAGCCAATGCATCATATGTGAAGCAGGAATGATAGAAGAAGTTCCAACTTTTAATGATTTGAGCTGGTCGGAATAGTTCTGTATTAGAGTTGTATCTGATAATGTTTTTTGAACACTTTTTTTGAGTTCTAGTGCTCTATGATAAAACAGATTTCCAGCAGAAGTTAAAACAACACCATTTTTATGACGCGTGAACAGGGTTAATCTAGTTCTTTTTTCTAGTTGATTGATTTGTTTTTGAATTGCAGCAGTTGAAAGATACAGTTGTCTGGCAGCTTTTGAGAAACTTCCAGTCATGCAGACAATGATAAATGTCTCTATTAACTGATCGTACATAGTTACCCCCCCGTTTTTGGCGAAAAACGGATTTTGTATTAATAAAAAGTTAACACAAACGTAAAAAAATAAAAAGCATATTTACAAATTGGAAATATAAAATCTGTATTTTGTGATTTATAATATAAGTAACAAATAAGCATGCAGTATTCTTTGCGGAAAGAAGGAAAAGAAAATGAAAAAGTTGATTCAAGTACTTCTGTTTTCTGCAGTCATGTTTTCTCCATCATTTTTGAATCATGCTGCTGTAAATGCAGAAGAAAGACATTCTGTTCCAGAAAATTCTTCCATGGTTTCCTATGGAAAGTTATGTAACTGTGGCGGCGTTAACTATCTTTTATCTACCAGCTATGGTAAATGGGTCAATGCATCTGAAGAAAAGTGCAGTAGTCATACATACGGTACAGATATCATTCAAACACGTTCTGCTGCAAAAACATATCGCTGCAGTTCCTGTTCAAAAGGATATGTGGAACATTTGACGGAAACAAAAAGAGTTTGTCACGGATACGATTATTAAAGAAAGGAGTGAGTTTAGATGAAAACAGTTCAGAAACTATTTATCTTTGTATCTGTTATTGCACTTTGTGTAGGCTGTACACCAAAACAAACAGAAGAAACAAATCAAAACACAACACAAACTACACAAAATACAACTTCTGGAAATCATCATCATCCAGAAACACATCATAATGATCATCATTGATGAAGACTCGAGATTTATCGAGTCTTTTTTTGGAATTTTCTCTTCATTCAAAGTATAATGACTCTATTATGAAAAAGACATTAGTGATTGGTCCTTCTTATGTGGACATAAATGCAAAGGTAAGAGAGCTGCCTAAAGGAAATGAAGATATGGACATTCTATCTACTTCCCAGAAGATTTCAGGAAGTGGATATGTTTGTGCAAATGTATTTGAAAAGCTTGGTATGGATTATGAATTGATTTCTCCAGCTGGGGAAGGTGTATATGGAGATGCAGTAAAACAACAGGCTTTAGAAGATCATATTTCACTGCAGTATGTGGATGAAATGATGAATGGATGTACTTATACACTGCATGATCTGCATGATGAAACAAGCCGTTTCATTATGCCAGGTGCAGAATATTATTATTCTCGTTATTTTGTAGATGATTATTCTGCGGATGAGATTCGTTCTGTTTGTGTTTTTGGTGATATGTTAACACTGGATACACAATGTACTTCTGAACTTGTTGAAACTTTAGAAGACTTAAAGAAAACAATTTATTTTGCTCCAAACGGGTGCAGTCAGAATATTGAACAGGAAGTACTGGAAGCAATCTATTCATTTCAGCCGGTACTGTATTTGATGGATACAGAAGCGTATTATCTTGCAAATGAATATAGTGGTGAATTGCGTGATACTGCACGTCATTTATATGAAAAGACAAATGCAATGGTTATGATTGTGAAACAAGGAGAAGGTGTATTTGTCTATGATGGTGATGAAAGCTATCTTGCACCTTGTAAAGAAAAAATAGAATATGATATGCATCTTGCATTATTCTTAGTCGCAAAGCAATGTGGAATTGATACAAAGAATGCATTAATGTTTGCCTGTGCATATCCAAATGATACTGTCTTTGATCAAGATAGGATTGAAGAGCGTTTAAAAGAATTAGTTATGGTAAAGTAAAACTATGTATGAAGGATTATCATCAAAACAGGTTCAGGAACGATTTGAAAAACATCTCAATAATGAAAAAGTAAAGAAACTGACAAAATCAAATGCACAGATCATTCGTCAGAATGTATTTACATATTTCAATTTTATCAATCTCATTTTGTTTATTCTTGTTTTACTGACAGGAAAAATCAAGAATGGATTATTTCTTGGAACGGTAATCTTTAATGCATGTATTGGCATTTACCAGCAGATGAAATCCAAAAAACTGCTAGATCGTCTTTCTTTTCTTATGGAAGATACAATCAAAGTGAAAAGAGATGGGGAATGGGTTTCTATTAGTTTGGAAGAAATTGTTGTTGATGATTTGATTGAAATCGTAAGTGGGATGCAGTTTCCTGTGGATGGTATTGTTCTTGATGGCAATGGTGAAGCTGATGAAAGCTCAATCAGTGGGGAATCACAGCTTGTTGAAAAACAAGTGAATGATTTTATCTATGCGGGAACAAACTTGACGTCTGGCAAAGTACTTGTGAAAGTTGAGCATGTTTCAAAGCAATGTATTATCTATCGCATGATTGAAGATGCTTCCAAAGAATCCCCAGCAAGTTCTTGCCTGCATCAAGATCTGGAAAAGATGATCAAGATCATATCTATCTGTATTATTCCTGCAGGTGCATTGTTATTTTTAACACAGTATATGTTCATGCATTTAACAATGCAGGATGCATTGTTGAAAACAATTGCGGCACTTGTTGGAATGATTCCAGAAGGACTTGTTGTATTAACAACAATTGCTTTGGCTGTATCAACCATTAGAGAATCTAAAAATCATGTATTGATTCAGGATCTTTTTTCCATTGAAGCACTCGCAAGAGTGAATACTGTATGCTTTGATAAAACAGGTACATTAACAACTGGAAATATGAATGTTGTGCATGTTGAATATCTAGGAAATGATAAGAATGAAGTCAATACATTGCTTGGCTCTTATTTACAGAATGAAGAAGCATTCAATCAGACAAGTCAGGCATTGCTGAAATACTTTGATGTGAATCATGCATATGCATTAGGTGAAACACTTCCATTTTCTTCTAAAAGAAAATATGCTGCGAAAGTATTAAAAGGAAAAGGTACACTTTATGTTGGTGCTTATTCATATCTATGTGAAGAAGCAGATGCATCTTTGCAGGCAAAAATTGATTTCTATACACAACAAGGCAAAAGAGTTCTTGCGGTTGGTTTTCGTCAGGAAGAAACAATTGATTCTAGCGATGCTATGTCTATCATCGCTTTGGTTGTGATTCAGGATGAAATGCGTAAAAATGCAAAAGAAATTATTGCGTATTTCAAAAAACAGAACATACAAGTCTGTATGATTTCTGGAGATGATCCAAAAACGGTAGCCTCTTTAGCAAAGATGGCTGGAGTAGATAATAGTGAACATTATGTTGATGTATCACGTTCTTATGAAAGTATGGATGCACTGGCAGCAAACTATACGATTTTTGGAAGAGTCAGACCAGAAGAAAAGAAGCAGCTTGTATGCGCAATGCAGAAACAAGGAAAAATTGTTTTGATGAGTGGAGATGGTGTGAATGATGTGCCTGCACTTAAAGTTGCGGATGTCTCAATTTCTATCAAAGATGCCTCCAGTGCTGCGAAAAATACAGCGAATATCATTCTTATGGACAATGACTTTTCTAAAATTCCTTCGATTGTAAATGAAGGCAGAAGAGTGATCAATAATATTTCTAGAGCTTCTTCAATGTATTTAGTGAAAACTGTCTTTTCATTTCTTTTGACGCTATATGTTATCTGTACAAGAAATGCATACCCGTTTCTTCCGATTCATTTAACATTGATCAGTGCGATTGGTGTAGGAATACCAACATTTATTTTACAGATGGAACCTAGTTTTGAAAGAATTCAGGGAAAGTTTTTAAGGAATGCATTTCTAAAAGCATTGCCTAGCAGTTTGACTGTGTTTCTTGCGGCATTTCTTTGTATGCATTTCAAACGAATGTATTCTATCAGTGAACTAAGATTTTATGGAATCTTTGTATTCTTGAGTGGATATGTATATCTTTGGACATTGTTGAAAGTATATCAGCCATTTACAAAAAGAAGATTGCTTGTGATTGGATGTATGAGTATATTGCTTGGTGCATGCCTGGTATGTTTTGAATCGATTATCAATGTATCGATACAGTGGAAAGATGCATGGCTGTTTTTTACGGGTATCATTGTAGAACCAGTTGTAATCTATGTTTTGACGAAAGGTGTAAATCTATATGATCAGAAAACTGCTGAATAAGAATCATATTTGTATGTTTCTGGATTTTGATGGTGTGATCAATACATTTTTGAAAGAGGGTACAGAAAGAGAAAGGAATGCATATAAAGATCCTGATTCTTTTGATTTCTGTGATGTGAATTGTATTGCTATGTTAAATCAGTTCTGTGAAGGAAAGCATATGGATATTGTAATATCATCAACATGGAGATTTTCAGGTTTATCTTTCTGTAGAAAATATCTAAGACAACATGGATTTCACAATTATCATATGGTAAAAGATACAACAGAACTTAACTGGAGTCATACACGGGAAGAAGAAATTCAAAGATATCTGAGACTGCATCCACAATATACAAAATGGATCATATTAGATGATATTCCAATTTCCTGCTACGAAAACTATCAGGTACAGACAAATCCGTTTATTGGATTTGACTCTGCAGCAAAAGAAAAAGCAGAACAGATTCTGCTTAATCAATCACAGGTTCAATGTTAATATTATGATTAATGAAATCATGTAATTCTTGAAGGAAAATATCAACAGCTTCGGATTGATATTTTCTTTCTTTTTTTGCGATATAATAGTGAATCTTTGGCGGTTCTTCTTTCAAAGAATAGATAGAAAGCGGATGCGTTTCTATCAACTGTAGAGCAACGGAAAGCGTAACAATTGACCACATGCCTTCTTCATCCATATAGTTTGTAAGATCCGTCCCATTTGATACACGTGCATAGTAATTATTCTTTCCCCAGATTTCATCATGCCATGCATTGAAATATTCATTCCATCGGATGCAGACTTCTTTTTCTGCAGGCAGATCTTTCGCATCAATGCCATTGTAGTATTTGGAAGATCTTGGTGTAATGAGAAATGTTGGCTCTTTATAGATGAGTTCTGTCTGCACATCATATTGTTTCTTCTTGAAAGTCACAATACCAATATCAAACTGATTCTGCGTCAGTTTATTATAGACTTCTGTTGTATGATATGTATGAATTGCCAAGGCAATATCTGGATGTTTTTTCATGAATTGCTTATAGAATGGAACCAATGTAAAAAGATTTGTTGAATCATTAGAAGCAACAGAAAGAAATTGTTTCTTGCCTTCATACTTTAACTGCTTGACTTGTCCAATAGAGTTTTCAATCTGCTGAGCAATTAATAGAAACTTTTCCCCTTGGTTTGTTAATTCAATGGAATGTCTTCCTCTACCTCTTACGAATAATTCAGCACCAATTTCTTTCTCTAATTTTTGTATTTTACTGGAAAGATTGCTTTGGTTCATATATAAAGAAGTTGCGGCTTTAGAAATACTGCCATGTTTGTAAATAGCCAAAAAAGCTTTAAAATCATCCAAATCCATAATATTTCCTCCAAAATATATAAAATTTAATATATTTATTATATCTAAAATATCATTTTTATAATCTATATACAATGTAAAATGAAAGACATTGAAAGGGGTTTCTTAAATGAACGAAAAATTTATGAACGTCATGTTGACGGTTGCTGCTAAGATTGGTAACAATCGCTATCTAGCAGCGATCCGTGATGCATTCACGGATTTAATGCCAATTATCATTGTTGGTTCTTTCTGTACATTATTCTCAAACGTTGTATGTAATACAACACCAGGCTATATGTCTTTAGCAAATGTTCCAGGTCTTTCCTGGCTGGGTCTATTCAAGCCATTATTTGTTGCGGCAAACTATGGAACAATGAATATGATGTCTATTGGTGTTGTTATTCTTCTTTCTGCTAAGGTAGCTGAAAGCTTTAACAACAAGGATAAGGTTGTTTCTATTACAGCCTTAGGTGCATTTATTTCTCTATGTGCAACTTCTGTTACTGCGACTGCTTTAGAAAGTGGTGAAGAAGTTATTGTTGCTAACGTATTATCTAGTGACTACACAAGTGCAAAGGGGCTTTTCGTAGCAATGCTTTGTGGTATCTTCTCTGCATTGATCTATGTGAAGCTTGTTGAATCTGGTAAATTAGAAATTCATATGCCAGATAGTGTCCCACCAAATATTGCTAGATCATTTGCTGTATTATTCCCAGCATTTATTACAATTTTCGTTATTGCGGCTGTTGGTTTCGCATTTGAATTATTATTAAACGTAACATTATTCCAGGCAATTACAAACTTCATCCAGACACCTCTCAAGAATGTCTTGACAGGCTTACCAGGATTCTTGTTCTTGATCTTCTGTACAGTATTACTCTGGTTCTTCGGTATCCATGGAACACAGACACTCAAGGCTGTCTATGAACCAGTATTACTTGCAGCATTTGCTGAAAATGAAGCAGCATACGCAGCTGGAGAAGCAATTCCAAATATTATTTCAACACCATTCATGTCTAACTTTGCAACTGTTACAGGTGCAGGTATTACAGGTGGCTTATTGCTTGCAATCTTGATCTTCTCTAAGCGTGAAGATTACCGTTCTATCGCAAAGCTCTCTATTCCATGTGGAATATTCAATATCAATGAACCAGTTACATTCGGTCTTCCAATTGTTATGAATCCAATCATGGGTATTCCATTCATGATTGCTCCAGTTGTTACAAGTGCATTCGGTTATTTCATGACATCTATTGGTTTCTGTGGAAGAATGGTAGTTAACGCTCCTTGGACAACTCCTCCTGGACTCATGGCATTCATGGCTTCTGGTGGCAGCTTCGGTGCTGTTATTACACAGATCTTAGCTGTGTTGATCTCATTCTTGATCTACACACCATTCGTACTCATTTCAAATAAACAGGCAGAACAAGAAAAAAACTGCTGAATAATGTAGTATCATTAAAATAACAAATAGGGCATAGAAATATGCCCTTTCTTAAAAGAGGTAAAATATGGACAAAAAAGTATTTCCTGAAGGATTCCTTTGGGGCGGTGCCACTGCTGCTAACCAGTATGAAGGTGGATGGAATGAAGGTGGAAAAGGATGGTCAGTTTCTGACTGTGCTAGAAGCCATTTAGATGTTGATGTTACTAACTATGCAAAACAGAATGAAGTTTTAAGCAAGGATATTGAAGAAGCTTTAGCGCATCCAGAAGACTTAAAGCATTATCCAAAAAGACATGGTTCTGATTTCTATCATCACTATAAAGAAGATATTGCTTTATTTGCAGAGATGGGATTCAAGACATTTAGAATGTCTATTGCATGGTCAAGAATCTATCCAAATGGAGATGATGCTGCACCGAATGAAGAAGGTTTGAAGTTCTATGATGAAGTATTTAATGAGTTAAAGAAATATAATATTGAACCACTCGTTACAATTTCTCATTATGAACCACCTCTGAACCTGTGTTTGAAATATGATTGCTGGTATAACAGACAGACAATTGATTTCTTCATGAACTATGTTTATACAATTGTTGATCGTTATAGTGATAGAGTGAAGTACTGGCTGACATTCAATGAAGTTGACTCTATGATTCGTCACCCATATACAACAGGTGGATTGATTAAAGATCGTTTTGATGACAAGAACTGGGAAGAAGTGATTTTCCAGAGTATGCATCATCAGTTCGTAGCATCTGCATTAGCTACAAAATATATTCATGAAAAAGATCCTGAAGCTAAGGTTGGATGCATGTTAACAAAACTTACATACTATCCATATACATGTAAGCCAGAAGATCAATTGGAAGCACAACAGAGAATGCGTGCAACGTACTGTTATTCTGATACACAGGTATTTGGAGAATATCCTTCTTATTTGTTAGCTAGATTCAAGAATCATGGATTGAACATTCAAATGACAGAAGAAGATCTAGATGTTATGAAGAAGTATCCTGTAGACTTCATCTCATTCTCTTACTATTCTTCTAGCTGTGTAGCTAAGGATACAGAAGGCTTACAGACAACAGCCGGCAATACAGTTACTGCGATCAAGAATCCATACTTGCAGGCAAGTGAATGGGGTTGGCAGTCTGATCCAATCGGATTGAGAATTTCATTGGTTGATCTCTATGATCGTTATAGAAAGCCATTATTCATTGTTGAAAATGGATTGGGTGAGAAAGAAACACTTGTTGAAGATGGCAATGGCAGCTATACAGTTAATGATGATGCTCATATTGCTTACTATGAAGATCATATGAAGGCAATGTACGATGCAATCGTTGAAGATGGTGTTGATTTAATGGGTTATACATCATGGGCTTGTATTGACATTGTATCTGAATCTACAAAGCAGATGTCTAAAAGATATGGTTTTATCTATGTTGATTGTGATGATGAAGGAAATGGCACATTCAACCGTTACAAGAAGAAATCATTCTACTGGTACAAGAAAGTCATCGAAACAAACGGTGCTTCCTTATTTGAAGAATAATACAAAAAAGAATTTCAGAAATGTTATCTGAAATTCTTTTTTTTGACTAAAAGCTCAAATTGATTGTTAAATTAGTAAAAATTTTGTATAATACATTAGCACTTGCGGATATGGCGGAATTGGCAGACGCGCTAGTTTCAGGTTCTAGTGGGGAGACCCATGCAGGTTCAAGTCCTGTTATCCGCACTGTAAAGCCTTCTTGTAAGGCTTTTTTTGTGCACATTATAAGCTTGAAAAAAATTTTGAAAATATATTATAAACAATCAGATTATAATAATAATGTACGATTACTGTATAATGTTGTCAGTTCAGAATCCTTACTGCCTGCGGTGAGGAGTGGTCAGTATGACAGATGCATTTTGTTTATTTGATTTGTGTAGATTTCCCTTTAATCTTCGATGCTATTAAGGGATTTTCCCCTTAATGTATTGTCTTTTCCCTTATTTTCGGCTATATTATAAGGGAATCGAAGAAGGGATAAGGGAATGAGAAACTTTAATTATTCTGAAATTAAAAACCAAAAATGGGACTCTGATATTCTTGGATTAATTGCTGCTATTTATAAGGAAGCTGGAAAACAAGAGATGTACCTTAAGCAAAAACCTCAGGAATTAAAGAAGCTTGTAGAAATAGCAAAAATACAAAGCACCGAGGCATCAAATGCTATTGAAGGCATTATCACTACAAGCACTCGTATCAAACAACTTGTAGAAGAGAAGACAACTCCGAAAAATCGTGATGAACAGGAAATTGCCGGTTATCGCGATGTGCTTAATATTATTCATGAAAATTTTGATGCTATTCCTATTTCTCAAAACTATATCTTGCAGCTTCACAAGATTTTATATAGCCAAATGAATAACCCTATGGGTGGTAGAACTACAAGTGTACAAAATTATATCAGTGCAACATATCCGGATGGACATGTAGAAACCTTATTTACTCCTCTTGCACCTTTTGAAACACCGGAAGCCTTGAACAAAATCTGTGAGGAGTATAATCGTGTCATTGGAAATATGGAGGTAGAACCTCTAATTGTTATTCCTGTTTTTATTCATGATTTTTTGTGTATCCACCCATTTAATGATGGCAATGGAAGAATGAGTCGTCTTCTAACCACGTTACTTCTATATAGAAATGGTTTTTATGTTGGAAAATATATTTCCTTGGAAGCAAAAATTGCTGAGAATAAAGATTTGTATTATAGTGCACTTTCTCAAGCACAACATGGATGGCATGAGGGAACTGAGGATGTTGTTCCTTTCATTAAATATTTACTTGGAAACATTCTTGCAGCCTACAAAGATTTTGGGGATCGTTTTTCCCTCGTTGAAACTAAACTTTCTGCTCTTGAAATGGTAAGAAAAGCAAGTATGTATAAAATAGGTCGTTTTAATAAGCAGGATATTCGGGAACTTTGCCCTACACTTAGCAATAGCTCAATAGAAAAAGCGTTTAGAGATCTTATTTCATTAGGAGAAATAAAAAAAGAAGGCAAAGGAAAAAACACGTATTATTACAGATTAAAGTAATCTCTTTGAAATTTTACTGGCTTCTTTATTATGTTGTATTTTTATGTGAATGATTCAAACATTAACCTAAAGCATCTTTTATAGGTGCTTTTTTTGTTGCGTAGGACATGATAAAGTAAATGTATGCAGAAAACGATAGAAAATATGATTTCACACATTTGTTTATATATTGATCAGTTAATATTTTTTAGAATTCACATTCCTTGGAAACATCATTATAGAAGAGAAAAAATCCAGCTGTATCCAAGCGAAGAACTTTGCCAGATAATTCGTGAAGCAGGAGGAGATATCCAGCATGATATCGCATATCCAGCATATTATGACAATGTTTTATATGATGGAGATAT
The DNA here is from genome assembly GCA_934725105.1 of uncultured Bulleidia sp. Taxonomy (GTDB): domain Bacteria; phylum Bacillota_I; class Bacilli_A; order Erysipelotrichales; family Erysipelotrichaceae; genus Bulleidia. The sequence continues at coordinate 80,340 of CAKVBD010000003.1, read as the reverse complement.
TATCTGTACAAAAATAGGGTGTAGAGATTTCGATAATAATCAGGAATTAATGGATAATGTTGATATGGAATTTCTTGAAAATGTTGATCATTATTATGAAGCATATAAATATTTTTCGTTGATTCTATGGTTGGATCGTAAACTGCATCCAATAGAATTGGATCCTGAATCTAGTAAATGAGAATCGTATATTTGTAAAGGATTTTTTTATGTTTTCATCAAATTTGGAATAAAGTTCCGAATTTGATTTTTGATTGTGAAAATATTTACAACCAGACAAGAAATACTGTAAAATATAACCCTCAAAAGAGGGGGAAAAATAATGAAAAAATCTTTTACAGCACTTTTAGCTGCATCTTTAATGCTGGCTGGATGTGCAAGCTCTGCAGGTTCTACTGCAAACGCTTCATCAAAGACTTTTACTGGTTCTTCTACAGGCATGCAAGGTCCAGTAACAGTCACTTTATCCGTTGATGGTGGTAAGATCACAAACGTGGAATTAACTGAAATTTCAGAAACACCATCCGTTGCCAGTGTAGCAATGGAAAGAATTCCACAACAGATCGTTGAGCATCAGACAACAACTTTAGACACAGTTACTGGTGCAACATTTGCATCCAATGCGATTATGCGTGCAGCGAGTGAAGCTGCAAAGGCTGCTGGTCTTGATATGGACAAGCTTGAAGAAAACGCATATCATGCTGAAGCTGGTGAAGATGAAGTTTGGGATACAGACTTATTGGTTGTAGGTGCTGGTGGTGCAGGTTTTTCTGCAGCTACTACAGCAGCACAAGAAGGTGCTGAAGTTATCATGATTGAAAAGAGCTCTGTTGCTGGTGGTAATACATTAATGCAGGGTGGTGCATTCAATGCAAATGATGACGATGCACAGGCTGAAACAATTTTAACAGAAGCACAGAAAACAACATTAGATGGCTATTTAGCACTTAAGGCATCTGATGAAAAACTACATTTTGATGCATTCCCTGAATGGAAAGAAGTATTAGCTGACTTGCAGGCTGATATTAAGAAATTCTATGCTGAAAATGAAGGTAAGACTGTTGGTAAGGATATGCCTGGATATGATTCTGTTGAATTACATATGTGGCACATCTATACAGGTGGCTTAAGACAGATGAACGATGGTAAGTGGGTTGCCAGTGATATCGATCTTGCTAGAACACTTGCTGAAAATGCACTTGGAACATATGAATGGTGCGTTGATTCATTAAATGTTGAAGGTCAGTATGGCAAGGGTGCTGGTGAATCCTTATTCACAGTTCTTGGTGCAATGTGGCCTAGAACACATAAGTTTATGACTTCTACACCACTCATCGATACTTTAACAAAGGCTGCTGAAAAAGAAGGCGTTAAGCTCTATACAGAAGTTGCTGCAAAGTCATTGATTACAGATGAAAATGGTAAAGTTGTTGGTGCAAATTGTGAAAAGGCAGATGGTACAAAGGTTACTGTGAATACAAAGAAGGGTGTTATCTTAACATCTGGTGGTTATGGTGCAAATCCTAAGATGGTTAAGGAATATGACAACTACTGGGGTGATGATTTAACAGATCATACATTAACAACAAACGTTGGTACAAATACAGGTGATGGTATTGTTATGGCACAGGAAATTGGTGCTGGTACAGTTGGACTGGATGTTGTACAGCTCATGCCTTCTTCTTCTCCTATCAAGGGTACAATGACAGATGGTATCTGGGGTGATGCTTCTCAGCAGATCTGGATTGATGGCGAAGGTAATCGTTTTGTAAATGAATATGCTGAACGTGATGTATTGGCTAAGGCTTCTTTAGCATTAGACAATGGAATCTTCTATATTATTTACGCTGGTAAGGATGTAAATGAAAATGGTGAATTACAGGGTGCAACTTTAGAAGATGGTTTATTTGGAACAACAGTACAGTCTATGGTTGATAATGGACATGTATGGTATGGTTCAACACTAAAAGAACTTGCTGAAAATTCTAAGACAAGTGCTGGTGGAGCAGCTCCAGCTTTCTCTGAAGAAGCATTACGTGCAACTATTGAAAAGTACAACACATATGTAGCAAATCAGAAAGATGATGATTTTGGAAAAGAAGTGCTTGCTGGTGCAATTGATATTGATGCAATTGAAAACAATCCAGATGCAGGCTTTGTAATCTCTCCAAGAAAAGCATCTATCCATCATACAATGGGTGGTGTTCAGATTAATACAAATGCTGAAGTACTAGATGAAAGTGGCAATGCAATTGATGGCTTGTGGGCTGCAGGTGAAGTTACAGGTGGTATCCATGCTGGTAATAGACTAGGTGGTAACGCTGTTGCTGATATCTTCACATTTGGTCACATTGCTGGTGCATCTGCTGCACAATAATGAATCAGAAAGTGGTTTACTCATTTGGGTAAACTGCTTTTTTTATATGTCAGGATTTGATAAAATAAAACCATGTCAGATTTATTTGAAGTATCAAGTGAACAGGAAAGAAAAAAAGATGAACCACTCGCTGCACGTATGCGTCCAGCAACACTGGATGAAGTGATTGGACAGAAACATATCATTGGAAAAGATAAGCTGCTGTATCGTGCAATCAAGGCAGATCAGATCAGTTCTATCATTTTTTATGGTCCGCCAGGAACAGGAAAGACCACACTCGCAAAAGTGATTGCCAATTCAACGAGTGCTGATTTTGAACAGGTCAATGCTACGATTGCGGGAAAGAAAGACCTGGAACTGATTGTTGAAAAAGCAAAAGAAAATTTTGCGCAGTATTCTAAGAAAACAATATTATTTATTGATGAAATTCATCGTTTTAATAAGGCACAACAAGATTTCTTATTGCCATATGTTGAAGATGGTACTGTGACTTTAATTGGTGCTACAACAGAGAATCCTTATTTTGAAGTCAATGGCGCTCTATTAAGCAGAAGCAGAATCTTTGAATTAAAGCCATTAAGTAAACAGGATTTAATGGATCTTATACAAAAGGCTGTGGATGATCCTATCAAAGGGATTGGTATGTATAATGTCACAATTGATGAAGATGCAAAAGCATTTTTAGCAGACAGTGCAGATGGAGATGCCAGAACAGTATTAAATGCATTAGAACTGGCTTCTATTACAACAGATCCAGATGAAGATGGGAATGTACATATCAGTTTAGAAGTAGCTGAAGAATGCATCCAGAAGCGTGCGATTCGCTATGATAAAACAGGTGATAATCATTATGATACGATTTCTGCCTTTATCAAAAGCATGCGTGGATCCGATCCAGATGCAACGCTGTATTATCTAGCGAGAATGTTAACGGCTGGAGAAGATATTCGCTTTATTGCTAGAAGAATCATGATTGCTGCGAGTGAAGAGTGTGGTGTTGCTGATCCTAGAGCGTTGGAGGTTGCGGTGAATGCTGCTTTAGCGGTAGAAAGAGTTGGCATGCCAGAAAGCCAGATCATATTGGCAAATGCGGCGTGCTATGTTGCATGTGCACCTAAGTCAAATGCCGCAAGTGCAGGAATCTTTAAAGCAATGGAACTGGTACAGAAAACAGGAAATCTTGAAATTCCTTCATATCTAAAAGATGCACATTATAAAAGTGCAGCGAAACTTGATCGAGGTGTTGGATATAAATATGCACATGATTATCCAAATCATTTTGTTCCACAACAATATTTACCAGATAAAATCAAAAATGTTTCACTATTTGAGATGAGCGATGTTGCCTATGAAGGTAAATTAAAGAAATATTATGACATGATTGGTAAAAAGTATCATGCAGAAAAGAAAAAGTGAAAGTAAACACTGTAAAATAGTGATACAATAAACGGGTAAAATTAAGGAGAATACTCATGGATTACAATCTTTATGAACCAAGAACATTCGAAGAAGCAAGAAACAGTGCAGATGCACTCCTTGCTGGAAATACTGTAGTTTTGAATTTACATCGCTTAGATCGTGCAACAGCACAAAGATTTATCGATTTCTTAACTGGTACAGTTTATGCTTTACACGGTAAGATTGAAAGAGCAGGAACAAATGTAATTATCTGTGTTCCTACAGAATCTCAAATTACAGGTACAATTGAACTTTAACAAAGAATCGGGATATATCATCCCGTTTTCTCTTTACTCATGAACTTTTTTTTGTATAATATTTTTTTGGATTAGGAGAACGCCTGTATGCCTGATAAATTAAATCTATTTACGCATAATGGATTATTCCATGCGGATGACGTATTTGCTGCAGCAATGCTTTCATTGTTGAGTGATGATGTCAATATTGTAAGAGGCGGGGATGATGATGTCCCTGAAGATAAAGAAAACTGGATCATCTTTGATATTGGTGGAGGAGAACTAGACCACCATACGGAAGAATGCAAACAGAGAAATGAAACACATCCAGGAACAGATGTACCATATGCAGCATGTGGACTTGTCTGGAGAAAATACTATCGTGATATTTTAGAGACACAGAATTGTCCTGAAAGATATTATGATTCTGTATATACAAAGATGGAGAAGTCTCTTGTTCTTGGTATTGATGCAAATGATAATGGTTTTGACTATATTATGAATACAATGGAATCAATGCCAAATATTCTTGATAAGCAGAAATCAGCAATTCAGCATATTTCACAGACAGAATTTACGATTTCACAAGTGATTAAAGATTTTAATCCTAGCTGGGAAAGTGACAGAGATCCATATGAAGCATTTATGGATGCAATGTCTTTTGCACAGGATGTATTTTTAAATCGTCTGGATTCTATTATGGATGCACTAGATGGAAGGGATTATATCCTTCAGCATATTGATTATTCTGCTGGACACTTAATGATTCTTGAACACTTTGCACCTTGGCAGGGTGTTGTTACTTCACAATCAAATAGCAATCCAAAAGCAGAAGATCTCTGGTATGTGATTTCACCTGCTTTAAGAGGTGGCTGGAATATTCAATGCGTACTAGATGATCCATCAGATCGCACATCTTACAGGCATCCACTTCCAAAGGAATGGTATGGTCTTAGAAAAGAAGAACTACAGAAATGCAGTGGGGTAGAAGATGCAATCTTCTGTCATCCTTCTGGATTTTTAGCAGGATGTCAAACACAGCAGGGCGCGATGAAAATGGCAAACATCGCAATGAATGATAAAGGAGATAAATAATGGCAGAAAGACATAAAGATTATTTTGCGTTTGAAACGATTCGTGATGTAGAACAGAAAATCGTTTGTTACTACGTAACAATGATTGGAACAATTGAAGAAGAAGGGATTGTTCATATTCGTACAGATTTAGGTGAAAATCAAAATCAGAAGATGGCATTTGGAAGACTTTCTATCTACAACCAGGATCGTAAGATTTCTACATTACTGAGAGAATTGAATTGCAGAGACTACCGTCATGAATCCAATGGAGAAGGATCTAGAGATATTGTTTCCTTTACTGCGAAAGACTGGAGAGCAGATGAAATATACGGTTTAGAAGAAGGTGATCGTGTATTGATCCAGGGAAAAGCATACGTGAGAGAAAACAATCAGGAAAAATATCCTGGACGTGCAAATGAAATCTCTATTACAACTTCCGGTATCTTCAAGATTGGCAGAGTCAGAAAAGCAAGACCAGTTTCTATGAACCAGGGTCTTGTTCCTCAGAAGTAATCATGGATCAAAGTGTTATTGCGGCGTGTTTTGGGCTTGCTAGAGTGTGTGCGACAAATGCTAGAACACCGGATACAGAAAAGATTTTGTTGGATGTTCTGCATAGTGAAAATGATCCTCAGCAATTGATTGCTTTGATTCATGAAGAGAAAGATAAGATTTCTCCTGGATGCAAATCGTGTCAATCGAGGTGTGGAAATACAGATGATATCTATGTAGAAATGAAAGAAGATTCTTTCATGAAGAAAGCATTTGATCTTTGTTTTCAGACAAAAAATGCTTCTTTGGTATTAGAAGCATTTGCGAGAATTTCTTATCAGATGGATGATGCAGAATATAAAGATATTTATAGAAGACTGAAAGAAAGCGTATGAATATACGCTTTTTAAATGAAAAAAATTTTCAAAAGAATATTAACTTGTATTTTGCAAAGTTAGTATTTGTATTGACATGAAGTTTTGAGAATTGTAAGATTTTCTGCATAGATTGGTTTGTAACCATAAGTGAATGGGCAATACCTCATGAGTATCAAAAAGTTTTTTTGGTGTGCAATGAGGTGTTTTTTTGTTAAAAGGGGGAAAAGAAATGAGAATCAAGAAGAAGTTTAACAACAATGTCATTCTAGTTGAAGATGATCATGGCTTTGAACAAGTTCTCATTGGTAAAGCAATCTCTTTTGATAAGAAAATTGGAGATACGATTGATGCAAATATTGCTGAAAAAAGATATCTTTTAGACCAGTCTTCAACAAAGAAAGAATTTGAGAATGTTTTAGACAATGTAGCTCCACAGTATTTATTTCTAGCTAGCAAGATTATTCATATTGCGGAAGCAAAGCTAAAATGTGAATTGAGTTCTTCTACACTGATTGGTTTAACAGACCATATTGATTATGCTATCAAAAGGGCAAAAGAAAATCTGACAATGGCAAATGCGCTTCTTTGGGAAATTAAACGATTTTACCCAGTGGAATATGCATGTGCAAAAGAAGGGATTGAATTGATTCATCATTATGAGAATGTATGGTTAAGTGATGATGAAGCTGGCTATATTGCATTACATTTAGTCAATGGTCAGCAGAATCAAGATATGCATGATACTTACAAGATGACTGAGGTTGTAAAGCAGGTCATTAAAATCATTACATTCCACTTTAATGTCAGTCTAGATGAAAATTCAATGAACTATGGTAGATTGGTAACTCATCTGAAATACTTTTCTATGAGGGCATTGAAAAAAGAATCTGTGATGAATATTACGGATGGAGAGATGCTTTCAATACTGATGGATAAATATCCTGATGTTTATGCTTGTGTGAAGAAAATAGGAAAGTATTTAGAGAAATCATTGGATTTCAAAATGAATGATGAAGAATATACATATTTGATGATGCATGTCATAAGAGTTGTGAAAAAATGATAGGTTTGTAACCGAAAAGTAATTTGGGCAATACCTGGTAGAACACAATATTGTTTTTTGTTGTGTTTTATCAGGTTTTTATTTTGAGTAAGGAGGAATGAAAGATATGAATTATACTCAATGTGCTAAAGAAATCTGCGAAAAAGTTGGCGGCATAAAAAATGTTACGTATTGTACAAATTGTGCTACACGTTTACGTTTAACAATTGCAGATGATTCAAAAGTTGATTTAGATGGAATCAAGAAAATTGATGGTGTCGTTGGTGCCGTATTTAAAGGTGGACAGTATCAGATTATCATTGGTTCAGATGTTTCTTCTGTTCGCAGTGAATTTGAAAAGCTTGGAAACATTTCCAATGAAAAGCAAGAAAAAAAAGGAAAACTGATTGATCGTATTCTTGATGTATTTGCTGGTATTTTTACACCATTGATTCCTGTTTTAACAGGTGCAGGTATGTTAAAGGTCGTGTTGACTCTTTTGACATTCTTCAATCTGTTAGACAAGAGTGGCAATACATATTACGTATTAAACTTCATGTCTGATGCAACGTTCTATTTTCTTCCAATTCTAGTTGGTATTTCGACTGCGAATAAGATTGGAGTAAATCCTTACATGGCAGCAGTTATTGGCTGTATGTTATTACATCCAAACTTTATTGCTTTAAAGGATGCAGGAGAAGCTGTGAATGTATTTGGTCTGCCACTGACGTTGATCAGCTATGCATCTAGTGTTATTCCAAGTATTTTAGCTACACTTTTATTGAAATATGTTGAGCCATTTGCAGATAAGATTACACCAAAGCAGGTAAAATTCTTATTACGTCCATTAATTACTATGATGGTTGTTGGTATTGCTACATTGCTTGTATTAGGTCCAATTGGATCATGGATTGGTGATGGTATTGCATTCGTATGTAATTTATTAAATACAAGTGTTCCTTGGCTTGTACCAACATTGATGGGTGCATTCATGCCATTGCTTGTTATGACAGGTATGCATTGGTCATTTGCTCCAGTCATTCTTCAATCCTATGCAACATTTGGATATGAAGCAATTATGGGACCTGGCAGTTTTGTATCCAATTTATGCCAAGGTGCAGCTTCTTTAGCAGTTGCTTTAAAAACAAAGAAATCTGATTTAAAACAGACGGCAGGTTCTGCAGGTGTGACGGCATTATTTGGTGTTACTGAACCAGCGTTGTTTGGCGTTACGATACAGCATAAAAAAGTTTTATATTCTGTTTTAACTGGTGGCGCAATTGGTGGCTTGGTTGCCGGTTTATTAGGCGTTGTTAGATATACTTCAGGTACTCCAGGTTTATTATCTTTTGCTATCTTTATTGGTGAGAATCCAATGAACGTTGTCAATGCATTTATTTCTGCAGGTGTAGGATTTGTGATTACATTTGCTTTGACTTACTTCTGGGGATATAAAGATGAAGATATTGTAGATAATACAAAAGAAATAACTGTAACAAGTGAAATTGGTGCTGTTGTAGATGGAACACTCGTTGATATTAAAAATGTAAATGATGAAACTTTCGCAGAAGAAATTATTGGAAAGGGTATAGCAATTACACCAGAAGATAACGTTGTCTATGCCCCTGTTTCTGGTAAAATCTTAACATTCTTTCCAACAAAGCATGCCATTGGTTTGATTGATGAAAACGGTGTTGAAGTATTGATTCATGTTGGTATTGATACAGTGAAACTAGAAGGAAAATACTTTGAAAAATTAGTAGATGAAGGAAGTTTTGTAGTAAAAGGTGAAAAGCTTTTACAGTTTGATAGAGAAGCAATTGAAAAAGCAGGATATGACTGTACGGTTATTACAGTTGTTACAAATCCAGATGAATTTGAAACAATCACAAAAGTAGAACCAGGTAAAGTAATGCATGATGATACTGTAATGAACGTTCAATAATCAAAGCAAATAAAAATGGACGTCAATGAATCATTGAGTCCATTTTTTGTTATTGATTATCAAACCATGCAAGTGCAATAGCATCTTCACCAGCATATGTACCAATAGTTGGTCCAATTTGTGTAATTGGAAGATTCTCTGTTTTTCCTTCATATAATGCTGAAGAATCTTTGATGTATTTATCTAGCTTAGCTGAAGAAAGTCCAGAATAGCCTAAAGCAAATGGACGTGAGAAATCAATACCGCCATATTTATCTATCTGGCTGATAAGCATGTTATTTCCACTTCTAGATCCTCTTGCTTTTCCTACTGTAATGATTTGACCATCTTCAATAGAAATAACAGGTTTGATACCAAGAAGAGAACCAGCTGCATATGCTACCGCAGAAATTCTTCCACCTTTTTTTAGATATTCCAGTGTATTCATCAATGCAATGATACGTACATGACTCTTCTCTTTTTCTAAGGTATCAACAATTTCCTGACATGTCTTTCCTTCATCTCTTAACTGTACTGCACGTTTAACAAGAAGGCCTTGTCCTAAACAGGCACTTCTTGAATCAATGACATGAACATTGTTCTTTCCTTCTGAAGCAAAGCATGCGTTGCGATAGCATCCACTTAATTCTGATGCGATTGTGATGATAATACATTCATCTTCTGTTTCTGTTGCTTGTTCATATTCATATGGTGTGATCTGTGATGTTTTTGGCAGTACATCTTCTTCAATCAACAACTCATAGAAGCGTGATTTACTTAACGTAAAACCATCAATATAATCTTCTTCACCAATATGTAAATGAATTGGTAAAACTGTAATATCTAATTCTTTTGCCATACTCTGTTCAATATCAGAGGATGATTCTGTAATAATACGAATACTCATATATGCTCTCCTTTGTTGGTTAACAACGTGAACCATTATAACAAAGATTTTAAATATCTGATAGAATTATTTTCAAGATGAGGTAAAACATGCAGGAATTATTAAATTTAGAAGAAGCAGCACACGTATATTTAGAAGATGCATCCGAAGAAAATGAAAAGAAAATGATGGATGAATTACTTCAGGCAATCATTCATGATAATGAAATTATTATTTATGGTGATCCACTCGAAGATGGATCGATTGATCCAGGACATATGCAGGTAGAAATGGATGATCGTTTTTACTTTCATGTCTATACTTCAAAGAAAAAGTTTGATCAATGTTGTTCCAATCGTGCTTATACATTGAACATCAAAGCATTATTAGATCCAATCTTTCAAGAAGATACATTCGGTGGTATTACATTGAATTACAAAAAAAATGAAGAAGTTGTTCTGATTCCAAAAGAAAACATTGTTTATTATATGAATGCATATATTAAAAAGAATGCCTAGGCATTCTTTTTTAAGTATTCTTCTAATTGTGCTACAGTATCAACAACTGTGAGTGCACCTGCTTCAAGCATGGATTGTTTGTTTCCATATCCCCAATTGACACCAATACATGGTATTGCATGTTCTTTTGCACCAAGGACATCAAAATCTGTATCTCCAATCATAATGGCATCTTTTACATCCTGTTTTTCTAGTAAATAGGCAATGACCGCACTTTTATTTTCTCTAGAAGCATCTAAAGAAGCACCTGCAATTTCTTCGAAGTACTGGCTGAGATGGAAGTGTTCCAGAATTTCCTTTGCGACGTTTTCTGGTTTGCTTGTTGCAACAAATAAATGAAATCCTTTCTCTTTCAAGTCCTTCAGCATTTGTTCAATCCCTTCGTATGGCTGATTCTCAAATTTACCGATCGTTGTATAGCGAGAGCGGAAAATTTGAATTGCCTGATCAACGTCTTCCTCTTTTACACCAAATTTAGGAAATGTTTCTCTGAGTGGCGGGCCAACAAATACTGAAAGGTCTTCAGGTGCAGGATGAGAAATTCCTAATTGATCTAATGCATAGGCTGCAGATTTTGTAATACCAATTCCGGATTCTGTTAATGTTCCGTCTAAATCAAATAATATCGTTTTCATGAATATTACTTTATCATAGATTTCCCATTATGTTCTTGTAATATTCATTTAATATTCACATACGTTGTATACTCTATAGGTGCATCAAGAAAGAAGGTACAAAATATGAGTGAAATAAAAAATGAACAGACAGAACAGCCAAAAGTGATATATGTTGAAAGAAAGAAAAAGCCATTTCCTTGGAAAACAATTGGAAAATATGCACTTTGTTGTGTTCTTTCAGGATTGTGTGGATTTGGTGGAGGTTTATTTGCCAATTATGTAGACCGTCAGAAGACGAGCAATGATATTGAATATAACTATAGTGACAATGGAAATGATTTTTCAATGATTCCTGGATTTGGTGGTGGTTCATCAAATGAAGAAAGTGGCAATTCTCAAATTGAAAATACAAACCAGGCAGCATTAGGCGTAAAAGTCAAAGAAACAAGTGATGGTGTCTATATTGCCGGGTTCTCTTCAAATTCTAATGCAGAAAGTGCTGGCTTGAAAATCAATGACAAGATTGTCGGCATCGATGGAAATAAATACAGTACATATAATGATATTGTAAGCTACATTGGTACAAAGAAAGCTGGAGATACAGTAAAAGTCAGTGTTGAAAGAGATGGGGAAGAAAAGACTGTTGATGTTGAACTAACAGAACGTTCATCTCAGACAACATTGCCAGGTTCTTCTAGTTCCTCTATTTATTGATCAAGAAAGAAGTGTTTCTTTCTTTTTCTTTTCATGAAGCGTATACTTTACATGTGCTAAATATGGAGGACAACATAAATGAAAGAATATGCACCAATTAAAGAAGGTAAAGTACGTGAGATTTACGATGTCGATGATGCTTTGATCATGGTAGCGACAGATCGTATTTCTGCCTTCGATGTTATCTTGAAGAATCAGATTACAAAAAAAGGAACTGTATTGACACAGATGTCTAAATTCTGGTTTGAGTACACAAAAGATATCATGCCTAACCACATGATTTCTACAGATGTAAATGACATGCCTGAATACTTCAGAAAGCCTGAATTCACAGGAAATTCCATGCTATGTAAGAAACTCAATATGATTCCAGTTGAGTGCATCGTTCGTGGATATATTACAGGTTCTGGCTGGGCTAGCTATCAGAAGACTGGTAAAGTTTGTGGTATTGAATTACCTGCTGGTCTAAAAGAAAGTGAAAAGCTTCCACAGGCAATCTATACACCAAGTACAAAGGCTGAAATTGGTGATCATGATGAAAATATTTCTTTTGAACAATCTATTGATGTATTGGAAAAAGCTTTCCCTACACATGGGAAAGAATATGCTGAAAAGATTAGAGACTATACATTAACACTTTATAACAAGTGTGCTGAATATGCTTTATCTAGAGGTATTATCATTGCTGATACAAAGTTTGAATTTGGTGTTAATGAAGATGGTGAAATCGTTTTAGGCGATGAAATGCTTACACCAGACTCTTCTAGATTCTGGCCATTAGAAGGATATGAAGCTGGTCATTCTCAGCCATCTTTTGATAAGCAGTTCGTAAGAGACTGGTTAAAGGCAAATCCAGACAGTGACTACAATCTTCCTCAGGAAGTGATTGATAAGACAATTGCTAAGTATCTGGAAGCTTATCAGTTATTGACTGGTAAAGAACTATAATTGTAAATAGTTTCAATAGAAAACAAAGCCGATATGAAAAATATCGGTTTTTTTTGACCTTTTTTCAGGGAATTCTTAAAAAATCTGTGAATAAGAATAGTGAAGGAAGGTGGTATATATGAAAACCGATGAATTGAAATTTAAAAAATTTGAAGAAGAATGCAGGAGATATCTGTATGAGAAGGAAGCTCTTTTACAGCTGGAAAAGCGATTTGTAAAAGTAAATACTTCTAACACGCATTACAACGACAACTGTTCACGCTATGATCCATTAAAGAAATATCGTTTTCTTGAAGCACATACAAATCATGTGAATCATATCTTTAAACTGATGGAAAAAGAGTATGGTTCTCTTGTCGCAAATACAATCAAAGAACAGATGACGCATTTTCATACGAGTGAAGAAATTGATGAAGCTTATAAGAATTCTGTGATTTGTATTTTAAATAAAACTGAAAAAGGAGTGCGCGCATGAAAAGGAAAATCTATCGTTGCCTCCAGCTTCTTTTATCATTTCTTATTGCATTTACAATGCCTGCTTTTTCAATGTTTGAAGTACATGCAGATGGACTGGATGTGAACCAGGCAATCAATGAAATCATTGGTGGAAATATTGGAAATACATTTCATTATTCTTATCAGGGTGGTCAATATTTTGATCAGATCTTAACAAGCAACAGCAGTGAAGAATTGTATAACATAGGCTTAGACTGTACGTCAGGTACACTTGCAATTGTGTCAAAAGCAATTCGAAATGCAAATGGAGATCCATATAAGTACTTTGGTGAATGTAGAGAGTATCTAAATGCTGTCTATCCATATGAATTGTCAACACATTTTACGAATATGGAACAGATTGCATCTGGAATTGTAGATGTGAGCGTATTAGAGCCTGGTGACATTATTGTGTATGGTCAAATGGGTGAAAAGGGCCATATGAATGTATATTGTGGAAATGGTCAGACATTTGATTTTGGTTCGAATGGAAAAGGAGCAACTGCGAACTATCGTGGATTTGCAAATTACGTTACATATAAAACTTCCGCTTCTTCAACGAATGGTTCGTATCCAATCAGTGCAGTATATCGAATACATTTAAATAAGACGGTTCAGTATGAAATTGTAAAGATTTCTTCAGATCCATCCGTTTCTTCTACAGCGCAATATTCTCTTGCGGGTGCTGTATTTGGGGTATATACGAGCAGTGACTGTAGTGAAGCGAGTCGTATTGATACATTGACAAGTGATGCTTCTGGTCATGCGAAAGGAGAAGCAACGGTTTCTAATGATGTGAATACACTCTATGTAAAGGAACTATCTGCACCAAATAACTTCAGAATTTCAGACGCATCTATTCATACAGTGATGATACAGGATGGAAGTGCATATGATGAATTCAAAGATGCGCCAATGTATGCGGATGGATCAATTGAAATCAGCAAGATTGATCAGGAAGGCAAGAAGAATGCTGCTTCGATGGCAGAAACACATTTTACGATTGCATACTATGATTCTTTTGATATCAATGGAACAGTAACAAATACATTTACAATCAAAACACTTGCTGAATATGATGCAAATGGTGTGAAGTATGTTGCGAGAATGGATGATGCACATCTTGTAGAAGGAGCATATATACGAAATGCACAAGCAAAACCAGTCTTGCCAATGGGAACATATGTCATTCGTGAGACGAAAGCTGCAAGTGACTATACGATGGAAGGCGGATATCTTGAGAATGGTGTTCGTGTAGGCAGTCAAGAACAATTGATCTTTAAAGTTGACCATGAAGGTGATTCCATTGTGATGAAAGCTGGAAATCAATATTCACAAGGCATGTATGAAAAAGAAGAACTTGTTAAGCGAGGAAGCTATGAGCTGCAGAAGAAAGATAAAGATTTGTCTAGAGATCCGCTTCAGCCAGTTCGCTCTTTAGGGGATGCAACATTTGCGTATGCTGAATTTGATTTATTTTATTTAGGCAATGGAAGTGAAGATGCTTCTATGATGATTGACCATGACGGAGATGGAATCGGCGACAATAAAGAATATATGCCATCTTTCTCAACACCAATTGATCATATCCAGCTGGATGAAAAAGGGTATTATTCTACACCAAACGAAACATATCTAGCATATGGAAATTACAGACTTGTTGAAACGAAAGCACCTGTTGGATATTCAAAACTAGATGGAGAACAGCCAGTCACAATTGATTTTTCTATTACAGAAGATAAAGAAAAGAAATATCTAGAAGCAATTGAAAAAGTGTATGAAGGTGATATTCAGATTGTGAAAACACAGAATTCTAATCCGTCCTCTTCTTTTACAAAACCGGAACAAGGTGCTGTATTTGATGTTGTATTGAAGAAATATGTTTTACAGGAAGCTAGTGGCAGAGAGGTGAATCGTCAAATTGTTCTAGATGCATATGATAAAGCAAATACATGGAGCGGATATGATGCATCCAATCATTTTGTAAATGGATATGCGGATAAAGAATATGATCAGATTACTACAGATGTAAATGGCTGTGCAAAAACAAAGATGCTTGCCTATGGTGACTATTATCTTGTACAGGTTTCCTCCGCAAATGAAATGAAGGTTATTGAAGATGTTCAAGAATTTTCAATTACACAGGAACATCAGCCAACATTACAATTCTACGCAACAAATAATATAAAGGGATATGTGTTAAAGATCTTCAAGAAAGATGCAGATACAAATGAAAGAGTTACATTCACTTCATCTGCATTTAAAATTCATATGTTAAAAGATATGAATGGTAATGATGTATCGCATTCCACAACGAAGGATACATCTTTATCTACACGTTTAGTGAATGGATATGTTGTACAGACACTTGGAGAAAATAGTGAAAAAACAAATGTAGATGTATTTATGACAGCTTCTAAAACAATGGCTTTATCAAATGATAAACTAGAAGAAGGTGTATTCTATGGCGTGAATAACAGTAAAACTGATAATGTTGATAGCTGTACATGCTTACCTGTAGAGCTATATCCAGGAGAATATCAACTGGAAGAAGTTGTTACGAGTGATGGCTATATTACATCTTCTCCATTACCTTTTACAATTCGACAGGAATCTATTACAAGAATGAATGATGCAAAACAGAATATCATTGAAATTGAATTTAAGAATACAAGATTAAAGGGTGATGTATTCTTTAATAAAGAAATCGTGCATTATGAAAACGCTGATACGTCTTTAATTAATGATGATTTAACACAGTTTGGTTTCACACTGTATGCAAAAAATGATATTTATTCAAGTGATACTGGTGCATTGATTGTTCGAAAAGATGAAAAGGCAAAGCGATTGACAGAAGATATCAACCAGCCATACGAAACGATTGAAGAAACGTATCCCGATACTTCTGGTAATTTTGCTTTCACTTCCTTGCCGCTTGGAGAATACTATTTAAAAGAAACAACAGTTCCAGATGGTTTTGTGAATGAAGAACGGACATGGGATATCACAATGGAACAATCTATGTTTGATCATTACATTGAAGAACAGACAACACTTCCATTACATTTAGGAGAAGTAACTGATCGTTCCATAGAGAAGGATGATGTGCGTACAATCATTCAAGGAGAATCTACAAATACATACAAGATTACAAATGACGTAACAAAGGTCAGTATTTCTAAAAAAGATATTACAAATGATAAGGAATTAGAAGGTGCACAATTAAGTGTGCTGGATGAAAATGAGAATGTTGTAGATACATGGATTTCTAAAGATCAGCCACATACAATTGAAGGCTTGAAAGAAAATGGAACATATACTTTACGAGAAGATCTTTCTCCATTAGGCTACTACCAGACAACAGATATCTCATTTACAGTCAATCAAGGAAAACTTGTGCAGCAGGTTGCAATGAAAGATGCACCAGTCATGTACAAAATTAAAAAAGTAGATGAAAATGGAAATATCGTCAGTGGTGTGAAATTGAAACTGTTTGATCGTACAGAGCAAATAGAAATTCCATTAGAAAATGATGGTATTACAACAGAACAGCCATTTATTTTAGATAAGGTATTAAAGACTGGTCATACATATGAACTTATTGAAGAAGAAATTGTTGCAGGTGTTTTCCAGACAGCAAATCTAACGTTTGTTGTACCAAAAATCAATAATGATGCAACATGTATCACAATTACTATGGTAGATGAAACAACAGGTGTGTTTGTGAATAAAGTGGATCAGTATGGAAATGGTGTTGTAAATGCGAAATTAGAGATTCTTGAAGCAGAAGAGAATGAAGATGGTGAAATTCATGCATTGGAAGGCATGGAACCTGTATATACATTTCTGACAGATGGAAAGCAACATGATATTTCTTCTTATGTCAAAGGCAGTGATGAAACAAAGAAATACTGGTATATCTTAAGAGAAGCAGAAGCTCCGTTTGGATATGCAATGATGGAGGATATTGCATTTTATGTTACTGGTACAAAAGAGAATGTTCAATGTATCCAGGCAATGGATATGAAAAAAGATGTTCGTATCAAAGTATTGAAGAAAGACGCTTCTTCTACAGATACGCTACTCAAAGGGGCAACGTTTACGCTGTATGATAAAGATCATCAGATTGTAAAAGATAAGGACGGAAACGATTGTATTCTAACAACAGATGATTCTGGCACAGTGCAGTTTGAAATTCCATATGAAGAAGGCTATTACATCCAGGAAACAAAGGCACCAAAGGGATATCAATTAAATGAATCAAAATTTGACATTGTATATCCAGAAAACTACACATTCCTTGAACCACTTGTCATTCAGGTAGAAGACAGGCCAAATGAAACAGTCAATACAAAAGATGAATCTAGAATATTTTTAGAAGTATGTGTTTTGATTTCATCTATTACTGTTGGTGGTATATGGATGCGTATCAAACACGTTTATCGATAATTGAAAAAAGTAGAGCGGGTCTCTACTTTTTCTATAGATGCATGATGAGATATACAGTGAGTGCAAAAAGAAGCAGCGCGAATAGAAGAAACAAGAATACATTCTTTGTGTTGATCGTTTTTTCTTGCTTTGTGAAATCTCTTCGGTAGCTTTGTAGTATTTGATCCATTCTTTCCAGCCATGTTTTTGCGATTGTTTTAGAAATATGCACGCTTTCTCCATGGGAAGCATTGTTGCAGTTTAAGCGGATGTCATGAAAGAGGGAGCGCTGAGAAGAAGTGATGTAGTTTTGTGCATGTAGAAATGAAATGCGGTTGTATAAAGTATCGGATGGAATCTTTTGAGTATTGATAAAGATTTGATAGTTTTCATTGATTTGATAATATTCAACTAGTGATTTTGTGAGCTGATCTACTGTACTTCTCATATTTGTGGCAAAAGATGTATCATCAAAATCTTTTTGATAGATGGCATTTGCTTTTTCATAACATTGTAAAGCATTCTGATAATGATGGATTGCTTCACTGGATGCAGGAAGTTTGCGTTGTAATGTAACTGGGATTTCATATGTCATGCCTCGACTTTTTGCATAGACTTCATTTGTACGGAATTTTGTTCTGGAATCAGTAAACATAAAATGAGAGAAGGAATAATTCTTTAAATGTGTTGGATTGATGAATGAAGAAGTGTCTGGATTTGTTGCACCTATAAATGTAATGGTGTCGTTTGGATACATTCCTTTTTTGACATATGTATATTTTGTACAGCCAACATATAATGTTTTGTTTTGCTGATCAATAAAAACAGCGTATGAAATATGCTTTGCAGGATCACCAGAAAGCGTATTTCCACGAAATTGGATATCCATGTTTCTTTCCTTTCTAACTTTCATTTTAAGTATAACATGACAAAGCAAACATAAAATTGAGAAATCTTTCACATGATTTTCACATAAAAAATTTATAGAACCATCAAAAAAATTTCTATTTAAATGTTGTAAGCGTTTTCCTAAAATACTAGTATCAAGTGAGGAACAGAAAACACCTCACACAAGTTAATAGGAGGGAATATTATTCCATGAACAAGTTTTCAAAAGTTTTACTCGCTGGAACAATGGCATTAGGTTTAGGTGCTTGCTCTAGCAAACCAGCTGCTTCTACAGGTGGATCCGCTACTACTACAGGTGGCGCTTATGCTGACAAGAAAGTCGGTATCGCAATTTATCAGTTCAATGATAACTTCATGACATTATTCAGAACTGAACTCGAAGACTACTTAGTAAGTAAGGGATTCGACAAGAACAACATCACAATCACAGATGGTGCTAACGACCAGGCTACTCAGACAGCTCAGATCGATAACTTCATTACACAGGGTGTAGATGTTATGATCGTTAACCCAGTTAACTCATCTTCAGCTCCAACAATTACTGATAAGGTAACTTCTGCTGATATCCCACTTGTTTACATCAACCGTGAACCAGATGAAGAAGAACAGAAGAGATGGAAGGATGAAGGCCTCAAGGTTACATATGTAGGTGCTGACGCTAGACAGTCCGGTACATACCAGGGCGAACTCATTCTTGAAACAGAAACAAAGGGCGATATCAATGGTGATGGTGTTGTTTCTTACATCATGATCGAAGGTGACCCTGAAAACGTAGATGCTCAGTACAGAACAGAATATTCTGTTAAGGCTCTAACAGATGCTGGAACAAAGGTTAAGGAACTCGATGACGAAGTTGCTAACTGGGACCAGGCACAGGCTCAGGAAAAGGTTCAGAACGCTCTATCTAAGTATCCAGAAGCAGAAGTTGTATTCTGCAACAACGATGCTATGGCATTAGGTGCTCTTGAAGCTATCAAGGCTGCTGGTAAGACAGTTGGTAAGGATATCTACTTAGTTGGTGTTGACGCATTAGCTGATGCTTTAGACAAGGTTGAAGCTGGTGAAATGACAGGTACAGTATTAAACGACCACATCGCTCAGTCTCATGGTGCTGCTGATGCTGCTATGGACTACCTCGATGGTAAGGATGTTGAATACAAGTATGTTAAGGACTATGTTAAGGTAACAAAGGACAACATCGCTGACATCAAGAAATCTTTAGGCTTATAATTTAAAACTTAAGCATTGATTCTCATGAGTGTGGGTGCTCATAGCGGTGCCCACACTCATATCTTATTTAAAATCTGATTTAAAAAATTCTATAAATTCACGGAGTAAAGTGAAAAATTACGGAGGATAAAATGGCGGAATACAAACTTGAACTCAAGGGCGTATCCAAGTCGTTCCCTGGCGTTAAGGCACTTGATAACGTACAGCTGTCTCTACGACCTGGATCAGTACTCGCATTAATGGGTGAAAATGGTGCAGGTAAATCAACATTGATGAAATGCTTATTCGGTATCTATCATATGGATGCTGGTGAAATTTACATCGATGGAGAAAAAGTAGAAATCAAAGATCCTGATGATGCAATGGATAAAGGTATTGCAATGGTACATCAGGAATTGCAGCCTGTACCTGCAAGGTCTATTGCAGAGAATATGTATCTTGGACGTTTCCCGGTACACAAATATGGACCACTTCAGGTCATTGATCACAAGACAATGAATGAAGAGACAAAGAGATGGTTGGCTCAATTAGGATTGGATTTTGATCCAACAGCATTATTAGGTACATTATCAATTGGACAGATGCAGTGTGTAGAAATTGCGAAAGCTGTATCTCATAACGCAAAAGTAATTATCTTTGATGAACCGACATCTTCCTTATCTGATAAAGAAGTTGAATTCTTATTCAAGATCATGAATCAGTTAAGAGATGAAGGCGTAGCTATGATCTATATCTCACACAAGATGGATGAAATCAAGCGCATTGCGGATGATGTTCAAATCATGCGTGATGGTCAGTATATTGGAACATGGCCAGCAAAAGAATTATCTATCGACGAAATCATTACAAAGATGGTAGGTCGTGAAATGACACAGATCTATCCAGAACATCATCATGAAATTGGCGATGTCATTCTTGATTGTGAAGATATCTGTTCTATTCATTCTAGAAGCTTCCAGCATGTTTCATTCCATGTGAAAAAGGGTGAAATTGTTGGATTCGGTGGACTTGTTGGCGCGCAGCGTACTGAATTAATGGAAGGTATTTTCGGTATTAGAAACCTTTCTAGCGGCACAATCAAAGTCAATGGTCAGCAAGTAACAATCAAACAGCCTAAAGATGCTATGAAGGCAGGCTTAGGTATGATTACAGAAGATAGACGTGGCACAGGTATTGTTGGATGTCTTTCCATCAAAGATAACGTTGGTATCACAATTTACAACAAACACTTGAAAGCTGGATTTGTCTTAGATCATCCAACAATCAATAAGATCGTTGATGATTCTATTCAACAGTTAAGTATCAAAACACCTAGCATGCAGACACATATTTCTACACTTTCTGGTGGTAACCAGCAGAAAGTAATTGTTGCTAGATGGTTAGCAAATGACCCTGATATTCTCATCATGGATGAACCTACAAGAGGTATCGATATTGGTGCAAAGCATGAAATCTATGAAATCATGGAAAATCTTGCACAGCAAGGTAAAGCAATTATCATGATCTCATCTGAAATGCCAGAACTGATTGGTATGTCTGATAGAATCTACGTTATGAGTGAAGGAAAACTCACAGGTGAAATTACTGATCGTAACGACATGACACAGGAAAAGATCATGAGTTATGCTGCTCAGTATTAAAAAGGGGAAAGGAAAATGAAAAAGGATTTTAATTTAAAGGACTTTTTGATCAATAATGGCGTTATTGTTGTCATGATCATTCTTGTCCTCTATACAGGTTTTACAAGTAATAACTTCTTTACAGTGAAAAACTTCCTGAATATTGCGGCAAACATGTCCTATAGACTTGTTATTGCATTAGGTATCGCAGGATGCGTTATCACTGGTGGCTGTGACCTCTCCGGTGGTCGTATGGTTGGTTTTGCTGCATGTATCTCTGGTACATTGTTACAGAATCTTGATTATTCTCAGAAATTCTTCCCAGGTGTGGAACCATTGAATCCATTCTTAGTTATCTTGATCGTCATGGTCATTTGTGGAATGTTTGGTGCAATTACTGGTGCATTCGTTGCTTACTTGCATGTTCCACCATTTATCGCTACATTAGGTATGATGGATATTATCTATGGTCTTGGTTTGATTTATACAGGTGCTACTCCATTAGGTGGATTTACTAGAGCATATACAACATTCTCAACGGGTAAATTCTTAGGTATATCTTACCTGATCTGGATTGCACTTATCGTAATGGCAATTACATGGTTCATCTTCAACATGACACGTCATGGAAAATATATGTATGCAATTGGTGGAAACGCACAGGCTGCTGAAGTTGCTGGTGTTCCAGTAAACAAGACACTTGTTATCATCTATGCTAAGGCTTCTGCTTACTTCGCACTTGCAGGATTCATGCTTGGTGCAAAAGCTGGTGGTTCTTCTGTAAATACAGGTCTATCCTATGAAATGGAAGGTATTGCTGCTTGTGCTCTTGGTGGTGTATCTGTTACTGGTGGCCGTGGTAAAGTATCATCTGCACTGATTGGTGTTGCCGTTCTTGAATTATTGAAGGCTGCATTACAGTACTTAGGTGTTGACCAGAACGCACAGTATATCGCTATTGGTATCGTTATCTTGATCGCTATTACACTTGATATTCGTAAGTACGTTCAGAAAAAATAATTTTCAGGGAAATCCTATTAACAAAGCGTTCTTCGGAACGCTTTGTTTTATTTAACAGAAGTGAGATAATAGTAAACAAAGAAAGGTTGTCATATGAGTTTTACAGAATTTATTAATGAATCTTGGGTAACATTACTTTTAACATTTTTACCATTATAT
Source organism: uncultured Bulleidia sp. (assembly GCA_934725105.1). Taxonomy (GTDB): domain Bacteria; phylum Bacillota_I; class Bacilli_A; order Erysipelotrichales; family Erysipelotrichaceae; genus Bulleidia. The sequence goes on along the minus strand of CAKVBD010000003.1, from coordinate 57,815 downwards.
TATGCATTTCAACTATTGAAGAATGAACGATTAGAGATGATCCGTCCAAAAGGCAGTAAGGCAATTGAAAAGAAAAAAAGAAAACCATATGCACATGATGCTGGAATGATCATGCTGTTTACTGGCATTTCTATGGGATGTATTACTGTTATTCGTTTATTTTCACCACTTGGTTCTTTAATTGGTTCCATTGTCGTATTTGCTGGATTTGTGTATGCATGGAAGAAAACACATGATGTGTATGAAAGATAGCGATTATGAGAGATAAATATAAGGTTATTCTTGTCGATGATGAAATTGACGTTGCGGAAAGAATTGCACACAAGATGCAGTGGGAAGAATTAGGATTTGAAAAACCTGTCATTTGTAAAAATGCATTAGATGCATTAGAAGTGGCGGAAAAAATCCATCCTGAAGTTGTTATGACAGATATTACAATGCCATATATGAATGGACTGCAGTTATCTCACAAACTGAAGGAAGAGTATCCAAATATTCGAATTATCATTTTTTCTGGCTATGATGAGTTTGAATATGCGCAAGAAGCAGTACATATTCAGGCTGAAGAATATATTCTGAAGCCAATTGATGCAGATAAGTTAAAGACTGTATTTACAAACATTCGCAACGCCTTAGATAAAGAATATGATGAACGACAGAATATTTCAAAACTTGAATCATATTATAATGATTCCTTGCCAATCTTACAGGAATCGTTTTATGCTTCCTTAATGGAAAACAAATTTGCAAAAGATCAGTTAGATCATTTTAAAGAAATCTATTCTATTGATTTAAACAGTCCATATTATTGTGCTGTGATCTTGCATGTTTCTACACATACATTGAAAGAAAAAATCAACCCTTTATATGTCAGCCTGTCTGTAAAGAAATTGGCAGAAGAAAAGCTGTGTGAACAATGGAAAGGTAAATTGTTTACGTATCAAGGAAACACAGTCATGATTGCACAATTAGATGCTTCAGAAAATGAAATTACGAAATTGACGGATGACTGTGATAAGTTTACGCGTCTAGCAAAGAGTGTTGTCGATGCGACTGTAACAATTGGTATTGGTAGAATCTGTTCACAATTAATTGATATTTCAGACAGTTATAATGGTGCACGCTTAGCAGTCAGCTATCGTACGTTATATGGAACTATGAAAGCAATCAATATCAATGAAATTGAACCAGATCAAGACGCACAGCCTATATTTCTTGAAACAGATTCACTGGATGAAGTATTTAAGAAAATGCGAGTGAATAATCAAGAAGGATTATCCCATGCCATTGATCAATATCTGGATAAATCTACGGCAAGCTTGACAAAAGTGCCTGAATTCCGTTTTTTTGTCATGCAGCTTGTTAGTGAACTGTATAGCTTTGCATTAGCAAATAAACTTGAAATTTCAGAATTATTTACAAGCTATCATGAAATTATTCTTCAGGTCGAAAAATTAGAGCTGAAAGATTTGAATGAATGGATGAAAGATCACTGCTTTAAGATGCAAAGTATGATCAATGAGAAACGATCCAATACGACGAAAAACTTTATTGTAAAAGCAATCGATTATGCAAATGAAAAATATAATGATCCAGATCTGACAGTTGAAAGTATCTGTGCATATCTGAATGTATCATATGCGTATTTTTCTACTGTATTTAAGAAGGAAATCGGAAAATCCTTTACAAGCTATTTGACAGATATTCGTTTGAAAAAAGCAGTTGAACTGCTTTTAGAAAAAGATGAAAAAACATATGTGATTGCACGTGATGTTGGATATACTGATCCAAACTATTTTTCCTATGTATTTAAAAAAGCATATGGTGTTTCTCCAAATAAATATCGAATGAAAATTCAGGAAGAAGTATGAGTGAACATAAGACAATCAAAGATCAATTCATTGATTCATGGAACTTTAAATCAATCAGTATTCAAGGCTTGATGCTGATTAGCTTTACTGTTGTTTCTGCAGTGATTGTCTTTGTTCTTGGACTTATTTTCTACAAATTCTTTTCGATTCAAAGTGCACAAACGATTATTCAATCAACAAAGCAGGTTACATCACAAACAACAACAAATCTTGAAGATTATCTGCAGCAGATGAGACAATTATCTGATACTTTATATTACAATTCGATTAAAGAAATCGACATTTCTAATGCAACATGCGAAACAGAAATGAATATGTTATATGAAGCAAACAAAGATAAACTCATCTCTTTTGCGTTGTTTTCTGAAGATGGTGAATTGATTGCAGCGTCTCCAAATGCAGATTTAAAAGATGATGTTGATGTGAAAACACAACAATGGTTTCTAAATGCAGTGGATGAAGTAGAAAATCTGCATTTTTCTCTTCCACATGTGCAAAATTTATTTGAAGATTCTTCGATTCGATATAACTGGGTGATTTCCTTAAGCAGATCTGTCAGTTTGAATAATCATGGAAAAATGAGTGAAGGTGTTCTGCTTGTAGATATGAATTATTCCTATATTGAACAAATTCTGAATTCCGTGAATACTGACAATACAAATTTCTATACATATTTAATTGATGGTTCTGGTGCAGTGATTTACCACCCAAAACAAATGCTGATCAATTCTGGTGACTATAAAGAAAACAATATGAAAGCAGCGTTGTACAAAGATGGTTTGCATAATGAAGACTTTGAAGGTGAAAATAGAAATGTCGTAGTGGATACAGTGGGATATACAGGTTGGAAACTGGTGGCTGTTTCTAGCGCAAATCCATCTATCTATGCAAATCGTATGCGCTACATTGTTATCTTGCTTGTGGCAGTCACATTCTTGATTTTAATGTTTATTAACCGTTTTATTTCTCGATTTGTTTCTAGACCTTTGTATGTACTTGCAGAATCTATTTCTGGCTTATCACAAGGAAGCAAAAAGGGACTGGAAATTCTTCCTGGTGCGACATCTGAAGTAAAACATCTTGGAGAAGTGATTCGCTTTTATGAACAAAGTAATGAAAGACTTGTGCATGATATTGTAAAAGAACAAGAAGAAAAGAGAAAGAGTGAACTGGATGCCTTGCAGGCACAGATCAATCCTCATTTCTTATATAACACATTGGATTCCATTGTATGGATGATTGAAGAGGGTGGAAAGCAGAAAGATGCGGTGTTTATGATTACAGAACTTGCTTCATTGTTCCGTCTATCTTTATCTAAAGGAAAAACAATCATTACGATTGCGGATGAAATCAAACACGGCAAGAACTACATGAATATTCAGGCAGTTCGATTTAAAAATCACTTTATATATGACTTTGATATTCCTGAAGAAATTGAAAAGTATTGCACAGTGAAACTGATCGTTCAGCCAATCCTGGAAAATGCAATCTATTATGGTGTGAAAAATATGGATGAAGATGGAGAAATCCATGTCAAAGGCTGGAAGGAAAATGATGATATCTATATCACAGTCAGTGATAACGGATTTGGTATTCCTGAAGACTATCTGAAGACAATTCTTTCAGATACAGAACATAAAAAAGCACATGGTTCTGGAGTTGGCTTGATTAATGTTCATAAGAGAATTCAGCTTAGATTTGGCGAGCAGTATGGTATATCCATTGCTTCTGAATTAGATGAAGGAACATGTGTGACGATTCATATTCCAGCAGTTCCTTATACAGAAGAAAACCAGAAAGCTCTAGAAGAAGGAACATATTTTGAGAAGGAGTGATATCAATGAAGAAAAATAAACCATTCATTATTACAGTTCTCATTCTTTCTATCGTAATTATGTCAACGATATTTGCTTTGAGCTCTCCAACGGTTGAAAATATATATGAAATATCAGTCATTGTTCCAAATTCTTCCAATAATATGTGGAATCGCTTTGAATCTGGCGTTAGAGAAGCAATGGATAATGAAAATGTCATCGTAAATATTGTGAATACGACAGGTATGGAAACATTGGCAGATCAGAAAAATATGATTGATAAAGAAATTAGAAACGGAGCAGATGGATTGATCGTTGAATTTATTGCTTCCAATGATACAGAAAAAGTTGTGGATGATATTGTTTCTAAAACAAACCTTCTTTTGTTGAATACAAACTGTGCAATGTATGACATTGATCTGAAAAAAGTAGATACAGTAACATTAGATGATGAATTGATTGCGACAACATTAACTTCTCAACTATTTGATCAGGTGGGAAGAGATTTACGATTTAAGCGTGTAGGTATTCTTGCGAATAATGTTGATCAATATAATATGAAAAAACGACTAAATACTTTAGAAGATATTTTAGATCACGCAGGAGCAAAAATTGACTGGGTCGTTAGTGGCAGTTCTTCAGAAATGGAAGAACAGTTGAAGTTTGTAGATATTCCAAATTATGTGATTGGATTAAACAGTGTTTCTCTTGATTCTGGAATTGATTTTGCGAAGAAATACAATATTCCCTTGTATGGTATTGGTGGTTCAGATCAGAACGTCAATGCATTAGATGAAGGTATTATTCAATCCATGCTTGTTCCTGATGCATTTATGATGGGATATTATGCAGTACAGTTAATGGTGCAGAGAATCAAGTTTCCTCATGAAAGAAAAGAAAAAATGATTGATTTTTATACGATAAACAAAGAAAACATGTTTTCTAAACAGAATGAAAGTATTTTGTTTCCAATCGGAGATTGATTATGCGTAAAGTTTTGTATGGATTATTATCACTAATGTTATTTTTAACAGGCTGTAAAGAAAAGACAATTGAAGAAAAACAGAAGATTCGTATTGGTATTTCTTATTATGATTCTTATGATCCATTTATTATGGAATTATCATCTAGAATAGAAAAGCAATTGAATGCATATGAAAATGTGATTGTAAAATCTGTGGATTCTGAAAAGTCGCAATCAACACAAAATCGTCAGGTTTCTGATATGTTAAATGATTCTTATGATGTGATTTGTGTCAATCTTGTTGATCGAACTGCACCGAAAAAAATTATCAGTATGGCGGAAGATTCCAATGTGCCAATTGTTTTCTTTAATCGAGAACTGGTTTCACAAGATTTAGAGAGCTGGACAAGATTATATTATGTAGGTGCAGATGCGAATGAATCTGGAAAAATGCAAGGTGAAATTGTCTCAGACTATATCAAAGAACATCCAGAAGTTGACAAGAATCAAGATGGGAAAATTCAGTATATTATTTTAGAAGGCGAAACAGGACATCAGGATGCAATTGTTAGAACGGATGTATCGATTCAAACAATTTCAGATGAAGGTATTGTTCTAGAAAAATTAAGTTTTGCGATTGCTAACTGGAATAGAAGTCAGGCATGTACAAAAACAAAACAGCTGATATCAAAATTCAATACTGATATTGAATTGATTCTGGCAAATAATGATGAGATGGCAATTGGTGCAATTCAGGCATTAAATGAAAATGGAATTGCGAAAGAACAATGGCCAATCGTGATTGGTATTGATGGCACAGAAGATGGATTAGAACAGGTCAAGGAAGGTAATATGATTGGTACTGTCTATAATGATGGAATCATGCAGGCAGATGCGATTGCAGATTTGTCAATTGTACTCGCAAAAAACGAATCGTTAGATTCGTTTGATTTAAAGAATGGTAGATATATTCGCAGTCCTTATCAAAAAGTAACAATAGAGAATGTAGATGATTATCTTAGATTATTACAGTAATCATTCCAATACTGTTCACCGTTTTCAAGCATCTGTTGATATGTTTCAACCATAATATCATGAAGCTCTTTGCATTCTTCTTCAAGCAAGAAAGATGCAGGGAGCTTTTTTGTGATGTGATCAATGTCTCCAGCAATACGCATCGCAACATTTTTATCACTGACATGACCAATTCCCACAGCAACCTGCTTATAAGAATGGGAATCAATACAGGAAAGAATAAATTCCTGTGAAAAGCTTTTCCATTCTTCATGAAGAATGGGACTTCTTTCATAATTCAGGATACATAGATCTTCCAGGCATTGTCTGAATTCTTTTTCTATTCTTTTTTTATTAAAGAAATGAATGTTTTCTGTTGATAATGTCTTGGAATTGATCCATCCACGCATAAACAAATCTGCACGTTTATGATCTTTTAGACATATAAAACGTTTTTGTAGAAGCTGTAATCGGGTTTGGTCATCTAATGAATCAGGATTCTTTTCAATATAAGACTTTAAGATGTTTTCTCTCTCATTGATATCCTTAATTTCATAATAATGTTCAGGCCAGTTTTCCAGATAATTTAAATTGATTTCTTTTTTTAGTAACATACATTTATTATAGCTTGATTTGATAAAAACACGAAATGACGGTATGATTTTTCTTGTTGAAAATGGGGAAAATATGAAAAGAGAAAAATTTGGATCACGTATTGGCTTCCTGCTTGTATCTGCAGGTTGTGCAATTGGCATTGGAAATGTATGGAAATTTCCATATCTTGCTGGACAGAACGGCGGGGGCTTTTTTGTTCTGTTTTATTTGTTATTTTTAATTATTATGGGTTTACCTGTATTGACAATGGAATTAGCAGTTGGTAGAGCATCAAAAGCTTCTGTTGTACAGGCATATGAGAAACTAGAACCAAAAAATTCATACTGGCATATCCATGGATGGGTCTGTATTTTTGGGTGTTTGATGCTGATGATGTATTACACAACAGTATGCGGATGGATGATTGCGTACTTTGTGAAGTTTTTACAGGGTACATTTAATGGTATTTCTAATGAAGCTGCGAATATGGTTTTTTCCAATATGCTTGCCAGTCCAAAAGAATTACTTTTATATATGGCAATCAGTGTCTTTGGTGGATTTGCGATATGTTCTTTTGGATTGCAGAAGGGATTGGAAAAAATATCCACGATTATGATGAGTGCACTTATTGTACTGATTGTTGTTTTAGCAGTGCATTCCTGTCTGTTGCCTGGAGCAAAGTCAGGTATTGCATTTTATCTTTTGCCAAGTATGGAACGATTACAGCAGACAGGCATATCAACTGTTATTTCTAATGCGATGAATCAGGCGTTCTTTACATTGTCATTAGGCATTGCGGCAATGGAAATCTTTGGCTCTTACATGTCTAGTGAAAAGACATTAACTAGTGAAGCATTTACAATTGCTTCCTTAGATACGTTTATTGCTTTACTGGCTGGATTGATTATTTTTCCAGCATGCTTCTCATTTGGCGTAGATCCTGATGCTGGACCATCTTTAATATTTATGACACTGCCAAAAGTATTTATGCATATGCAAGGTGGACAATTATGGGGAGCATTATTTTTTCTGTTTATGTCATTTGCGAGTTTTTCTACGGTGATTGCGGTATTTGAAAACCTGATTTCTACAACAATGGAAAACTTTCAATTTTCTAGAAAAAAGGCAGTACTGATCTGCTGCATCATTGTATTTGTTATGAGTATTCCTTGTGCACTTGGCTATAATGTTCTATCTAATGTACATTTGATTGGAGGAAGAGATATTCTAGATTCTGAGGATTTCATTGTATCGAATCTATTGCTTCCTGCTGGTTCATTGATCTATTTGTTATTCTGTACGACAAAATGGGGATGGGGATTTGATTCTTATGTAGAAGAATGTAATACAGGAAAGGGGATGCATCTCTCGAAGAAGTTAAAACCATATTTCCAATACGTGTTGCCAGTAATGATTTTAGTCATTCTGATACAGGGACTGTTATGAAATTTATTTTTCAATGAACTATGCCAGTGAAATAGAAATCACTGGCTTTTTATTTTGTTATGAATTGAAAAAAGGATGCGTTTTGCATCCTTTAAAGTGTTTATTCGTAGTCGCTTGCGTTTAAGCCAGCAGCTTCTAAAGCAGCTTTTGCTGCATCCTTAATTGCATCAGAAGTGATTGTTGCACCAGTCACACCATCAACACTGATCTTGTTTTCCTTTACAATTTCACCAGGTAACTGATCAATAGCATTTGTGCCGATTCCTTCTGTTTCTCCAGCACCGTCAACGGAACATTCAGTGATTTTACCATCTTTTAATGTTAAAGTAACAGTAATGTCACCCATACCTTTTGCTGTACCTTTTGTTGTTCCGGAATATGCAGAACTCTTTGAAGAAGAACAAGCAGTGAGTGAAGCTGCCATAGCAATTGCAGCAAGACTATTTAATAATTTTTTCATTTATTTTTCCTCCGTATAATGGCATTATATCGAGGAAATTCGAAAATAACAACGCTTTCACAAAAATAGATATAAAATAATGTTTGCTTTTCATTCTAATCTGTTGTAAACTAGATAAGCAATGCAGGATTACCCAAGCGGTTGAAGGGGCGGGCTTGGAAAGCTCGTAGATCGGGAAACCGGTGCCAGGGTTCAAATCCCTGATCCTGCGCCATAGATGAGTATCTGGAGACAGATACTTTTTTTATATTTTATTGCGTTGTAAAATGTTTGAGGAATATGAAAAAGAATAAAAAATTCAAAACAAATCTGTTGAGAGGTTTTTCCAGATTTCAGAAATTCTGGGTTATTTTGCTTCTTTTATTGTTAGCTGTTTCTTTATGCTTAACAGTGGTTCAATTATTTATTTTGTTATTGATGTGATAAAGGTGAATATATGATTGTAAGAAATATAGAATTTGGAAATGGAACACCTAAGATCTGTGTTCCTGTCATGGGGAAGAATCTTCATTTATTAGAAGAGGAAATCTCTAATTTGCAAGGGTTGAAATATGATCTTGTTGAGTGGAGAATTGATTTCTATGAAGATATGGATCAAGTAAAAAATGATATTTATGTAATACGTGATCTTCTAGGAGAAACACCATTACTTGTAACGTGTCGAACACAAGATGAAGGTGGAAATGTCTGCGTGAGCAAAGAAGAGTATTGTTCTCTATTGAAACCGGTGATTTCTAGTCAATGTTGCGATCTTGTTGACCTTGAGTGTTTTCTGGATGAAGAAATCATTACTTCACTTGTGAAATATGCACATGAAAATGGTGTGAAAGTTATTATGAGTAATCATGATTTTTCAAAGACTCCTTCCTATGAAGAAATCATGTATCGCTTTTCTAAAATGGAACAAATGCAGTGTGATATTGCTAAAGTAGCATATATGCCAAAAGACAGTGATGATGTCTTGACACTTTTGCGTGCAACAAATGATGCATCAAAAAAAACGTCTTGCCTGCTTGTATCAATGTCGATGTCTCAATTAGGTGTCATTTCAAGAATCTCTGGAGAATTATTTCATTCCTGTATGACATTTGGATGTGCAAAGAATGCAAGTGCGCCAGGGCAGTTAGAGGCAAATGTTTTAGACAGTATCTTAGAAGCTTTGCATCAACGATGAAACAAAGATACTTGTGTGTTACAATAACGTAGGTGATTTTATGTTTCATATTAGTGATTGTAAAAAGTTTTCTAGATGTCCACGCTTATATTTCAATGATTTAAAGGATGATACGACAGAATATCATCCATTTGTTCGTTTGGATGAAAAAGTTAGCGATCTGGCAATTCAGAAATTAGGAATTCAAGAATATTTTCTTGGCAGTGTTGGGGATGAAGCACAAAAAGCATTAGATGCTTTAGAACAGTATGAATGGTTAGTAAAGGCTCGCTTTGAATATGATTCTCTACGTGTGAAAGTACCATTTCTACATCGTACAAATCATGGATGGGATTTGTATTTTCTATTTATTGGTATTTATCCACATACAAATGATCTTGCATTTTATACAGATACTTTATGGGTATTGGAAAACAATGGAATTCAAGTGAATGATATTTACATGATTCATTTGAATGGAGAATATGTTCGTGGAAAACAGCTTGATCCAGAAAAGCTATTTGTTGTGACGGACTGTTTCTATAATAATAAAAATAATCCAACGCAGCCAATCAAGCCAACACTTCTGCAGGCAATGAAAGATGTACATCCTTTACTGGAAGAAATGGAAAATACAACATTGGAAGATCTAGATCCTCCTGTAAGAACGAATAAGTGCACAGGAAGAAGCAAATGTATTTATTACGAACAATGTTTCCCACATGAAGAAAAAATGGAAGATAATTCTATTCTGACACTGATTGCTTCCAGTGAAAAATATAAGATGCTGGAAGAAGGAAAACGCTATTTAAAAGATGCTGAGATTGATCGTATTGAAGGAAGCAGACAACAATTCGCTCAAATTTGTGCAGATTTGAATGGAGGATTGTTTGTTGATCATTTAGCTTTGCAATCCTGGCTGTCTAAAATTCAATATCCAATAGCATTTTTAGATTTTGAATGGGAAAGATTTGCTATTCCACCATATATTGGAATGAAACCATATGATGTATTACCATTTGAATATGCATTGATTATCATGCAGGAAGATGGATCTTTACAGAAAAAGATTTATCTCAATATTCATGATGACCGTAGAGATATGGCAGAAAATCTGACAAAAGATATTCCATCAACTGGAACAGTTATTGCATACAATGCAGAAGGTGCAGAAAAAGTGAGAATTCAAGAATTTGCACAACTGTTTCCTGATTTAAGCCAGAAGCTATTATCCATCAATGAAAGAATGGAAGATCTTCAATTACCATTCTTGTCTGGAACTGTGTATGATACAAGAATGAGAGGACAATGGTCTTTGAAATCCATCATGTCTATGATGGATGATCCAGGATATCAGGCGTTGGATATTCGTCAGGGAATGGATGCGGTATTTCAATGGAGACATTTAGATTATAATGATGATGTAGATCAAGATGAAAAGAGAAAAATCATTGAAGATCTGAAGAAATATTGCGGTATGGATTCCTATGCGATGACGGTTGTTTATAGCTGGTTGAAAAAAATGTAAGAAGTTCAGCAGATGAACTTCTTTTTTGTATTTCTTTTTTATTTTTCTTCATCTTTTTTTCACATTATTAGCAAAAGAACTGCTATAATAAAATTATCAAAAAGATATATCTAAAAAATAATCGTCACATGTGTGTATTATACAATTTTAACAGGAGGAATTATTATGAGGTTCGAAATTGTAGGTAAAAATGTCACTGTTACACCAGCCATGAAGGAGAAGATCGAAAAGAAGATTTCATCATTGAGCAAGTATCTGATTATCGATGATGATACGATCGTAAGAGTCGTTGCACGTGTCTATCCGAATTCTCAGAAAGTAGAAGTTACGATTCCAACAAAGATCGGTATTTTAAGAACTGAAGTAGTAAATGATGATTTCTATGCAGCAGTTGATTTAGCAATTGATAAGCTGGAAGATCAGATTAGAAGACAAAAGACCCGCCTAAGCAAGAGACATAAAGAACATCTTGCACAAGCATTTATTGATGAAGTTGATTCAGATGAAGAAAATGATATTCCAGTAAAGACAAAGAGTGTTACTGCAGAAGAAATGGTACTAGATGAAGCAATCATGCAAATGGAGCTATCTGGTCATAGTTTCTATATCTACAAAGATGAAGACAGTGAAAAAATCGCTGTTGTATATGCCCGTCATAATGGCGGATATGGATTAATTGAAGTCGATGAGTAATTGAAAAAAGCTGGATTGTCCCAGCTTTTTTATAACAATGATGCAATCATGAAGAATAAATTACTTCCCGCAAAACCAATCAATCCTGGAATGAAGGAATTGGATTGATTATACAAGTAAGAAAGAATCGTACAGAGAACAACGTTATATAACAAGGTAATCAATATTGTTAATAGATTCTTGCTTGGAAGAAATAAGATAGTAGTTAATAAACCAATGGAAATGCCAGATAATAAAATGATTTGCAATTCACGGTGATGAATCGTTAATGGATCCGTAGCACATTTTTCTACAATGCAAAGCATACTTGCTTCTGAAAAGGAGTATGCAACCAGCATTCCAATTCTTGCATATCCGTATCGTACGAGTACTTCTGTCCTTGGCATAATGACAATACATTTTAAGTAACGGTTGCTAATATATGTCCATAAAGTAAACAGAACAAATGCGATAAAAGAATAAATGCATGTATCAATGAAGTTATATTTTGCACGATTATAATGGATGCCAAATAGATTCCAATTGTACATGATCATAACAGCAGCACCCAAATTTAGTGAAAACATTAATGAGAGATCATATTGTACAACAGCGATGTTTATTAAATGCGCCAGCAAAGGTGTACAGATAAATATTGCCAGCGTTATGAGTATTCTTTTCTTAGATAATGTCGTTATAGATGTATTTGTCATAGGACTCCTTACTATCACGAGTATTTTATCAATCTTCTAGAAGTTTGTCATTTTTTTAAAAAATTTCAGGGAGATTTAGAAAAAACTGTGAATAGTATTATATATGGAGCAAGAGGGGTAGAAAGGAAGGGGAAGATGTATAAAGGAAAGAAAAACTTTAGACAATTGAAGAAGGATGTGAAGTATATTGCAAAATGCTATCGAAAAAACATTGATCGTCTTTTATTAGATGGTTATGATAACCATAAGATTGATTATGTAAAACAGACACATTCAGATTTAGAAATGGTTGGGTATCTAAACTTTGTTTTAGAACTATGCTCAAAAGAAAGTAACTTATTCTTACGTGCTATTTATTTTGATCAAAATGATAACAAACTGTATTTTGAGAGTTTGTCCAGATCTTCATACTATCGTTTAGATCGAAAAGCAATCTATGAAATCGCTGATTGCTTAAACTTGTAATTAATGCTAAAATTTTTTTTAGAGGAATATTCATGAATCAATTGGCTATTCTTAATAAAATCTTAGAAAGAACAAAGGGATTTTCCGCTGATTTGAAAGCGGATACAACATTTGAAGAGTTAAAAATGGATGATTATGAAATTGTTGATTTTTTAATGAATGTTGAAGAATACTATGGTTTTGCATTTCATGAAAACGAAATGTTGGAAATGAAGACAATGCAGAATGTCATGGATATGATCAATAAAAATATGCAGGAGGATTAGAAAAAATGCTGAAAGGTATTGCTGCTTCACAAGGAATTGCTATCGCTAAAGTTTATAAGCTTGTTCAACCTGTATTGGACATCCAGAAGAAAGATGCTAATGCAGAAGAAGAATTATCAAAGCTTGATGCTGCTTTTACAAAGACTGTTAATGATATCGAAAAGATCAAGACAGTTGCTTCAAAGAGCTTGAAAGAAGAAGAACTTGCTATTTTTGATGCTCACTTAATGATGGCAAATGACCCAGAATTTAGAGGCATGATCGAAGAAGAAATCAAGAATAATAATGTCAATGCAGAATATGCCGCAAACACAGTTTCCAGTAACATGGTTGCAATGTTTGAAGCTATGGATGATGAATACATGAGAGGCAGAGCTGCAGATATTCGTGACGTTACATTCAGATTAATGTGCAATTTAACTGGTAAAGAAATTCCAAACTTATCTACATTAGATGAACCAGTTATCGTAGTTGCCAAGGATCTTACACCATCTGATACAGGTTCTTTAAATAAAGAATTTGCAAAGGGATTCGCAACTGAAATGGGTGGACGTACATCTCACTCTGCAATTATGGCTAGATCTCTTGAAATTCCAGCAGTTGTTGGATGCAAAGGTATCTTAGAAGGTGTAGATAACGGTGATATGATCATCTTAGATGCTATCAATGGTGAAGTTATCGTTAACCCTAGTGAAGAAGAAATCAAGTCTTATGAAAAGAAGGCTGAAGAATATGCTGCAGAAAAGGCTGCTTTATTTGCTATGAAGGAACAGCCATCCGTATCTACAGATGGTCACAAGGTATTATTAGTTGGTAATATCGGTTCCCCAGCTGATGTTGATGGCGTATTAGCAAACGGTGGCGAAGGTGTAGGTCTATTCCGTTCTGAATTCTTATATATGAAGAGCGAAGATGATTTCCCTAATGAAGATACACAGTATGCAGCTTACAAAGAAGTTCTTGAAAGAATGGAAGGTAAACCAGTTGTTATCCGTACATTAGATATCGGTGGTGATAAGAAGTTAAACTACTATTCATTCCCAGAAGAAATGAACCCATTCTTAGGTGTAAGAGCTGTTCGTTTCTGCTTAAAGAGAAAAGATATCTTCAAGACACAGTTAAGAGCGTTAATTAGAGCTTCAGCTTATGGTCATTTATGTATCATGTTCCCAATGATCGCTACAGTTGCTGAATTTAAGGAAGCTAAGGCTTGCTATGAAGAAGCTAAGGCTGAATTAATCAGTGAAGGTGTTAAGATTGGTGAAAATATTGAAGTTGGCTGTATGATTGAAATCCCAGCTGCAGCAGTACTTGCTGATCAGTTGTCTAAGTATGCTGACTTCTTCTCCATTGGTACAAACGACTTGATCCAGTACTCTATGGCAGCAGATAGAATGAGTGAACCAGTATCTTATCTCTATCAGCCATTGAACCCATCTATCTTAAGACTTGTTAAGATGACAATTGATGGTGCTCACAAGAATGGCAAATGGTGTGGTATGTGTGGAGAAATGGCAGGCGATGAACTTGCTGCTCCAGTTCTATTAGGACTTGGTCTTGATGAATTCTCAATGTCAGCTACATCTATCTTAAGAGCTCGTAAGATGATCAATGGTCTAAGCTATGCAGAAATGCAGGAATTAGCTGCGAAGGCTGTTGAATTAGATACTTGCGAAGAAGTTACAGAATTAATTAAGTCTGTTGTAGAAAAGTAAGTAATTTGAAAAGATGATCCATTGTGGTCATCTTTTTTTATGGGGAAAAGAAAAGAGGTCATTGACCTCTTAACAATGTACATATGGCATAGAACTCTTTACATAGAATTCTTTTTTATCATCTAAGCGAATACATCCAAGACTTCTCCCATAGACGCATCCACAGTCGATATGGAAGATCGTATCATTTTTTCCGCGTATGATTTTGTTCTCATATTCAGGTCCATAACAGAATGTTGGTACATGCCCAACAATCATCGTAACATCAGAAAATGGATTATCATCAATTCCGATATGTGACCATACAAGTACTTCTGGTGGAACTTCAGATAAGTGAATATCTGGCTTGTAGTATTCGTCTAACAATCCACCGTGTACAAGAAGAAACTTCTGATTATGAACATCTAGATATTGATAGAATCTTTTGTTTTCTTCCATATACAGTTTAATGTCATAGCATTCAGGAAATGAAAGATCCATGTATTGATCAGCTGTTGTATATCCACCATTGTAATGGAGCCAGTTCATAAAATCTTCTGTTAAATCAGTCATATTGCTATCTTTTTTACAGTTGATCAATTCCTGCATATATTTTTCCAGCCACACATCATGGTTTCCATATACAATATGCATGTTTGGGTTTGCGATAATTTCCTGCAGTAAAGCAATCGATTCTTTTCCTCGATCACAGATATCACCATTTACCCAAAGCTCATCATATTCATTGGAAAAATTAATTTTTTCTAACATGGTATCAAATTCTTTTTTGCAGCCATGTGGATCACTTATTACGTATGTACTCATAGTACAATTATTTTAACACAAATTTTTTTTCTTCACATTCTACATCCTCTTTGATATAATTCTTACGTTATAAATAAAGAGAGGTAATTGAAAGATGGGAAGAGCACATGAAGTCCGCGCAGCATCTATGGCTAAAACAGCGGCAAAAAAATCAAAGCTGTACTCAAGATTTGGAAAAGAATTATATATTGCAGCTAAGAATGGCGTCCCTGATCCTGATATGAACCTAGCATTAAAGAGAAAGATTGCTGAGGCTAAATCGAACCAGGTACCTGCAGATGTCATTAAAAGAGCAATTGATAAAGCTAAAGGTGGCTCAGATGATAACTATGATGAAGCAAGATATGAAGGTTTTGGTCCAGGCAATTCAACAATTATTGTTGACTGCTTGACAGATAATACAAATCGTTCTATCACAGATGTTAAAACATGCTTCAATAAGACACACGGTGCTAAATTAGCTGGTGCCGGCGCAGTATCTTTTGGATATCAGTCTGTTGGTCTATTCGTTTTCCCTTATGAAGACGAAGAAGGCATGCTTGATATTTTAATGGAAGGTGATGTTGATGTTGTTGATTTATCTTGTGAAGATGGAACAATGACAGTGAAGACAGCTTTCACAGATTTTGGAAAGGCACAGGAAGTAATTGAAAAGGCAATTCCAAATGTTGAATTTGAAGTATGTGAAGCTACATTACTTCCAGATGAATATGTAACTTTAACAGCTCAGGAAGATATTGATGCTTATCATAAGCTCATGGATCTTCTAGATGAAGTTGATGATGTAAACAAGGTTTACACAAACGTAATCATTGAAGGTGAATAAAATCTAGTCTGAAGAGTAATCTTCGGACTTTTTTTCTATATATGCTAAAATGTTAGTAGAAAAGAAAAAGAGGATTTTTATAATGAAAGAACAGAATTTGTCGTATAAGTTTTATAGACCGGAAACGGATGCAAAGGCAGTTGTATTCTGCGTTCATGGAATGCAGGAACATAAAATACGCTATGATGCATTTGCAAAATATTTGAATGAAAATGGAATTGCATGCATTACGTATGATTTGCCAGGGCATGGAAAAAGTGCAAAAGATGGAAAGCTTGGATATTTCTCTGATCAGGACGGATGGAAAACATTAGTGAATTCTGCAGTTGAAATTGCCAAGATGGCAAAAGAAGAATATCCAGATCTCCCATTGATCTATTTTGGGCATTCCATGGGAACAATTATTGGACGTGTCTTTTTGCAGGAACATGATGCTTTGATTGATGGGTGTATTTTATGCGGTATTCCATGTTATCAAGGTGCATGTAAGCTTGGCATTTTGTTAGCGAAAGCTGTAGTGAAAGTGAAAGGAAAAGATAGTCAAAGCAGGTTTTTGGAAAATCTGGCAACGGGATCATTTAATAAAGTAATTGAAAATCCAGAAACAGATGTTGACTGGCTTTCCTATAACAAAAATAATGTACAAGACTATATCAATGATGAATTGTGCGGTGTTCCATTTACTTCACAAGGCTATTTAGATTTATTTACATTAATGTCAAAAATGGGAGATCTTTCCTTGTATCAATGTAAAAACCCAGATCTTCCAATCTATGTGTTTGCTGGAGAGGATGATCCATGCATTGGTGGAACAAAGGGGTTTGCAGATAGTATTCAACGATTGCGAAATGCAGGATATAAGCATATTGATACAAAACTTTTCCCACATATGAGACATGAAGTGCTGCACGAAGAAGATTCTTTGGAAGCAATGCAGGCTGCAGTAACATGGATCAAGAAAAATATCCACTAAAAGTTGAAATACATTGACTTTGTTAATGTCTTTGTTATAATAATTTAGCGTTAACGAGCGCATATCTTTATGAAATGGACGAGAAGTGAATTATTAAAAAATTCTGTACACGTAAACTTTGATGAAGATGTTACGATTGATGCACATGCATTTGATGGTAATTTACTGATTGAAGATGTGAAAGATGTACATGTATCTGGAAGTGGATTCTTAGATGATGAAAACGACAGATTCTATTGTGAGCTTCGTGTAGAAGGAACAATGATTGTTCCAGATTCTATTACGGGTGAAGCAATCGAGTATCCTTTTGTTTCTGAATGTAATGAAACATATTCATTTGAAGAAACAGATGAAGAAGATACACGCGTCGTTAGTGGTGAAGTCATTGACTTGATGGATGCGATTATAGATGCCATTCTATTAGAAGTTCCATTAGAAGTGAGTGATGTTCAAGAAGGAGAGTATCCTGAAGGCGATGGCTGGAAGGTATACAGTGAAGCTGAGTATCAGGAAAGCCGGAAAGATCTTATTGATCCGCGTCTGGCAAAACTGAAGCAATTCAAGAGTGAATAGTAGGAGGTGCTAGACAATGGCTGTACAGCAGAGAAGAGTATCAAAACACAGAAGAGACAAGAGAAGAACACATTATAAACTTGTAGCTCCAACATTAGTTAAGTGTCCTGTATGTGGCGAAGTAAAGCGTCCACATCATGCTTGCCCTAATTGTGGTAATGTAGGTAGTGCAGAAACAAGCGCTGCTAAGTAAAAAACAAATATTTTACGAATTAGAATATAGGCTTAGGTCTATATTCTTTTTTGTTTTATGAAATTGAACGAAATGTATAGTTTTTTCTTGCATACAACTATAGAAGTGGTAGAATAGTGTCATGAAGTGGTAGAAAGTGGAGGAAAAGTGATGGTTATGTTCATGGGCGAGTACAGACATAATCTGGATTCAAAAAACAGACTCATTATTCCTGCAAAATTTCGTGACCAACTTTCTACGTCTGTCTATGTAACTGAATGGATGGACGGATGTCTTGCCGCATATACAGAAGAAAAATGGGGTGAGATGGTAATGAAACTGAACAAGCTTCCTAAGACCAATGCCGCTGCAAGAGCATTTGTAAGACATATTACAGGTAAAGCAGATGAATGCAGTATTGACAGTCAGGGAAGAATTTTATTGCCTCAGTTTCAAATTGATGATACAAAAATCATCAAGAATTGTGTCATTGTAGGTGTCAGCGACCATTTCGAGATCTGGCCAGCTGAAAAGTATGATGTCTATGATGATGAATCATGCGAAAGCTTTGAGAACTTAGCAGAAGGATTGACGGATTTATTACAATGAAACACGTATCAGTACTATTACATGAAACTGTAGATTCCTTGGATGTAAAACCAGACGGTATTTATGTTGATGGAACTCTTGGTAGAGCAGGGCACGCAAAGTATTTGATCTCGAAATTAACAACAGGTCATCTCTATGCATTTGATAAAGATGAACAGGCATTAAAAGAATCCAGAGAAAATCTAAAAGACGTACTTGATAAAGTAACACTGATTCATGCTGATTTTTCTAGAATGAAAGAAGAATTACATGCAAGAGGCGTTGAAAAAGTAGATGGAATCATGATGGACCTTGGTGTATCTTCACCACAGTTTGATGATTCCCAAAGAGGTTTTTCTTATCGTTTTGATGCAAGACTTGATATGCGTATGAATCAGGAACAAGATTTAGACGCAGAGAAAGTCGTCAATACATATTCTGAGAAGGAACTGACAAGAATCTTGAAAGAATATGGTGAAGAAAGATATGCGTATGCAATCGCAAAAGCAATCGTAAAAAAGAGAAATATCCAACCAATCAAAACAACATTTGAATTGGTAGATGTGATTAAATCTGCACTTCCTGCAAAGGAACTGCGTAAAAAAGGTCACCCAGCAAAACAGACTTTCCAGGCAATCCGCATTGAGGTAAACAATGAACTTGGTGCATTGCAGAAAGGAATTGAAGAAGCGTTGGATCTATTGGATGTAAATGGCAGATGCGCAATCATCACATTCCATTCATTAGAAGACCGTATTGTAAAAAATACATTTAAAGACTATTCCTCTGCTCCATTTGTTGAGCCTAGAATTCCATTGAAGGTTGAACAGATGGAGCAGGCCTCCTTCCAATTAATCAATCGGAAGCCTATATTAGCAACACAAGAAGAACTAGATGAAAATCATCGTTCACATAGCGCAAAGCTACGTGTGATCGAAAGAATAAAAGGATAAGATCATGGCAAAAATCGTAACTGTAAAAAAGAAAAAAAGAAGAATCAATTTATTCCGATTATCCATCGGACTTTTCTTCATTTCTGCTGCAGCTGCGCTTTTTTCATCTTTATTTTTAAGATCCTATAACAATTCTTTAAGTACACAGAAGCAATCTATTGACTCTCAAATTGCTACAATACAAACACAGAACGATGCTGTAAAAGTAGAAATTCAAACTCTATCTTCCTCTGATCGTGTTGATGAAATCGCTGCTGGCAGTGGCATGAGCCGCAACCAGAATAATGTCATCACAATCACAGATGGCTCACAAGATGGGGAGTGAGAAATAAATGAAAAAAAGAAGACGCAATCATGCGATTCGAAATATTATTTGCGTAACATTGGGAATAATGATGCTCATTACATCCAATGTTTTTGTCGTATCTATTGGTAAAGTGCATCTCCTTTCCGGTACAGATCTAAGTGTATATGCAGATAATCAAAATATCGTAACAAAAAAAGAACAGGCATTACGTGGAGAAATCAAAGATCGTAATGGAAATATTATCGCACAGGATAATAAGACATATAACATTGTATGTATCTTGGATTCTTCTAGACCATCCGTAGGAAGCAGCGTTGCATATGTCAAAGACAAAGAACATACGGCTGATGTTTTATCAAAGATTCTCCGTATGGATCGAGAGAAAATTATGGATTATTTATCCCAAGATAAATACCAGACAGAATTGGGACTTGGTGGTAGAAACCTATCTAAAAGTGTGAAAGATGAAATTGAAGCATCTGATTTAACAGGAATTGAATTTACAGATTCGATTCAGCGTGTCTATCCAAATAATGTATATGCATCAAACTTGATTGGCTACGCACAATCGGATGAAAATGGTAATACTATTGGTAAAATGGGATTGGAATTATATCTAGATTCCTATTTAAGAGGAACAGATGGTTCTAGAACATATCAGGTTGATAAAGATGGATATGTTCTTCCAGGAATGAAAGAAGAAAAAGTATCGGCAGTGAATGGAGATAATGTGTATTTAACATTAGATTCCGGAATTCAATCCACACTGGAACAATCCTTTCAGACAACAAAAGAAATGTTCAATGTATCACGTGCCTGGGGTGGTGCAATGGAAATTAACACAGGAAAAGTTATTGCCTGGGGTCAGACACCATCCTTCAATCCAAATACACTGGAAAATATTGAAGACTATACAAACATTGGTGCACAGACACCATATGAACCAGGATCTACATTAAAAACATTTACATGGGCTGCCGCAATCAATGAAGGCAAGTATGATGGAAATGCTTTAGGGGATGGAAATGAATTCTGTTTTACATCTGACAATAAGAATGATCCTGTACAGACATATTCAGAAGATAATTATGGATGTATCTATAATGCGAGAAAGAAAAAATATGGACAAATTGATTTGGACCATGGTTTGATCTATTCGTTAAATACAATTGCGGCAACAATTCAAACGCAATACATTACGCCTGAAACACATCTAGAATATTTAAAGAAATTTGGTTTCTTTTCTAATGTTAATACAGATGGATTGCCTGAAAGTTCTGGTCTATTGAATTTCACATGGCCAGCAGATAAATTGTCTTTATCTTATGGACAGGGTAGTACTGTTACAATGTTGCAGTTATTTCAGGCATATTCTTCCATTTTTTCAGATGGCACAATGGTAAAACCGTATTTTGTTGATTCTATTGTTGATCCATATGATGAAAGCAAAGTCATCTATAAAGCAGAAAAAACAGTTGTTGGTAACCCAATTACTTCTGATACCGCGAAACAGGTACAATCCATCATGTATCGAGTTGCCAATGATGAAGATGGATCTGCAAGATTCTATCAGATTCCAGAATGCAAGATTCTTGCAAAAACAGGTACGACACAGGTTGCTGATAGTGGCAGTGATGGTAATGCGTATGAAACAAGTAATACAACGATTGTATCTTTGATGGCTGCACTTCCTGCAGATAATCCACAGGTTCTTGTATATTACGCATTTGAAGCAGAATATAATCCAAATGCACATGCGCAGACGGATGCAACAACAGCTCTTCTAAGAAAAGTTGCACAGACATATGGATTCTCTAATGGAGATAATGCAACTGCTTCTACAGAAGAAACACCACAACAGACAATTACAACAAGTACAATGCCTGACTTGTTGAATCATTCGCTTCAATACGCAGATAGCAAATTAGCATCCACAGGATGCCAGACTCTCGTATTAGGAAATGGAAATACAGTCATTGATCAATTTCCAAAAACAGGCAGTTCTGTTGTCAGTGGAGAAAAAGTATTCTTGTTAACAGATACAAATGCATTTACAATGCCCGACTTATCTGGGTGGACTAGAAAAGATGTATCGTCATTGTGGGCTGTCAGTGGATTTGGATTTGAATTGAGTGGAAGTGGAAATGTCATCTCACAATCAGTTGCTCCTGGAACAGTTGTGGAAAAGGGGACAACGATCAAAGTTGAATTTGGTTAAGAGATTGTAATATAATTGTACGGCTATGGAGGCGTTTTATGGTTTTGAAACTAATGATCGGTTTTATTGTTAGTCTGGCAGTTGTTCTAGTGCTGATGCCACCGTTTATCACATATTTAAAAAAATTGTCATTCAAACAATCAGTCAGTGAATATGCACTTGAAGATGATCAGAAGAAGGCAGGTACACCAATTATGGGTGGGGTATTATTTATTCTTGTTCCAATTTTAGTGACACTTGTTGCATTTCCTTCTTCCATGAAAGATCTAAATGTCTGGATCATTATTTTAGCGTTTGTTGGATATGGTTTGATTGGATTTATTGATGACTTTCTGATTGCGGTAAAAAAGAACAATGATGGTTTAACACCAAAGCAGAAATTTACAATGCAGGTCGTTTTAGCAGCTGCTTTCTTCTTTCTCTATCGTATGCATGGAGATCTTTCTATTATTCTTCCATTCTCTAAAACAACATTATCTTTAGGATGGCTGTATTTCCTGCTTGTGTTATTTATGTTTGCGGGAAGTTCAAATGCGGTGAATCTAACGGATGGTATGGATGGATTGAGCAGTGGCGTTACAATCATTGCTTTAGTACCATATGCAATCATTACCTATGTACAGCAGAAATATACAGTATTGATGTTTGTTCTGTGTTTGATTGGTGCTTTGCTTGGATACCTATATTACAATAAAAAGCCAGCAAAGGTATTTATGGGAGATACTGGTGCATTGGCACTGGGTGGTGTATTAGCTGCATTAGCAATGGTAACAAAAACAGAACTGCCTTTGATCTTTATCGCAGGTGTTCCTGTTATTGAAACACTATGTGTTATCATTCAGCAGGTATCCGTTCGAACAGTGCATAAAAGAGTATTTGTGTATACGCCAATTCATTATGCCTTTAGAATCAAGGGTATGAGAGAAGTGAACATTGTAAAAATGTTCTGGCTTGTAGAAGCAATATTTGCTTGTATTGGACTATGGATTGCTTTATATTAATTGGGATCAATTATTTGATTCCTTTTTTTAATTCGGTATAAAAATCAACAAATAATTTGATATAATGGGTTAGTTATCAATGGAGGAGGAAATCGATTTGGAAGTGTTTGATGTCAATAATACCTGTGTTCAGCTTGTGATGGTATTAAAAATGCAGCAACTGAAAAGCAAAGAAATTCCCTCGCTTCAGTATGAAAACCTGGAAGACTATCTGAGAGATCGTCTTTGGAAAAATGATTGTCCTAGATCACTTCATACGGCAATCAATCAAGTTCTATCTGTAAAAGCACAAGATATCGTACGTTTTTTAGCACGTAATGCAATTGTGAAAGGTTCATCACAAGACTTAAGTGAATTTGCAGATCTTTTTGGAGGAAAATAAAATGGCAAAGCAATCAAAAACAAAAAAGAGTTCAATTGCGGTATTTATAAGTATTGTTGCTATTCTGTTTGCTTTAGTAACAACAACTTATAGTACAGTGAAATCAAATTTGAACCTTGGACTTGATCTGCAAGGTGGATTCGAAATCTTGTATCAAGTAGAACCTTTGAATGGAGACAGCTCCATTGACATGGATGCGGTTGTAAATTCAATTTCAAAACGTATTAATGTATTAGGTGTATCTGAACCAAGTATTTCTGTTGAAGGAGATGACAGAGTTAGAGTTCAGCTGGCTGGTGTAACAGATCAAGATGCAGCACGTGAAATGATCGGTACAACTGCTAATCTGACATTTAGAGATGTTGATGATAATGAACTAGCTGATTCATCTATCTTAACTGAAGGTGGTGCATCTTTAGCATATAATGAAAATGGTCAGCCAATCGTTTCATTAAAAATCAAAGATCAGACTAAATTTGCTGAAATGACAAAAGAAGTTTCCAAGAAAACAAGTGGAAGCAATATCATGGTTATCTGGCTTGACTATGAAGAAGGAAACTCCTATAAAACAGAAGCAGCAAAAGCTGCAAAGGGTGAAGAACCTAAATATATTTCAGCTGCCAGTGTAAATTCTGAAATTTCTGGTGACTGCCAGATTTCTGGTAACTTCACAGATGAAGAAGCACGCGAACTTGCTAACTTGATCAATTCTGGTTCTTTACCAGTTAAGATGACTGAATTATCATCTAATGTTGTTTCTGCACAGTTTGGCCAGGATGCTTTAGCAAAAACAGCATTGGCTGGTGGTATTGGTGTAGCACTTGTTATGTTATTCATGATTGTTAAGTACAGACTTCCTGGTATCGTATCTGCAATTATGCTTGTTGCATATATCTGGGGCGTATTTGGTCTGTATTCACTCATGGGTGCAGTATTTACATTATCAGGTATCGGTGCTCTTGTTCTTGGTGTTGGTATGACAGTAGACGTTAATATCATCGACTTCGAAAGAATCAGACAAGAACTATATAAGGGTAGAAGTGTTCCAAACGCAGTTAGAGATGGTCAGACAGTATCATTCTCAGCAATCTTTGACTCACAGTTCACAACATTCCTTACAGCCTTGATTATGTATATCTGGGGTAATGGTTCTGTTAAGGGATTTGCAACAATGTTGATCATTACAGTTATTATGACAATGTTGTTGAACGTTGCTTTAAGTAGAATCATGTTAAAGCTCATTGTAAATTCTCATATTGCAGATAATCATCCTGAATGGTTCGCTGTGAAGAAAGAACAGATTCCAGATGTATCTAAGGGACAGTCTCAATTCTATACAGGAACACATCAGTTTGACTATGTGCAGAAATCTAAGCTTGTCATTCGTGCAGCTTTAGCTATCTTCGCTCTTGCCTTATGCCTTGGTATCTTCAATGTGACAAAGGGTAATGGCTTTGTAAAACTTGGTATTGACTTTGCTTCTGGTACAAAGCTGACAATTACATCAGATAACGCATTGACAACAGATGAAGTGAAGAGTGAAATGGAAACTCTTGGCTATAAGGACTTTGCTTATCAGGCTGCTGGAGAAAATTCTGTATACGCTACAACAACGCAAACATTCTCTACAGATGAATTAACAAAGCTAAAGGCAGAATTGAAAGATGTATATGGACAGGAACCAAACGATAACGTTGTAACTCCAGTTGTTGGTAAGGACCTTGTTAGAAATGCAGTTATTTTAACAGTCGTTGCATGGGTTGCAATGCTTGCATATATTACAATCCGTTATCAATGGGATTATGCAGTTGGATGTCTTGTTGCACTGTTCCATGACGTATTCATGGTATTGGCACTATTCATGATTGCCAGATACGAAATTAATACAGAATTAATTTCTGTCTTGTTAACAATCATTGGTTATTCTATCAATAACTCTATTATCGTATTCGATAGAATTAGAGAAACAATGGAATCCAAAAAGGGCAACTTAAGCAAGGAACAGTATGAGGAAGTTGTGAACAGTTCATTAGATAATACAATCAAGATGTCACTCTATGGCTCTATTACAACTCTGTTCCCAGTCATCTTCTTGCTTGCTATGGGAAGTAATGCAATCTTTACATTCAACTTTGCTATGCTTGTTGGTTTGATTGCTGGTACATTCTCATCCTTGTTTATTGCACCAAGTGTATGGATCTATCTCAGAACTCATACAAAGCATAAGGATAAGCCAAAGAAGAAAAACAAGCAGAATAAAGAAATGCTTGATGAATATACATTCAAAGGAATCAACGCTTAATGCTATAATAGTAGACAGCACAATGTGCTGTCTATTTTTTTGAGGTTTATATATGAAGATGAAAGCTGTTTTATTTGACTGCGATGGATTGATGTTTGATACAGAAAGAGTCGCTCAGGATATGTGGAGAGAAATTGGAAGAAGCTTTGGTGTCGAAATTCCAGATGATTTATTTGTGGCAATTACTGGTGTAAAAGATACAAGAGCTTTAACACCTTATTTTGAAACTGTTCCGCATTTACAAGATATTTTAGATGCATCTAGAAAGAAAAGATTTGATTTAGATTTCTGGGCGTCTTTTTATCCAGATGGTTTGAATAAAAAAGGCTTGGTTGCATTGAATCAATATTTAGATGAAAATCATATTCCTTGCTGTGTATGTTCATCATCAAAGAAAGAATATGTAGAGACATTGCTTCGTACAGTCAGTGTTCCTTTACATTTTGACTCCATTGTTGGTGGTGATATGGTAGAACATGGAAAACCAGATCCAGATATTTTCTTGCTTGGTGCATCTATTTTAGGTGTAGATCCAGAAAACTGTCTTGTTTTGGAAGATTCCAAGATGGGTATTCTAGCCGCAAAACGTGCAGGTATGCATTCTTGCTTTATTCAGGATACGATCAAGCCGGATGATGAAATGAGAGAGAATATTGAATTTGAAAAAGAAGATCTTTTACAGGTAATTGATCTATTGGAGGAACTGCAATGAAATATGAAGAACTAAGAAAGCAATATACAGAGTTTTATTATCATTCATTTGATATTGAAGATCTGAATGATGCATATCGATTTACATTTCATTTTGAAGCAAAAGGCCTTTCAGAATTTGCTCCTACAATGACAATTCCAAAGCCAAAAGATATTCCTTCTCATTTAAATACAAAATTTGTTAAAGAAGCAGCATTTTCTCTAGGAATGGTGGAACTGATTTCTTATTGGAAAATCGCATGTCCTGAAAATGTTATTGTGGAATGTGGAAAGCTGGATGACTATCAGATAGCATGGTGGAAAAAGCTATATTTCCATGGACTTGGTGAATTTTTCTACATTAACAATATTCCATTAGATCCGGATGGATTTATGCATTTATCTTCCTGTGGAGAAGAAATCAGTGGTGATCCATATGAAGCAGAAGTCAAAGGAAATCTGATTCCTGTAGGTGGAGGAAAAGATAGTTTTGTTACGCTGGATGTGCTTGCTCCTTACAAGAAAGATAATTGTGCATTTATCATTAATCCTGTCATTTCTGCAGTTAACTCTGCACATGCAGCTGGTTACGAAGAAGGAAAAGATCTAGTTATCAATAAGCGAACACTGGATCCAAGAATGCTTGCACTCAACAAGCAGGGGTATCTCAATGGTCATACACCATTCTCTGCCATGGCAGCATTTGCTTCTTATTTGACTGCTTTGATTTATGAGAGAAAATACATTACTTTATCGAATGAATCGAGTGCAAATGAATCAACGATCAAAGGCAGTACAGTGAATCATCAATATTCAAAGACATTTGAGTTTGAGAAAGATTTCCATGAATACTGCAAACGATATCTGACATTGGACATTCAATATTTTTCTTTGCTTAGACCACTTTCTGAATTACAGATTGCGGGATTGTTTTCTCGATTAACTTCGTATCTTCCAGTATTTAGAAGCTGTAATGTTGGCTCTAAAAAGGGTGAGTGGTGTGGTCATTGTGCAAAGTGTTTGTTTGTCTGCTGCATGCTTTGTGCATATCTGGATGATAAAACGATTGTCAATATCTTCCATACAGATATGTTAAATGATCCATCTATGAAAGAACTGTTTGAACAATTAACAGGAATTCTAGATGACAAGCCATTTGAATGTGTTGGTACAAGAGATGAAGTAAATATTGCTTTATGCATGTCCATTCGTCATCATGAGGGCAAGCATGAACCATTGCCAGAATTATTGTCCTACTATAAAACAACTGCATATTATGAAGCATATAAAGATAAGAGTGTAGATATGAATGCATTCAATGAAGAAAACAATCTTCCTTCAGAATATGCTGAAATCTTGAAAAGAAAGCTGCGTGATTTTTAATGTTAGAAACATGGAAACAAGAATTTGAAGGAAAAAATATTTGTATCTGGGGATATGGAATTGAAGGGAAAGCAACGTATCGTTTGATTCGTTCATTATTTCCAGAGATGGAAATAACAATTGCGGATGGTGGAAAAGGTTTAGACGTTGCAAAAGAAACAACAGAACATACCATTTGTGTGAATGATAAAGACTGTGATTTTTCTAAGTTTGATCTAGTGATGAAAGCACCTGGAATTGTTGTACCTGCAGGACAGCCATTAGACAATATCAGTGGAGAAGCACAATTGTTTTTAAAGCATTATGCTGCAAAAACAATTGGCATTACAGGAACAAAAGGAAAATCTACAACTACATCTCTTGTTGCGGAATTATTGCGTGAAAAGTATCCAACTGTACTTGTTGGTAATATTGGCGTTGCATGTTTTGATGCAATTGAAGAAATGGAAAAAGGTGCATATGCTGCTTTTGAAATATCTTGTCATCAGTTAGAGTATTGCCCATATTCTCCTCATATTGGCGTATATTTAAACCTCTTTGAAGAACATTTAGATCACTATGGTTCTTTCAAGAAATATGGAGATGCAAAGTTTAACAACATCAAAAATATGCATGCAGGAGATATCGCAATCATGCATACAATGCTGAATCAATATGGCTATATTGAAAAAGCACCTGTAAAACCAGTATTGATTGGAAAAGATATCTATGCTGATGGAAAAGAATTGCATATTCCACATAAGACACTCACAGTAGATCATTGTTCATTGATTGGTCAGCATAACTATCAGAATTTAGCAGTTGCATGGTATATTGCGGATGCACTTGGAATCAATGAGCAGCAGGTTTTAGATGCCTGTAATCAATTTCATCCTTTACATCATCGTCTAGAAAACATTGGTACAAAGGATGGAATTCGCTATATCAATGATTCTATTTCCACAATTGGTCAGGCATGTATTCAGGCATTACAGTCGATTGATGATGCAGATGTCGTACTTGTTGGTGGAATGGATCGTGGCATTGAATATAATGAATTAGAAGCATATTTCAATGAGAAAAAAGATATTCAAGTCATTTTCATGTATGCAACTGGAAAAAGAATTCATCAGGAAATGAAAGAAAAAGGATTTGATAGAGATGGTCTATATGAAGTAGAAAATCTTGAAGAAGCCGTTTCTTTAGCAAAACAGATCTGTCGTAAAGGACATAGCGTTGTATTATCTCCAGCTGCAAGTTCCTATGATCATTTTAAAAACTTTGAAGAAAGAGGCCGTATATTTGAGGAGTTAGCATTGCATGGATCATGAACTCATTACCGTCGATGAAAAAGAAATCGTGGAAAAATGGAATGTTGGTAAATTGAGTGGAAAACTGATTGCCGCATCCAATATGGATGATGCATTGATCTATGATCTTCTTTCTTCAGATGATCATCTTTCTGTGTCTAAAGCAGATTGTGTTTTAAAAGCATGCACAAGGCTGATGGAAGCAAAAAACAATCATGAAAAAGTGTTTGTTGGTGGTGACTATGATGCAGATGGTATTTGTTCAACCGCAATCATGAAACGAACATTAGATGTATTTGGCATTGAAAATGGATACTATATTCCAGACCGTTTTAAAGAAGGCTATGGCTTAAATGTGAGGACAGTAGAACTTGCATATCAGAAAGGATATTCTGTTATCTTGACTGTAGATAATGGTGTCAAAGCACATGATGCTTTACAGAAAGCAAAACAGCTTGGAATGTTTGTGATTGTTACGGATCATCATGAAATTGAAGAAGAAGTCGAAGCAGATATTGTTGTGCATCCTGACTATATGGAAAGTGTATTTTCATATCTTTCAGGTGCTGGGGTTGCATTGGAAATCAGCAGAAATCTGATTGGTACTGGCAGTGAATTTGATGAGCTTGTTGCCTTGTGCAGTGTTGCCTTGATTGGAGATGTGATGCCTGAGTGGAAAGAAACACGCAAGCTGATCAAAAAAGGTATTTCTATTATGAAGCAAGGCAGAGTAAAGTCTTTACGTTCTTTACTGCCATATTATTCTTCTGTTGATGAAACAGCGATTGCATTTAATATTGTTCCAAAGTTGAATGCAGTAGGAAGAATGAATGATATTTCAAATGTAAATACATTGGTTCCATTTCTCTTATCCAAAGATGATAATGTGATTGCTTCCTATTCTGCACAGCTGAATACTGTCAACGAAAAAAGAAAAGAATTATCAGAAATTGAAAATAGATGTGCTGAAAAAATGATTGATGATTCTTTGATTCAGATTATCTACAGCCCAGCATTTCATGAAGGTATTTGTGGACTGGTTGCGGGAAGACTTGCGAATACATACCATAAACCTTTTATTGTTCTTTCCAAAAGCAATACATTGATCAAAGGCAGTGGCAGAAGTGTTCCAGGATTTAATCTGTTTGATTTTCTTTCTGATTTTGATCAGAAGGTTGCATTTGGTGGACATGAGCAGGCAGTTGGGATTTCTATTAAGGAAGAAGATCTGACGGTATTAAAAGAACACGTCAGCTATAAGCTGCAGCATCAGCAAATTCACTTTACGCAAGAAAAGAAAAAAGCCATTCTTCTTTCAGAAGAAGATGTGAATTTTGATACCATTGTTGATTTATCCAAACTCTCACCATATCCTAGAACGATGATGGAACCATTGTTTGCCTTAAAAGATGTTTCTGTGATTTCTCAAAAAGAAACGCCGAAAACAATTCGCTATGAAATACAATTAAAAGATAGCGTATTAGATGCAATTGTCTATAAGCGAAAAGGTATTTCGACACAAGAAAATGTAAATGGATTTGTCGGAAAATTACAAATAAATCGTTTCCGTGGAAAAATTTCTTTACAGATGATAGTGGAAGAAATATTACATTGAGATATAATATCTATATTATTTTCAAATTTGGAGGAAAAATATGTCATTAAATCTAGAAAACTATATTGCATCTATTCCAGGATTCCCAAAAGAAGGAATTCTGTTTAGAGATGTTACACCAATTCTATCTAATCCAGAAGCATACAAAGAAACAATTCGTTTATTCTGCGACTATGCTAAAAAAGTAGGTGCAACAAAGATTGCTGGACCAGAAGCAAGAGGATTCTGGTTTGGATGTCCAGTAGCTGCTGAACTTTCTCTTGGATTTGTTCCAGTTAGAAAACCTGGAAAACTTCCTCGCGAAACAGTCAGTGAAAAGTATGATCTTGAATATGGATCAAATGAAGTTTGCATGCATAAAGATGCAATTGAGGCAGGGGATAAAGTATTGATCATTGATGACTTGCTCGCTACAGGTGGTACTGCAGAAGCAAGTGCTAAAATGGTTGAAAAACTTGGTGGTGAAGTTGTTGGATGTGCATTTGTCATTGAATTATATGGCAATGGCATGGATGGCCGTGGTACTTTAAAAGACTACGATGTCTATAGTATTTTAAATCTTAGTGACAACTGATTTTATCATGCTTAATAAGTAAAAATCGAAGAGTGATTCTTCGATTTTTATCAAGAGGGGAGGTTAACATGAAAGAAAAGAACAAAGATATCGGAATTAATGATGTTCTAAAAGAAGTCAGAACATATATTCATAATGAAGAA
The DNA here is from genome assembly GCA_934725105.1 of uncultured Bulleidia sp. Classification (GTDB taxonomy): domain Bacteria; phylum Bacillota_I; class Bacilli_A; order Erysipelotrichales; family Erysipelotrichaceae; genus Bulleidia. The sequence continues at coordinate 26,347 of CAKVBD010000003.1, read as the reverse complement.
AATATTCAAATCGTTGAACATGCGGCGAATTATGCCAGTGAAAAACATGCTGGCCAGTTTCGCCGTTCTGGAGAACCTTATCTTGTTCATTTAATTAATGTTGCCTATATCCTTGCGACTTTGAAGTGTGGCCCTAGAACAGTAGCAGCTGGCTTTCTGCATGATGTCATTGAAGATTGTGGTATTTCTAGAGATGAACTTGCGGAAGAATTTGATGATGAAATCGCAGATATCGTAGAAGCAGTTACAAAAATTGGTACATTACGTTTTAAAGGAAAAGATGACCCTGAATATCAGGCAGCCAATCATAGAAAAATCTTTATTGCGATGGCAAAGGATGTACGTGTCATTCTTGTAAAGCTATGTGATCGACTCCACAATATGAGAACATTGCAATATCAGCCAGAAGCAAGTCAGAAACGTATTGCGGCAGAAACATTAGATGTCTATGCACCAATTGCTCATCGTTTAGGTATCAGTGCAATTAAAAATGAATTAGAAGATCTTTGCTTTTATTATTTGAACCGTGAAGAGTATCATCATATCGCAAGTTTAGTAGAAGCTAAAAAGACAGAAAGAGATGCTGCGGTTTCGCATATGATTTCTGAAATTACTGACATGCTGAATGAGAATCACCTGCAGTTTAGAATTTTTGGCAGAAGCAAGCATCTATATTCTATTTATAATAAAATGATCAAAAAGCATAAGCGTTTTGATCAGATCCTGGATCTTCTTGCAATCCGTATCATTACACAGTCGGAGCTGAACTGTTATGAGATTCTTGGCTATATTCACGCAAAATACAAGCCAATTCCAGGAAGACTCAAAGATTATATCGCAATGCCTAAGCCAAACATGTATCAGTCATTGCATACAACAATTATTGGTGATGATGGAAAAATCTTTGAAGTACAGATTCGTACAGAAGAAATGGACAGCATTGCTGAAAACGGTGTTGCGGCACATTGGAGATATAAAGAAGGTTCAAACTATAATCCAAAGATTGAACAGAAGCAGATTGAAGAAAAACTTGGCTGGTTTAAAAACTTTGCATTATATTCAGAAGAAGAAAGTGCTTCTGAATCTGCAAGTGAATACATGGCAACATTACAGCACGATGTATTTGAAGCAAATGTCTATGTAATGACACCAATGGGACGTGTTATTGATCTTCCTAGTGGAGCTACACCAATTGATTTTGCGTATCGTGTTCATACGGATGTCGGACATACTTGTGTTGGCGCAGTTGTCAATGGAGTCATGGTTCCTTTAAATACAGAATTACATACAGGTGATGTCATTGAAATCAAGACTAGAAAAGGAACAGAACCAAGTGAAGACTGGCTGCAGTTTGTTAAAACAAATCAGGCAAGAAACAAGATTCGTAATTTCCTGCAGAAAAAAGAAACAGAAAAACGTTCTGAACTTGTTGATCTAGGTGAAAAACTATTAAGAGAAGAATTAACAAAACGTGGGTTTGATGCAAAAGAATACATGGATAAGAAGCATTTAGAAGCAATCTATCATGATTTCCAGGTTGGTTCTTATGTTGATTTCATGTATGGAATCGCAGTCAAATCCATCAACCCAACAGTCGTTACTGAAAAACTGACACGTCAGAAAGCACGCGTTACAGACTTTGAAGAGCAGGCAATTTCTCGTATTACAAATCGTGATACAAGTAAAAAGGCAAATACAAAAACGGGTATTATCGTTCCAGGGATTGAATCTATGAGAATGAGTATTGCACAGTGTTGTTTACCTGTATATGGTGATGAAATCAAAGGATTTATTACTAAAGGAGAAGGTGTTAAAGTACATCGTGCTATGTGTCCAAATATTCATTCTGCCAATGCAAGATTGATTGATGTTATGTGGGATGCAGGTGATCCAACACGTACATATGAATCTGAAATTGTGATTACTGCACGTGATCGTGCATTCCTTGTGACAGATATATTGACAGTCATTTCTCAATTTAAAGCACCAATTGATAAAATCAATGCAGATGTTAATCATGAACTATTGATTTCAACATTAAAGCTGACTGTACGTGTGCATGATGTAGAACATTTGAATACATTGATTGCGAATATCAGAAAAGTGGAATCTGTTGTGGATGTTGATCGTGGCTTCCACTAATTCACTTGTTTATTATAGAAAAGAAGTTTATAATGCTTATGCAATTTCGATGAAAGAGAAATTCTTAAAGATACATTTTTAGAGACAATGATCAGGTGAAAGCATTGAATGTAATCAATAAGAAAAGACACTCTGGAGAAGATATTCTGAAAGATACGTAGGAATATTCGTTAACCGCGTTAAGGTAATGAAGTGTGCATCTAATCATTTAGATGTGAATAAAGGTGGTACCGCGCTATGAGCGTCCTTTTGTATAAAGGGCGTTTTTTGTTTATATAAAGGAGGTTAATATGAACTATCAGACACCTAGAGGAACATACGACATTTTACCAGAAGAGATGAACGCCTGGCATGATGTTGAAGATGTCATTAAAGAAGTAACAAGAGTATACCGCTATCAGGAAATCCGCACACCATATTTTGAAAGTACAAATGTATTTAAAAGAGAAAACGATTCCTCTGATATGGTAAATAAGGAAATGTATACATTTCAGATGGGAAGTGATTCCTATACATTGAGACCAGAAGGAACAGCTGGTGTCATTCGTGCATTTGATCAGCATAAGCTATATGGATCTATGGAACTTCCTGCTAGATTCTATTATTGTGGAGCAATGTTCAGACATGAACGTCCACAGAAGGGTAGACAGCGTCAATTTACACAGTTTGGTGTTGAAAATATTGGTGCAAAGTCTCCAGAATTAGATGCGGAAACAATTGCACTTGGCTATGACATTGTTAAGAAGATGGGAATTTCTTCTGTGAAGGTATTGATCAACACATTGGGAGATGATGATTCTAGAAGTGCATATAGAGAAGCTTTAAAGAAGCATTTTGAACCACATTTAGATGAATTATGTTCTGACTGCCATAGAAGATTTGAACAGAATCCATTAAGAATTCTTGACTGTAAAGTTGACCATGATCTTGACTGTATGAAACAGGCACCATCATTAAGTGAATATCTCAATGATGAAAGTAAAGATTATTTTGCACGTGTATTGAAAGCATTGGATGCACTAGGCATTCCATATGAAATCGATGAAAGACTTGTTAGAGGTCTAGACTACTATACACATACAGTGTTTGAAGTCGTTTCAACACGTCCAGAATCTGGATCACAGGCAACAATTTTCGCAGGTGGCAGATATGATCACTTTGTTGAATACTATGGTGGACCACAGATGAGTGGTATTGGCTTTGCAATCGGTCTAGAAAGATTGATTTCCTTAGCTAGAGAAGAAGGACATGATTTTGGTCATACAGATGATCTAGATGCCTATGTCATTGGTCTTGGGGATGTGAATGATGCAGTTCTAACATATACACAGATGCTAAGACATGAAGGATATGTTGCAGAGGGAAACCTTGTAAAGCGTGGCTTAAAAGCACAGTTCAAATCTGCAGATCGAAAGAAGGCAAAATACATTGTTATCATCGGTGAAGAAGAAGTTGCTAATGGAACATGTAATGTCAAGAAGAGTGGCGAAGAACAAATCACAATCAAGAAAGAAGAATTGATTGAAACGATTGGAAAATGGGAAGGTAACAAGTAATGAAAAGAACACATGAAAATGGAACTTTACGCGCAGCAAATGCTGGCGAAAAAGTAACTTTGATTGGATGGGTAGCAAAAAGAAGAAATCTTGGATCATTAGTATTTATTGATCTAAGAGATCGCAGTGGCATTGTTCAGGTAACATTTGATGAAACAATGGCAGAAAAGGTAAAAGATGTTCGTAATGAATATATTTTACAGGTAACAGGTACAGTACAGTTACGTAAGGATGCAAATCCTAAGATGGCAACTGGTGAAATTGAAGTACATGCAGAAGATGTTGTGATTGTTAACAGCTCTGATGTTCTTCCAATTGATCTATCTGAAAATTCCACAACAAATGAAGATACAAGATTGAAGTATCGCTATCTTGACTTAAGAAGAGCAACAATTCAAAAGAATCTGATCTTAAGACATAAGATCTGTATGGTTGCTAGAAGAGTTCTTGATCAGGAAGGATTCATTGAAATTGAAACACCAATTTTAGCAAAGAGTACACCAGAAGGTGCAAGAGACTATCTTGTACCATCAAGAATCTACAATGGACATTTCTGGGCACTTCCACAGTCTCCACAGATCTATAAGCAGTTATGTATGATTGGCGGTATGGAAAAGTATTTCCAGATTGCAAGATGTTTTAGAGATGAGGATCTAAGAGCAGACCGTCAGCCAGAATTTACACAGATCGATATTGAAATGAGTTTTGGTGATGAAGATACAATTTTCGGTATCGTTGAAAATCTTATGAAGAATATCTTCAAAGAAACAAAGAACTATGACTTAGAAGATCATTTTGTACGTCTTCCATGGGAAGAATGTATGAAGAGATATGGTTCTGATAAACCAGATCTAAGATTTGGAAATGAAATCCAGGATATTACTGATTTGTTCAAGAATACTGAATTCGCAGTATTTAAAAATGTTGTAGAAGATCCAAGAGGAATGATTGGTGCATTGAAGTTTGAAAATGCACAGGATAAATATTCTCGTAAGGGATTAGATAAGCTGCAGGAATTTGTAAAACACGGATTCAAGGCAAAGGCACTTGCATATCTGAAGATGGCAAATGGAGAACTGACAGGTTCTATCGTGAAGCCATTGAGTGAAGAAGAAAAGAATGCAGTTGTTGAAAGATTGGAAATGAAAGATGGCGATCTTGTTCTTATCATTGCGGATAACAATCGTATCGTTGAATCTTCTCTTGGTGCATTAAGAGTCAAGCTTGCACATGAATTAAATCTCATTCCAGCTGGTGAATGCTATAAGTTCTTATGGGTAACAGATTTCCCAATGTTTGAGTATTCTGAAGAAGAAAACAGATGGGTAGCTGCACATCATCCATTTACAGCACCTAAGGAAGAAGATATTGATAAGCTGTTCTCTGATCCAGAACATGTATCATCCAGAGCATATGACTTAGTATTAAACGGATATGAATTATTATCTGGTTCAATTCGTATTCATGATCAGGATCTTCAGGAAAAGGTATTTGAAGCAATTGGATTATCTATGGAAAAGGCAAAGGAAAGATTTGGCTTCTTCCTGGATGCATTCAAGTTTGGCACTCCTCCACATGGTGGCGTTGGTATTGGTCTAGAAAGATTAACAATGGTTCTTGCGGGAACAGACAATATTCGTGATGTTGTAGCATTCCCAACAACAAACTCTTCCTTAGATCTCATGTCCGATGCACCTGGTAATGTTGATCCTGAGCAGTTATCTGTACTAGGAATTGAAATTTCTAAAAAAGATTCTGAATGAATCATATAGGAAATCTCATTGTTATTTGATATAATGCTTAGTGACGTTTAAAAAGGTAGGTATTAATGATGAGTACATTTTGGTCAAGTGTTTTATGGTTTGTAGCTGGTGCAGCTGTTGCAGCAGTGATTACATTCTTTGTTTCTAGAAACTATTTCCAGAAGCAGATTGAAGAAAATCCACCAATCAATGAAAAGATGATTCGTGCAATGTTCATGCAGATGGGAAGAAAACCAAGTGAAGCACAGGTTCGTCAGGTTATGAAATCCATGGGTGTAAAACCTAAGGAAGCAAAAGACGAAAAGAAAAAGAAGTAAAATAAATACATCCAGATGAAAATCTGGATGTTTTATTTTAGTTATAGAAAAAAATAATATTTCTAGAAAAAAGAAAGAATATGAAGAAAAGCTTTATTTAAAACAGAAAAATGTAAAATCAATAAAATAATATTTGTGAATATTTGTACAAATTTATAAAAATTTTTGTAAAACGTTTTCAAAAGAGAGTATAATTTATATGGCAAAAAAATAGGAGGACATATGAGTACAGAGAACAAAAAGGTTTTCGAAGCCATGGATGGTAATACTGCGACAGCCCATTCCGCATACGCTTTTACGGAAGTTGCCGGTATCTATCCAATTACGCCATCTTCTCCGATGGCAGAACATGTTGACGACTGGGCAACAGCTGGTCGTACAAACATCTTCGGCGATAAGGTAAAAGTCGTCGAAATGCAGGCAGAAGGAGGTGCTGCAGGTGCAATCCACGGTGCATTACAAGCTGGATCACTTTCAACAACATTCACTGCTTCACAGGGTCTATTATTAATGATCCCTAATATTTACAAGTTAAAGGGTGAACTTTTACCAGGTGTAATCCATGTAGCAGCTCGTTCTTTAGCTACACACACATTATCTATTTTTGGTGATCATTCTGACGTTTATGCTTGTCGCCAAACAGGTATCGTTATGATGTGCTCCCACTCCGTACAGGATTGTATGGATCTTGCTGGTGTTGCACACTTGGTTGCTATTGATGGTAGTGTACCAGTAATGCATTTCTTTGATGGTTTCCGTACTTCTCATGAATACGACAAGATCGAAGTTATGGATTACGACTTCTTAAAGAGCTTACTGCCACAGGATAAGCTAGAAGCATTCCGTAAGAAGGCTCTTAACCCACATACAAACCCAGTTGTACGTGGTACAAACCAGAATGATGATATCTTCTTCCAGGCTGAAGAAGCACAGAATAAGCATTTCGCAGCTGTTCCAGAAATCGTTGCTAAATACATGAAGGCTGTTTCTGAACATACAGGACGTGACTATGCTCCATTCGTATATGTTGGTGCTCCAGATGCTGAAAGAGTTATCGTAGCTATGGGTTCTGTAACTGATACAATTACAGAAACAGTAAACACTTTAGTAGCTAGAGGCGAAAAAGTTGGTTTGATCAAGGTTTACCTCTACAGACCATTCGCTCAGAACTATCTTGAAGATGTATTACCAGCAACAGTTAAGAAGATTGCTGTTCTTGACCGTGCTAAGGAAGTTGGTACAAGAGAACCATTATTCTTAGATGTATGCTATGCATTAAGAAATCATAAGGATATCACATTCATTGGTGGTCGTTATGGTCTATCTTCTAAGGATACTAACCCATCTGATATCAACGCTGTATATGAAGAACTCAAGAAGGATGCTCCTAAGGAAGAGTTCACAATCGGTATTGAAGATGATGTTACAAATCTATCCCTTGAACCAGTTGATATTCATGTAGATGCTGACTATTCCACATGCTTATTCTATGGTTTAGGTGCTGATGGTACTGTAGGTGCTAACAAGTCCACAGTTAAGATCATTGGTAACAACACAGATCTTTATTCACAGGCATACTTTGCTTATGACTCAAAGAAGGCTGGTGGTGTAACTAGATCTCACTTAAGATTTGGTCCTACTCCAATTCATTCTCCATACTATATCAACAAGGCTGACTTCATTTCTTCATCTCAGGAATCTTATGCATTCAAGTTTGACATGGTTCGTGATTTGAAGGATGGCGGTACATTCTTATTGAACACAACAATGTCTGCTGATGAAGTAGAAGATAAGCTCCCTAACAGAATGTTAAAGGGCTTAGCTGACAAGCATGCAAAGTTCTATATTATCAATGCAAACGCAATTGCTCGTGAAACTCATATGGGTACTCACACAAATACAATTCTTCAGTCTGCATTCTTCAAATTAAATGAACAGATCATGCCATATTCTAAGAGCTTACAGCTCATGGAAGACTCCGCTCGTACAACTTATGCTCGTAAGGGTGAAGATGTAGTTAATAACAACATTGCTGCTATTAACAAGGGTGCTTCTGGTTTAGTTGAAGTAACAGTTAAGCCAGAATGGAGTAATCTATCTAGTAAGGGTGCTCTCTATGCTGAAACAGGAGATGCTTACTATGATGGTTATGTTCAGAAGATCAATGCTCTTGAAGGCTATGATATGAAGGTTTCTGAATTCATGGATCCTGAATTACTTGATGGTACTATGAAGGAAGACGTATCATTCAGAGAAGTACGTAACATTGCTGCGTATGTTCCTGAATGGAATGCTGACAAGTGCATCCAGTGTGGTCAGTGTGCATTCGCATGTCCACACGCAACAATCCGTCCATTCTTAATGACTCCAGAAGAATGTGCAGAAGCTAGCAAGATTGCTAACGAAAACGGATTCGAATTAACATATAAGGATCCATCTCCACTTTATGGCAAGGCTAAGGAAGAAGGCTTAAAGTTCAGAATCCAGCTTGCTACTGAAAACTGTGTAGGTTGTGGTGTATGTATTACAGCTTGTCCAGTTGGTGATGGAACTAAGGAAAATCCAAAGGCTCTTGTTGCTAAGCCAATCGCAACACAGACAAAGCAGGAACCTGTAGCTGATTACCTCTACAAGAAGACACCTGAAAAGCCACAATATGGCAATGGCAACACAGTTGCTGGTGTATCTCTTGAAAAGCCATACTTTGAAGTATCTGGATGCTGCCCAGGATGTGGTGAAGCTCCTTACTACAGATTAGTATCTCAGTTATTCGGTAAGGACATGCTCGTAGCAAACGCTACTGGATGTTCTATGATCTACTGCTCTGCTACTCCATCTAACCCATTCACAACAGATGCTGATGGAAATGGTGTTGCTTGGGCTAACTCATTATTCGAAGATAACGCTGAATACGGATTTGGTATGGCAGTAGCTCAGGCTACAAAGTCTGCTAGAATCTTACGTATCATCGAAGAAAACATCGATAAGGTTGAACCAGCTTGCAAGGAAGCATTCACTAAGTATCTTGATGCTAAGGAAGACAGAAACGCTCAGCGTGCTGTTAAGGATGAATTAGTTGCTGCTGTTAAGGCTTCTAGTGTTGAAGCAGTTAAGCCATTACTTGAAATGGAAAGAGACCTTGTTGGTAAGTCTGTATGGATCGTTGGTGGTGACGGATGGTCATATGATATCGGTTACGGTGGATTAGACCACGTTATGGCTAACAACCTGAACGTTAACGTTCTTGTTCTTGATACAGAAACATATTCTAACACTGGTGGTCAGGCTTCTAAGTCTACAAACTACTCTGCAATCGCTAAGTTCGCTGCAGGTGGTAAGCCAACAGCTAAGAAGGATCTTGGTCAGATCTTCATGGAATATGGAACAGCTTATGTTGCTTCCGTATCTATGGGTGCAAACCAGATGCAGACAATCAAGGCATTCAAGGAAGCTGAAAGCTACAATGGTCCATCTATCATTATCGCTTACTGCCCATGTGCAGAACACGGTATTAAGGGTGGTCTCATCAGTGCTCCAACTAGACAGAAGGAAGCAGTTGCTTGTGGTTATACATCACTTTATAGATTCGACCCAAGACTTGAAAAACCATTACAGATCGACTCAACTAAGACACCTGACTGGTCTAAGTTCGAATCCTTCTTGATGGCAGAAGCTCGTTACTTCAACTTGCCAAGACTCAAGGGACAGGAAGCTGCTCACGAAATGTTTGAAAAGACAAAGAAGGATGCACAGACTCGTCTCAACAAGTTGATTGTTAAGGCTAAGATGCAGGAAGAAGAATAATTCTTAAGATATCCTGAAGAACAGGTACTCACGCTTGTGAGTATCTGTTTTTTTATGCCTGTTTGAATTATAATTAGTTAGATGAAAATACTTTTATATTTTGAAGGAGAAAGTGTAATTTCTAAATCTGGTATTGGTAGAGCTTTTAAGCATCAACAAAGAGCTTTAGAATCGGCTGGAATTGAATTTACAACGGATCCTTGGTGTCCTGATTATGACATTCTGCATATCAATACATACTATATGAATTCTGAAGCAATCGTAAAAAATGCAAGAGAACATCGCAAAAAAGTCATTTATCATGCGCATTCTACAGAAGAAGACTTCAGAAACAGTTTTACGCTGTCTAATACGATTTCACCAGCAGTAAAGAAATGGCTGATGCATTTATATACACAGGCAGATGCTTTGATTACGCCAACACCATATTCAAAGAAGATATTAGAAGGATATGGAATTCAGCTTCCTATTTTTGCGGTAAGCAATGGAATTGATTTAAAGCGTTATCAAAGAGATCCTGATAAGATTGAAGCATTCCGTAAATACTTTTCTTTAAAGCCAAATGATAAGGTTGTGATTGGTGTTGGCTTGTTATTCCAAAGAAAAGGATTGCCTGATTTTGTAGAGGTTGCCAAAAGGCTGCCTGACTATAAATTTATCTGGTTTGGTGATACAAGTCGTTTGATCATTCCAAAAGAAATGAGTGAGCTTGTTGATAACAATGAAATACCAAATCTAATTTTTCCAGGATATGTCAAAGGTGGCATTATTGAAGGTGCTTATAGTGATGCAGACTGTTTCTTTTTCCCAAGCTATGAAGAAACAGAAGGAATTGTTGTCTTAGAGGCTTTAGCTGGGAAATGTCCAACGGTTGTCAGGGATATTGGTGCATTCCATCCATGGCTGCAAGATGGAAAGAATTGTTATATGGGAAGTAACAATGATGAATTTGTGGAAAAGATTCGCGGTGTTGTAGAAGGTGATTTGAAAGATCTAACAAATGCAGGCTATAAAACTGCAGAAGAAAGATCGATTGAATCTGTTGGACAACAGTTAAAAAAAGTTTATGAATTTGTAATGAATCATGAAGATACGATGAAGTAGTTTTATCTAAGTTGCTTAGATAAGTTATCAAAAGGTATAATATTCATATGTGGAAAAAGATCAAAAGCTTATTTAGTAATACAATATTTAATATTTTTTTGATATTTGCCTTAGCAGGTGCTGTATTGTTTTTTACGTTGAAAGACGATGGTGGAAAAGTATTAGATACTTTAAAATCTGTCAATATTCCAGGTTTGATATTGATTGTTTTGTTGATGGTTTTTGAACGTTTTCTTTTAGGTGTTGGTCTAGCAGAGGAATGTAAATTAACACATCCACATTACACATATCAACAAGGATTTGTGAATTCCTATGTTGCGGGATTATTCAATAACATTACACCAGGTGCTTCAGGTGGACAGGTAGCACAAGGGTATATCTTTCGAAAGCAGGGAATTCCTGTCAGTAATTCTATTGGTGTATTGTGGCTTGATTTTATTGTGTACCAGACAACAATGTGTTCGTTTGTCTTATTTTTGATCTTAGTGAAATTTCCATACTTCTATTCTAATTATTCGCAGTATTTTTTAATTGTTATTGCGGGGTTTTTAGTGGGTGCAGCAATCATTGTATTTTTATGGATACTGGCAATTTCTCCAAGATTCTACCAATGGCTGACGACTTCTGGAATAGAGATTGGATGTAAATTACATATTGTAAAAGATAAAGAAAAAACACTTGCACAATTGAATACGCAATTAGAGCAGTTTTCAAAAGAAATCGTTGTATTACGAACACATAAGAAACTGATTGCGTTTTTAGCAGTGGAAGATCTTGTCAGATTGTTGATTTATTACAGTGTTCCTTTTCTTTGTGCATGTGTTTTAAAAATTCCAGTTACAACGGACATGTACTTTAATATGGTTGCTTTATCTTCGTTTGTAGCGATGGTTAATGCATTTTTACCAATGCCTGGTTCTTCAGGAGGAACAGAAGCAACTTTCATTTTGATGTTTTCAACAATTTTTACAAAAACACAGTCCGCGTCAATCATGCTTCTATGGAGAATGATTACGTTTTATCAAGTATTGATTGTTGGCAGTTTTGTCTTCTTGTATGCTAGAACAAGAAAAGATATTCCGCTTACAAAAGGTTCTCCAGTAACCTATACGAAACAGGCACTAGAAGAATACGAGAAAGAAGGTGATTAATAATGCGTATTGCATTATTTACAGATACATATCCACCACAAATCAATGGCGTTGCCGCTTCTACTTTCATTTTAAGAAATGAACTGGAAAAGCATGGGCATGATGTCGTTGTTGTGACTACATATAAAGGCAGTGGAAAACACAAATGGGATGATGATCATAAAGTATTGAGACTTGCAGGTGTTCAGCTCAAGTTTTTGTATGGATATGTTATGACATCTCCTTTTCATGTTTCCGCACTGGAAGAAATTAGAAAACTGAATCTAGATGTGATTCATGCACAGACAGAATTTGGTGTTGGCTTATTTGCGAGAATCTGTGCAAAGCAGTTGCAGATTCCACTTGTATCTACATACCATACAACATACGAAGACTATACACATTATGTTAACTTTATTAATTCTCGTAAAGTTGATGAAATCGCAAAGGTTGGTGTTGCAAAGCTTTCTCGTCTTTATGGAGACTCTTCCATTGAAGTGATTGCGCCAAGTATGAAAACAAAAGAAATGCTTGAAAGCTATCATGTTAGAAGAGAAATCAATGTGATTCCAACGGGTCTGGAACTGGATAAGTTTGCCAGCGAAAATGCTGATCCAGCTAGCCGTCATGCACTTCGTGAACAGTATGGTTTTACAGATGAAGATAAAATCATTATTTATGTTGGGCGACTTGCGGAAGAAAAAGCATTGGATATTGTTGTAAAAGGAATTGCGAACACAATTCAAAAAGGAATCAATATTAAAATGATGATTGTTGGAGATGGTCCAGATTTTGAACGTTTATCTACAATGATCAAGGAGTTTGGTATTGAAGACAGCTGTGTTATGACAGGTGCGAAAAATAGAGAAGACATCCCAGCTTTATATCATTGTGCAGATGCATTTATTTCAGCTTCCTTATCTGAAACACAGGGAATGACATTTATTGAAGCACTTGCTTCTTCTCTGCCTTTATTTGCACGATATGATGAAGTACTGGATGATTTACTGCTGCCAGATCAGACAGGATGGTTTTTTAAAGATGAAAATGATCTTGTAGAGTATATTGATCGTTTTATGCATTTAACAAAAGAAGAATATGAACAGATACAGAAAAACTGTATTGCGTGTGTGCAGCCATATTCTTCTGAGACTTTCTATGAAAGAGTTATGGATGTGTATACAAATACAATCAAGCAGTATCACAACCAATATACGATCGTGGATGTTCAAGTGAAGGAAAGCATTGTACAGCTATATTTAATTTCAGATAAACACGATGAAAGAAGAATCCAGGTATCCTTAGATGATTACTACAACCTGGGAATGCGTAAGAATGGGTTACTGACAAAGAATCAGGTAGATGATTTAGTAGAACGTCAATGTGGTGCACTTGCGTATCAGAGCTGTTTGAGAAAACTTGCCTATAAAGATCGCAGCAGAAAAGAAATCTATGACTGGCTGACACAAAATACAGAATGTGATATCTATATGATCAATCGCATTATTGAAAAGCTTGAAAATAAAGGTTATATCAATGATGAAAGATATTGTGAAGATCAGATATCTTCTTTAAAAGCGGCTTTTAATGGAAATGACAAAATCATTAAGACACTAGTAAAAAAAGGCATTCCTTATGAAATGATCGTAAACACATTAAATGCAAGAATAGATGATGAAGAAGAGAATGCGATTGCATACGCTGAAAAATTATTGAATTCCTGTAAGAATGATTCTGTTAAAAAAAGTAAGAATTACGTATATAATCATTTAGTGATGAAAGGATATTCATCACAGATTGCTAGAAGTGTATCTGAAAGAATGGATTATACAAGAATTGAAAATAAAGAACTGGATAATCTATCTAAATGCTGTGTGAAAGCGAAAAAGAGATATGAAAAGAAATATCAGGATACAGAATTGAAAAATCGCGTATTCCGTTATTGCATGGCACAAGGATATGCAATAGAAGATATATATGTAGTCATAGATGAAATGGAGTGGTAAGAATGGTCAAAATCAATGAATTTGAAGAACATATGAAGTTACAGCAGCCATTGCTTGTAAAAGATGTCAAGAATGGCACAACATCAAAAGGTTCCCCATATTTATCTTTAACATTACAAGATAAAACAGGAACAATTGATGGAAAATTCTGGGATGTAAAAGAAAATGAACAGGCACTTATACAAGCTGGAAAGATTTTGAAATTCAGTTTTGAAGTGTTGCTTTATAAAGATAAATTACAGTTACGTATGAATCACGTAGAAGAAATCAGTGAAGATGAATATAATCTAGAAGATTTTGTCATTTCTTCAGATCATTCTGAAGTTGAAAGAAGAAGTTTAACACAGTCATTGATTGATTCCATTCAAAATGATGTTTATAGAAAACTTGTTATTGGCATGTTGTCTTATGTTGGAGACAAGTTCTTTACATTTCCTGCGGCAAGCAAGATCCATCATGGATGGAAGGGAGGATTGTCAGATCATTCCTTGTCCATGGCAACACTTGCGGATGAATTATGCAAGCATTATCCACAGCTGGATCGTGATTTGCTTGTATCTGCAGCATTGATTCATGATGTTGGTAAAACAGCGGAATTATCTGGTCCTGTTACAACAGAATATACACTGGAAGGAAAGCTGGAAGGACATATTTCACTTGCCAATGCATGGCTGAGTGAAGTAAGTGAAAAGCTTGGCGTACAGGATCGTGAAGAAACAGTATTGATGCATCATATGATTCTTTCTCATCATGGAAAGATGGAATATGGTTCACCAGTAGCTCCAATGATCATTGAAGCAGAAGCTTTGTATTTGATTGACAATATGGATGCAAGACTAACATCATTAAAGATGGCATTAGATGCAATCAAACCAGGAACATGGACATCTCGTATGTTTCAATTTGAAAACCGTCAGTTTTATAAACACAAATAGGAGGGCAGTATGGATATTCGATTAAAGCTTGTTCAAATCACACATGCTTTACTTCAAAAAGCAGGCAGAGGTGGCAGCTTTCCAGGTGAACTAGCACTGAAAATGGATCCAAATTTTATTCAAAAATTTAAAATGCCAAAAATTGTTGTGCTTGTGACGGGAACAAATGGAAAAACAACAACTTCCAACTTGATTGCGGAATCTTTAAGAAAAGCTGGTCTAAAAGTTATTAACAATCGTAGAGGTGACAATTTAAATGTTGGGATTGCGACATTGCTTGCATCAAATGCAAATTCTAATTATGAAGTGCAGGGAGATGCAGCTGTCATTGAAGTAGATGAATTGACATTATATCGTCAATTTAAAAATTTGCATCCAACGATTCTTGTGGTGAATAACTTCTTCCGTGATCAGCTGGATCGTGCAGGAGAAATGGAAACAATCATTCGCAAGATCCAGGAAGTGACAAAAGATTTTACAGGAGATATCATTTTAAATGGGGATGATCCGAATACATTGCGTATCCAGGATACCGCTTTAAAAGCTCGTATTCATACGTTCAGTGTTGATCGTAATGAAGTCAGCAAAGATAAAACAGATGAAGCGAGTGAAGGTAAATTCTGTCCTAGATGTGGGAAACCATTGAAATATTCTTATTATCAGTATTCTCATATTGGTAGATTTACATGTGAGAATGATGGGTTTGGAACAATCCATCCAGATATTGAAGTGAATGCAATTGACTATAAGAATGAGACATTTACTGTTGAAAACAAGAAGTATCATAACTTTATCAACAGTATCTATGCAATTTATAACTGTGCATGTACGTTAACTGTTATGAAAACGTTGAAGCTTGATTTTAATGCCGCAAATGAAGTATTTCAATCATTTGTCATGAAAGAAGGCAGAAATGAAGTATATCAGTTAAAGAAGCCATCTGTTATCAATCTTGTGAAAAATCCTACTGGAGCAAATGAAGTAATGAAATATATCATTGCACGCCCAGGAGATAAAAATATCTGTATCTTTCTGAATGATAATGATCAGGATGGACATGATGTTTCCTGGATCTGGGATGCGCATTTTGAAAGGTTAAACGTCCCTGAAGTCAAACATATCGTTTGTTCTGGATTACGTGCGTATGATATGGCTTTGCGTTTGAAATACGAAGGATTAGAAGATCGTATCATTGTGATTGAAAATGCAACAAAAGCAATTGAATGGCTGAATGATGCCAATCTTGAATCATATGTTATCGCAACATATACAGCACTCCATTCTACACGTGCCATTTTAAGAAAGGTGAGTGAAGGAAAATGAATCTAAAAATACTTTGGATGTATCATGATCTGATGGATCTGTATGGAGATAAAGGAAATGCAGAAGTTCTTAGAAGAAGAGCAGAAAAAAGAGGTATTGAAGTACAGCTGGATACTTGTACGATTGGTGAAGAAAAGAATATAGATGAATATGATTTGTTCTTCCTTGGTGGAGGCGCTGATAAAGAGCAGAATCTCATATTTGCGGATCTTCTTCAAAGAAAACAATCAATCCAAACCGCAATGGATCATAAAACAGCTTTTCTATTGATTTGTGGTGGATATCAGTTATTTGGTCAGTATTATAAAGACCAGGATGGAAATGTGATTGAAGGATTGAAATTCTTTGATTACTATACAGTTGCGGGAAATCGTGATGAAAGATGTATTGGTAATATTGCGGTGGAAACAACAATGGATGGCAAGACATTCAAAGCCGTTGGATTTGAAAATCATGGCGGACAGACGAAGAATGTATCTACACCATTTGCGAAAGTATTATCTGGTCATGGCAATGAAATGCATTCAGGATTTGAAGGATTTATGAATGAGCAGGTACTGGCTACATATATGCATGGACCTTTACTGCCTAAAAATCCAGATATTGCGGATGCCATTCTAAAGCGTGCTTTGAAGAAACGCTATGGTGAAGTTACTTTAGAACCATTGGATGATACTATTGAATACCAGGCACAGAATGTCATGCTTGAAAGACTGCAGTGCAAATAAGACTCGAAATGAGTCTTTTTTTGATGAAAAAAGAACAGTTTTTCACTGTTCTCGTATGCTTTTCTTTAATGTATTTGGAATATTATATTTGATAAAGTATTGTTCCAGGATTTCCTGGTGCGTCACAACAATATCATAATCTTCCAGTTCCATAGGATCGACCCATTTCAGTTCAATCGAATGTTTTGATACTTTTGTATCTGGAAATGCATCAATTTGTGAATCATATGCCATATGAACAACACGATAAATATTGCCATCCAGAAAAGAAACAATTCTGCTGGGATCATCAAATAACTGAAGAACATGTACATGACTGCTCTTTAAATGAATTCCTGTTTCTTCAATTGTTCTACGAATCGCACAATCCAGAAAGGATTCCGTATCATGGATATCGCCAGAAATTACTCCCCAGCGAAAATTATCTTTTCTGTGCTCTAGTAAAATCTGTCCTTTACATGAAACAACAACAGCACTTCCAAAACGTGTCGGCTGATTTGGCTTTGGTGCAAATGGATCATGTCGATAATATAAAGCGGTAGGCATACATCAACCTTTGACCTTTTCTAATACTTTTGCCAGATTCTGCTTTTCACTTTCATTAAACTGAAAACTTACCGCATCAGATTCAGAATATCTAGGAATGATATGGAAGTGGAGGTGATGAACTGTCTGTCCAGCAACTTCACCGCAATTGTTTAATACATTACATCCAACAGCTCCTGTATTATGAACGATCTGCTTAGATAATTTAGAAATAACTTTTGCACATTTCACAACAGTTTCTTCATCTGCTTCTAGAATGTTTTCAACATGCTTTTTAGGCATGACAAGTGTATGTCCAAATGTAACTTGAGAAACATCTAAAATTGCCAGTACATCATCATCTTCATATACTTTAGATGATGGAATCTTTCCAGAAATAATATCGCAAAAAATACACATGATAAAATCCTCCAATGAATAAAATAATTATAGCATTACAATAAAAAAAGAGAGAATGAATCTCTCTTTATGAATGCATTATTCGTTTGTTGATGAATCTTTAGAAGATGATGAACTTGTATCTTTCATATCTTGTACAAGGTAATCAGGATAGTCTTTTTCAAGAGCATCATAGATAACTTTGTCATACACATGGAAGTTATATTTCTTGAAGAAATATGTTGTTGAATCAGACTTGATCTGAGAAACAGATACAAGAGAAGCAATACATTCATCTTTGAAGTTATCAGGATCGTTGTCATCTACCTTAACAACATAGAACTTGCTTCCATCACTTGCTGGAACCTGTGTCCATCCATCATCTGGAGTATTAGAATTGATGCAGCTTCTAACAATAGAATCAAGATCAGTATCTTCGATTGTATAGATCTTGCTTTCACCAGTAGAAGAAGAGTTATGACCGCTTGCAGCTTCTGCAGCAGTCTTAGAACCATCATTCAATTCACTCAATGCAGCCTTGGCATCATCACTAGTAGTAAATTCCAATACCGTAGCTTTACGTGGTGTATATAGTTTAGCAACGTTATCCCAGTTTTGTTCAAGATATGCCTTTGGCAGCTGTTCTGCCTGTAAAGATGGAATCAAATAGTTGTTTAGATATTCATCTTCAGTCATATTGACATTTTCCAGATAAGAAGCAAATGTATCACCATACATGCTCTTATATGATTTCAGTGTCTTTTCAGCACTTTCTTTCATATCATCTGTAACTTCAATTTCAGCAGCACTGATCTGCTTTGTAGCGTTATTTGTAACAACAGATGCACCAGAAGTAGAATTCATCTTGGAATACAGATCACCTTTTGTTACTGTCTTCTTTCCTACAGAGAATAGAGCTGTGGAAGAATCCTTTAATTTTGCCTGTGCATCAGAACATCCTGCTAAAACAGAGAAAGATAGAAGGGATGCTAATAATAGATTTCTTGTATTTTTCATGTTAGTTAGCCTCACTTTCTGCACTTGCTTCTGGAGTCGCAGTTGTTTCTGGAGTAGTTGTAGTTTCTGGAGTTGCAGTAGCTTCTGTTGATTTCTTGTCTGTATCATCTGTTACATTGAATGCAGATTTGATTGCCTTTTCAATGTCATCGTTTCCTTTGAAATCAATACCTAATTCCTGAGCCTTTTCCCAAATCGCTGTATTTTCCAAAGTTGTATCGTATTGCTGAACAAGGGATAAGTATGGATCAGAATCTGTGTTATTGCTTTCTAGTGTTTTCTGTGTAGAAGCTGTACACATGATTTTGAAGTATCCAAAGGAATCACTTCTTACCCAGTCTGATACTTCACCTTCTTTTAATGCAAGGGAAGTAGACAAGAATGTTGAGTCAATAGAAGTTGTATTTTTATCAATGACACCTAAATTACCACCATTGCTTGCTGTAGAAGAGTCTTCAGAATGATCTTGTGCAACTGTTGCGAAATCAGTACCATTCTTTAATTCTTCATCAACAGCAGCCATTCTCTTCTTTTCATCGTCTGTTGTTTCAGCACTTGGATTAGAAGTATCTTCATACTTGATCAGAATGTAAGATACCTGTCTGATGTTAAGGTCATCAAAATTCTTCTTTGCATAATCAGCAGTAATAGAATTGATCTTCTGCACTTCGATCAAGTATTCTTCTAAATCAGAGAAACCTGTAGAAGCCAAGTCTTTTGCTAAATATGATTCATAGCTGGAACCATAGTTAGACTGGTAATTGGATTTGATTGATTCTGCCTGTTTTTTAGCATTGTCTTTCATTTCACTTGTTGTGTTAACGGATGCATCAGCAACTGCCTGTTTGAATAAAGCAACAGCACTGCTTGTTCCGTTAGATGAATATAATTCATCATAGAATGCAGAAGCAGTTGTATCATTACCGTTGATTTCGTATACAACATCTTCTCCATTTGCTTTCTTGCCTTTGAGCTTTCCTTTGTTTGTATCATAGATGTAATATCCAACTACACCAATAAACAATGTAGCGACAAGGACTACAAACCAGTTCTTTTTCAAGAATTTACCCATAAATCCTCCTATTAAAATAAGCTTATTCATTATATTGCAAGCACTCTTGAAAAGCAATTTTAACAATGTGAAGGTTATATGAACAAGAAAGTGAACACATTACAAGACATCTAATTCCAAAAATGATAAAATAACGAGCGGAAACGAATAGAGGAAGTGTATTTATGAAAACTTTGGAAATTAAAAATCTTCATGTAGAAGTTGAAGGAAAAGAAATACTGAAAGGTGTGGATCTCACTGTAAATGAAAATGAAGTCCATGCTTTAATGGGTCCTAATGGAAATGGCAAATCAACACTGCTTGCCGCAATTATGGGGAATCCTAAATATATCGTTACAGAAGGTTCTATTACATATGATGGAAAGAACATTCTTGAAATGCCAGTTAATGAAAGAAGTGTTGCCGGACTGTTTCTTGCAATGCAGTACCCACAGGAAATTCCAGGCGTAACAAATTCTGATTTCTTGCGTGCAGCTATGAATGTAAGAAGAGAACAGCCAATTTCTTTATTTAAGTTCATTAAGGAAATGGAATCTACAATTAAAGATCTGGAAATGAAAGAAGATCTTGCACACCGTTTCTTGAATGAAGGCTTTTCTGGTGGGGAAAAGAAGAGAAATGAAATCGTTCAGATGGAAATGTTAAAGCCATCTTTGAGTATGCTGGATGAAATTGATTCTGGACTTGATGTCGATGCATTACGTATTGTTGCGGATGCTTTAAATAAAATGAAGAATGAAACAAATATGAGTATGATCGTTGTATCTCACTATGAAAGATTCTATCAGTTGATCAAGCCACAATTCACACACGTATTAGTTAACGGTAAAATCGTTGTTGAAGGTGGAGAAGAATTAGCTGAAAAGATCGATCAGGAAGGTTATGACTGGATCTATCAGGAATATAACGTTCAGCCAGCTTCAGAAGCACAGAACAATGTTAGAACAGTATCTACTGGTATTGGTACTTGTGCAGTTCGTACTGCTGCAGAAAGTGCAGGAAAGAAATAATGGAACAGATCCATGTAAATATGGATGTACTTCTTCCATCAGGATACAGTGAATATGTCATTGATACACAGCGTGATATTGAACTGACATTCTTTGCGAAAGAAGATAGTGATGTATACATCCGCATTATAAATGCTAAAAAAATTAATATTCGTACATTTGCGGAAAGCAATACAAATGTAGCGTATCTGTTCTGGAATGCTGCGAAGAGTGAAATCCATGTCGATGAATCTCATGAAGTATTAGCTAACGCACATGTAACCGTTGCATATGGTGAATGTAATGGTGCAGCAACAATGAGAAATACATTTGTTGCATTAAGACAGGAAGGTGCTTCTGCACTTGTTACAAGTGCTTCTTTAGTTGACTGTAAGAAGAACTATCGTATGCAGGTCGTTAACTATGCACCACATACATATGGGGATATGAAGAATTACTCTGTTGTATTAAAGACAGGGGAACTGATGATTGATGCAATCGGTAAAGTTGTGAAAGGTGCACGTCGTTCACAATCTCATCAGACTTCTCGTGCATTGTCATTTGAAAAAGGTGTCCATGCAACGATTCTGCCAGAATTACTTATTGATGAAAATGATGTCAATGCTTCTCATGCGATGAGCATTGGTAGAGTAGATGATGATCAGTTGTATTATCTGATGAGCCGTGGATTATCTGTAAAGCAATGTACTTCATTGATTTCTACTGGATATTTAATGCCTATTACAGATACATTGAATAATGAAGTTCTCAAAGAAAAACTGAAAGAAGAAATGGAAAGGAAGTTGAATGAATTATGTTAGATGTAGACAAAATCAGAAAAGACTTTCCAATGATCCAGAATAACCCAGATCTTGTTTATTTAGATTCTGCCGCAACAAGCTTGAAGCCACAATGTGTAATTGATGCTGTGGTTGATTTTTATACAAAACATACATCCAACGTGCATCGTGGAGATTATCGTGTTGCTGAAATAAATGACAAACTTTATGACGGCACAAGAAATCTTGTTGCTGAATTGATTCATTGCGATAAAGATGAAGTTGTCTATACACATAATGTATCCCATTCCCTGAATCAGATTGCATTTGGCTTAAAGCCAATGTTAAAGAAGGGTGATACAGTATTGATTACGTATGCAGAACATGCAAGTAATGTATTGCCATGGTTTGCTTTACAAAAAGAGATTGGCATCAACATTGAATATATTGAAACTGATGAGGAAGCAAATATTACAATTGATACTTTTAAAAAAGCAATGCATGAAGGTGTCAAGGTTGTTTCTGTTGCAGAAGTAACAAATGTATTAGGTTCAATTCAGCCAATTAAAGAAATGTGTGAAATTGCACATTCTTATGGCGCATATATGATTGTTGATGGTGCACAGTCTGTTCCACATATGAAAGTCGATGTAAAAGATCTGGATGTTGACTTCTTAGGTTTTTCCGCACATAAGATGTGTGGCCCTTCTGGCGTAGGAATTCTCTATGGAAAAAAGAAACTGCTGGATGCGATGGAACCAGTATTCTATGGTGGAGATATGAATGCTAGATTCAATAAAGATGGAGAAATGCTTCTGAAAGATACCCCAGTGAAGTTTGAAGCTGGTACACCAAATATTGAAGGTGTGATTGGTACAGGTGCTGCAATTCAGTATCTTCTTTCTATTGGCTTGGATAATATTCATGAATATGAAAAAGAATTGCGTGCATATGCAATTGATAAACTATCTCAGTTAGACAATATTGAAATCATTAATCCTAATAACCTGTATGGACCAATTGATTTCAATGCAAAGGGTGTATTTGCACAAGACGCTGCTGGATTCCTCGCAAGTAAAAATATTGCGGTGAGATCAGGCAACCACTGTGCGAAGATCCTGCATAACATCATTCATACCGATCAGTCAATTCGTGCTTCTTTGTATTTCTACAATACAAAAGAAGAAATTGATCGTTTTGTTGAAGCATGTAAAGAAATTACATTAGAAAATTGTGTTGGAATTTTCTTTTAAGGAGTTATATTGATGAGTAATACAAATGATATGTTAAATGATCCTGAAATTCTAAGAGAATTGATCATGGATCATTACCAGTATCCACATAATCATAAATTGACAGAAGAAGCTGATTATAAAAGTGTTCATATGGCTTCTGACAGCTGTATTGACGATATTACAGTACAATCAAAGATCAAGGATGGAAAAATTGAAGATATTCGTTTTGATGGCGTTGCCTGTACGATTTCCACCGCATCTACTTCTATGATGACAGATCTTCTAAAAGGAAAATCTGTAGAAGAAGCAGAAGCTATCATTCATCAATATTTCAATATGATTGATGCAAAAGAATATGATCCTGATGTTCTGGAAGAAGCAGTTGCATTAAAGAATGTCTATAAACAGGCAAATCGTATTAAGTGTGCAACGATTGGCTGGAAAGCAATCGATCAGATGATTCATGAAAGTGAGGAAAAAGAATGAGCGAAGAAAAGAACACAGATGTGATTGCCTCACAGGATGATTATAAATATGGATTTCATGATGATAATGTCAAGACGGTTCTTGAAACAGGAAAAGGATTGACAGAAGAAATCGTTCGTCAGATTTCCGCATGGAAAAATGAACCAGAATGGATGTGTGAGTTTAGAGTTAAAGCATTCCATCAATTTGAAAAGATGGAAATGCCAAACTGGGGACCAGATTTATCCGAAATTGATTTCCAGGATTTTACGTATTATAAAAAAGTAAGTAATGAAGCTGAAAAAAGCTGGGATGATGTACCTGAAGAAGTAAAAAATACATTCGAAAAATTAGGTATTCCAGAAGCAGAAAGAAAATACCTTGCAGGTGTAACAACACAGTATGAATCTGAAGCGGTATATCACAATATGCTGGATGAAGTACGTGAAAAAGGTGTTTTATTCCTTGATATTGACTCCGCATTAAAAGAATATCCAGATATCTTTAAAAAGTATTTTGCTACGATCGTGCCACCAAGTGATAATAAGCTTGCGGCATTAAACAGTGCGGTATGGTCTGGTGGTTCTTTCATTTATGTACCAAAAGGTGTCAAACTTGAAAAGCCATTGCAGTCTTATTTTAGAATCAACTCTGAATCTATGGGACAGTTTGAAAGATCCATTATCATTGTTGATGATGGTGCTGAATGTTCTTATGTTGAAGGATGTACTGCCCCTCAATATTCAAAAGATTCTATGCATGCAGCTGTTGTTGAAGTATTTGTTGGAAAAGGTGCAAAGTGCAGATATTCTTCTGTACAGAACTGGAGTGGCAATATCTTGAACCTTGTTACAAAGCGTGCAAGGGTTGAAGAACACGGAACAATGGAATGGATCGATGGAAATATCGGCTCTCGTATTTCCATGAAATATCCAGCTTGTATTCTTGCTGGAGAATATGCGCATGGGTTATGTATTTCCATTGCGGTAGGTTCTAAAAATCAGTTCCAGGATACTGGCGCAAAGATGATCCATTTAGCACCACACACAACATCTTCTATTGTTTCAAAATCAGTTTCGCGTAATGGTGGTGTAACGAATTTCAGAGACTGGATCCATTTCACACCAAAGGCAGAAAACTCTCGTACAAAGATTGAATGTGATACTTTGATCCTAGATAACAAATCCAGATCTGATACAATTCCACTGAATATCAATGATTGTGATTCTGCAACGATTGAACATGAAGCTAAAGTTTCTAAGATTTCTGAAGATGAATTGTTCTATCTCATGAGTAGAGGCTTATCAGAAGCACAGGCAACAGAAATGATCGTTATGGGCTTCTTAGAACCATTTACACGTGAACTTCCAATGGAATATGCGGTTGAATTGAATCAGCTGATGAAAATTGATTTTACAAATTCTATCGGTTAATTTGTTAAGCATTGTAGTTTTTCTACAATGCTTTTATGATGTTTGTATGAAAAAAATGGATGCTAGAAAATATGGACAGAAACAGAGATCATTGATTTCTTCTTTAGAAAGAAAACAAAGATCACATGCATTATTTTTAAAATTGATACCATACATGGAGAAGGCAAGTGTCATTGGCTGTTATGTTTCAATGAAAGATGAAGTAGATACATTTGAGATTCTTGCATGGTGTTTTGAAAATCATAAACATGTTTGTGTTCCAAAAGTGACTGGAAATACATTAGTGTTTTACTATATTTCATCATTTTCTGAATTGCAGGAAGGTGCATTTCATGTATTAGAGCCAGTGAGTCAAAATATGGCAGATTTAGAAGATATTGATTTCATGATTGTTCCATTATCCAGCTATGATTCTTCTTTTCATCGATGTGGATATGGGAAGGGATATTATGATTCTATTTTAGGAGAATGCAGATATAAAGTTGGTATCGCATTTCATGAACAATATGTAGACGGAATTGAAGTAGAACCATTTGATGTTTCTTTAGATTATGTGATTTCGTGTTAATGATGCGAAAATTTGATTAATCTTAAGAAATTGTGTAGAATACTTTCTAGCGTATAAAAAAGGAGGACAAATATGAAGAAAAGATTTATTACAATGTTACCTGTAACTGCTGCTGTTCTCTTTTTAAGTGGTTTAAGTGTTGATGCGAGTGGAAACTTTAAATTTTCAAGTTCCCAGTCATATACAAATGCAGTATCTGCTGATTTTACACAGCTTGTAGATACAGATAAACAGACAATGTATCTGACAAGTGAAGCAAATATTCTAAAAGACGGTACAAATGTTTCTTCCACAATTGAAACAGATGGAAAAGGAACACAAGTGCAGCTGTTAAGTGCAGAAGGTGAACTTTGTAAAATTATTACACCTAGTGGAAAAGTTGGCTATGTAAATGTCAATAAGCTGACAAGCAGTCATGAAGATATCTTTAATCCAGTAGATGAAATTAAATATGCGGATGGTGATATTGAAGTGAAACAATTGCCACAAGAAGAATCTACAACGATATTCACAAAAACAACGGATGATGAATTACATATTGTTGGTACAAATGACTATGCATATTATGAAGTTGATTTTGATGGTGTTAAAGGGTATGTATTAAAGGACCAAGTGAAAGATGAGAAGACACCTGTTCCTGTTGTAGCTGCTGTAGATTATTCTGCTTTATTTGCATCTATGGGATCTAGCGGATCCTTAACAAAGGCATCTGGTGTGAATTATTATGGTGGAAGAAGAGAAACATATTATTCTTCTAATGTTTTATATCATTATCTGACACCTACATGGACGTTAGATTCTGAAGGTTTCTATAGAGATGGTGATAATTATGTTGTTGCCGCAAGTGATATGCCACAAGGTACAACATTCCCATGTTCTAAGGGAACATGTATTGTTTTAGATACAGGCTGTCCTGCTGGAACAACAGATTATTATGTAGCATGGTAAACGTATGGACTGGTAAAACAGTCCATTTTTAAAGGAAAGTGTGAA
Source organism: uncultured Bulleidia sp. (assembly GCA_934725105.1). Lineage (GTDB taxonomy): Bacteria > Bacillota_I > Bacilli_A > Erysipelotrichales > Erysipelotrichaceae > Bulleidia. Next base: position 64 of record CAKVBD010000003.1, on the reverse strand, counting down.
ACATTATGCTATGTAGCAGACATGACAAAAAGAAGTGGTTAGCCACTTAAATAAAATCAAGATG
>CAKVBD010000002.1 GCA_934725105.1 uncultured Bulleidia sp. | reverse complement strand
AGTCGGTTCCATACCAACGATAATCTTTTCAAGACCATTTGCTTTCATGATATTTACCGCCCAATCTTTGAACGTCTTAAATCCTTCGGCAGTATTATGAAAGTGTAATGGCTTTTTTGACAATTCCTGTTTTCTGCATGTAAATGCTCTGGCATATTCATCATATGATCCAACATCAACACCAATTACTAAAGTTTTTTCATCAACCAGTTCAATCTTTTCGTTTTGTTTGTTACAATTCTTCATAGGTACCTCCGTATTATTGTTTCAGCTAACCGGTCAAGATCAGCAGATTCAATTTTACGACAGGTACTTTTTATTTCATCCTTCCTTTCCACTTCCTCATTTACATGTTACAGGAACCACTCCCTAATAAGTCAAATGTTATTTAGCTTATTTAAGCTATTTTTTAAGTACATATTTTGATATAAGCCAATAGGTTATGGATATTTCTTGCATCGATGTGCTGAATTATAACGATTTTCATGTATTACAGGCACTTTTAAAACAAAACGTCACGTTTCATTTATAAATGGCCTTTGTGTAATGCCCTCATCGTTATGGGTGTGCACCTCGATTATTCAAAATCATCAATATCAACATCCAATGGTTCATCTAATTCTTCAGAAACATATTTTCCACTCTTTTTTCTCTGTTTCACACATTCTGTAAGAATATATTCAATCTGACCATTGATACTTCTAAAATCATCTTCTGCCCAGCGAGCAAGATCATTATACAGTTTGGAGGAAATGCGTAATGGTACCTGTTTTTTCTTATCAGCCATTAATATAGACTTCCAGAATTCACAACTGGCTGAGCATCCTTATTGCCACATAAGACAACTAACAGATTGCTGACCATCTGTGCTTTTCTTTCCTCATCTAATTCCACTACGCCATTTTCCTGTAATCTTTCAAGAGCCATTTCAACCATACCGACAGCACCATCTACAATCATCTTTCTAGCATCAATGATTGCGCTTGCCTGTTGTCTTTGCAGCATCACAGAAGCAATTTCTGGTGCATATGCAAGATATGTAATACGTGCTTCCATGATTTCAATTCCTGCGATATCTACTTTCTTCTGGATTTCTTCTTTAATGCGATTGGCAACGATTTCACTGCTTCCTCTTAAAGAACCATCATCAGCCTGTCCATCCCCTGTTGTATCAACATTCTGTGCAACGTCATATGGATAGACCCTGACAACATTTCTGAGTGCAGAATCACACTGTAAAGAAAGATATTCTTTATAGTTGTCTACATTGAATACAGCTTTATATGTATCGTTGACTTTCCAGATAACCGCAATCCCAATTTCCACTGGATTTCCTAAACAGTCATTGATCTTCTGCACAGCATTATTCAAAGTCATCATTTTCAATGAAATCTTATTGCTTGCATATTCTGTTTCTTTTGTATTAGAAGTCTGTAAAAGAAATGGTGCATGTGATGTATTCCCAACATCTCCAGATTGTGAAAGCTTTGTTTTAGCAGCTGGATTGATTGCGGTACAGAATGGATTGACAAAGTAGAAGCCATCCTCTTTCAATGTACCTACGTATTTACCAAATAAAGTCAGTACTAAAGCTTCCTGTGGCTTTAATACTTTCAATCCCGCAAATAAGAAAGATGCGATGATAAATAATGCTACGGTAACAGTAATCAATAGAATATTTTCCTGATCACATCCAAAAATAAATCCAATGACACTGATTGTGAGTAAAACGATGATGCCAATTAAGGCAGTCATCCCATTCTTTCTTTTGTTTAAAACGATTTCTTTCATAAAGAACTCTCCTTTGATATCAAAATGATATCACTTAGATATTAAAAGTCAATTAAGCAAAAAGAAAAGATATGTAAAATGTTATTACATATCTGCATGTTTATTTTTCTTGCATATAACATAGGATACGAAAGAAATCACACCAATTGTAGCAAGTGTAACAAGTACATATTTCATACTGTTATCTTGTATTGTGTCATCATTTGTATCTTTTTCAACTTGAAGCGAAGCAGTATTTGTTGAAAAGGCTGTCGATACTTGATATGTATGATCAAAATTTGTTCGATCCATATAGCTTGTACATAATACATTGTCACTATTTGTATCAAAGCTAGATCCAACCCTTTCATCTACCGTAACAGAATATGGAGAGGTACCTGAAATGATTGTTTTTCCTTGTTGTGTGATTGTGACTAGATTTCCATCTTCATCGATAATTTCACCACCACTTTCAATATTGAGACAATTGACTTTACTGTCAGAAGAAACGATCCAGGAAGAGTCAGAAGATATATTCATATTCAAAGTACCTTGATTCTCATAGGATGTACTTCCTGTATAGCTGCTGCCATCTAACAGATACACATCCGCTCTTGCATGATCTGCAGCTGTAATGTTTCCTACCATTGTTTCTTCACTGCCTGTCAGCTTTACATTCCCATTTGATACATGTAAAAGATCAACATGGTCACAGTCAAAAGAAAGCAGCGATTTATTTAAAACGATATTGGCATCCTGTCCATCTATATAAAACATACTTCCATCATCAATCATTGTAGATAGAATGGAGTTGCAAATATCAATTCTTGAACAATCATTTCCATCATCAGAACGATTCATTCCGATTCCATTCTTCATTGTTTCATTCTGTAAAAGACTGTTATTAGTAGAAGAGAATTGAGAATTATAAATGGATAGATGCTGTCCACCTTCTACTTCTGCAATTTTAGAATGACTTGCGGTACCACTGACATTATCTACTTCTATCGTTCCATTTGCATATAATAATGGTGCATTATTGCCGTCTGTTGAAAGTGTAGAATTTGTTAAAGAAATACTTCCATCACTTTGTTTAGTATAGACTGCAGCACTTTGATTGCCTTGTGTTGTAATATCCATCTTGTTTGCAATGATTTGTCCATTAGAATACGCTTCTAAACCATTTGCAGAATCATTACTTGTCATGATGGAACTGTCATTTGCATATACCATTGCTTTCTCATTTGCAACAATACCACTGCTTCCTTTTGATGTACTCTGTAGATCTGACTGATCAATCTTCGTAAAGGAAGACCCTGTTGTAAATACAACTGCATTTTTACCGCCTTCATTATTTGTATCACCACTTTTATGCAGTGTATTCTTGTTGATGGTAACAGTTCCACCATTTTGATTACAAATCACAGAAGTATCCACAGTATTCGATTCTATCGTTTCATCTGTAAAGGATTCTTCCTTTCCATCAACGATTTTACTTGTATTTACTGTTTGCTTTTCATCTGCATGGATTCTTGTCAATATTGAAATATTTGTTGATATCAAAACTGTTGAACATATTAGAAAAGCTGTTTTTCTATTCATCTTTTTTCCTCTTGTTAGTATCTTAGCAATATTTCGTTTTGTTAATGTGAATCATATATGAATGATATGTGAACTTTATACTTGACATAGTCAAGTGACAAGAATATATTTTTTCAGGAAGGAGGAAGTCATGTATCAAAAAACATTATCTTTCTATATCGCAATGATGTATCGAAGTTTCACGTCTTTTACATCAAACAGACTACAAGAAGCAGGATTGCATTTTGGACTTTTGTTTTTCATTCTCTATATTGGAAAACATCCTGGCTGTTCTCCTTCACAACTCACACAATCTCTCGCTTTAGATTGGGGACATAGCCAACGCTGTATTACCCAGTTAACAGATAAAGGATTCATCACAAAAGAAAAAGAGGGACGACACTACGTATTAAATTTAACAGAACAAGGAAAGAATGCTTTTTCTATCGCGCACCAGGTATTCTTTGACTGGGATGAAGATGTATTACAAACATTCACAGATGAAGAAAAGAATCAATTATTTACATTGTTAGAGAAAGCAACCAATGAAATAGCTAGGAGAAATAAAAATGAACTACGCAATCGTATGTACAAGTAAAACAGGCAACACAAAACAACTGGCAGATGCCATTCAATCTTCTCTTCCACAAGAAAAAATGATCTATGTGGGAATTCCTCAAGCGGAAGCTTTGCAGGCTGATCGTATCTATGTAGGATTCTGGACAGATAAAGGAACATGTTGTACAGAAATCAAAGACTTTCTAAAACTCGTAAAAGACAAAGAAATCTTCTTGTTTGGAACTTGTGGGTTTGGTGGAAGTGAAGCATATTTCCAGAAAGTATTAACTGCAGTCAAAAAGAATATTGATGCTAGCAATACAATCGTTGGAACATACATGTGCCAGGGAAAAATGCCGCAATCTGTCAAAGATCGCTATCTGAAAATGAAAAAGAGTCCTGTGCCAATTCCAAATGTTGATCAAATGATTGCTAACTTTGATGCTGCTTTGACACATCCAGATGAAGAAGATCTAGAAAAGCTCAAAAACATTGTAAAAATGCTCTAACGAGTATTTTTTTTACTATATCCCAGCAATGATGATTCCAATCATACATCCTGCAATCACTTCACACATACAATGCCCTAACGATTCATTCAATTGCACAGACCGATGTAATTCTGCATTGATTTCATTGATCTGTTTTGCATGCAAACCACATTGATAACGCAAATTCAATGCATCATACACAACAATAAACGCAAAGATAAAAGCAATTGCAAATGTGGATGAAGATATTCCATCCTGTATAAAAATTGATGTCGCTAAACAGGCAACTGTACTAGAGTGTGAAGATGGCATTCCACCTGTTCCAACACATCTTTCCAGCTTAAAAGAATGATTGAAGCAGCAAAGCAATACTTTTATTCCCTGTGCACATAGCCATGCCAATAAACAATGTAATAATATCAAATTCATTCCAGCCTCCTTGAAATGCACTTATATTCTTTACAATGTTTGTTAATTCTATTATCATTTTTCGTTAGGAAAAGGAGAAATCAATCATGAAACTGATTTATAACATTCAAGATAAGCCTGCTTTTTCTAAGCTTATCCTATATGCATTCCAGCAGGTATTAGCAATCATGGCAGCTACAATTGCGGTACCTATGATCGTTGGTAATGGCATGTCTACAGCTGCAGCACTATTTGGTGCAGGCGTTGGAACACTCGTCTATGTAGCTTTCACAAAGAAGAAGTCCCCTGTTTTCTTAGGCTCTTCCTTCGCATTTATTGGCAGTATGTGTGCTGCATTTGCATCCGCAATCTCTGTTCAGGTAGGATATGCTGGATTATTGATTGGTGCACTTTGCGCTGGTCTAGTCTATGTAGTAATTTCATTCATTATTCGTAAGGTTGGTGTTCATTGGATCAACCAGCTGATGCCACCAGTTGTGATTGGACCTACAGTCGCAATCATCGGATTATCATTAGCTACAAACGCTGTTGGAGATCTTCAAAAGTCTTCTCTCACTGGAGAAATGACACAATGGGCAGTTCTCTGTGGACTTGTTGCCCTCATCACAACAATGCTTGTATCTACATATGGCTCTAAAAACTTTAAGCTCATTCCATTTATTGTTGGTATCTTAGCAGGTTATGTATGTGCTGCAGTATTAACGCTTATTGGTAATGCAACAGGCACAGCATCTATGCAGATCATTAACTTTGCACCATTTGAAGAATTATTCAAAGATGGCATTACATTCTCAACATTCTTTTCCATTCCTGACTTTACATTTGTACATGCATTAGAAGGTCTCAAAGATATTGATGCTGGATATATCTCCAGTGTACTTGTTGCCTATACTCCAGTTGCATTCGTCGTATTTGCTGAACATATTGCTGACCACAAGAATATCTCATCCATCATTGAAAAAGATCTGTTAGAAGATCCAGGATTAAGCAATACATTGCTTGGTGATGGTGTTGGCTCTTTCGTTGGTGCATTCTTTGGTGGATGTCCAAATACAACATATGGTGAATCTGTTGCGTGTGTAGCAATCACAAGAAATGCTTCTGTAGCGACAATCATTGCAGCAGCTATTGAATGTATCCTGATTTCATTCGTTGCTCCATTCATCGCATTTATTTCAACGATTCCTGCATGTGTTATGGGTGGTGTATGTATGGCATTATATGGATTTATTGCTGTATCTGGATTAAAGATGGTACAAAGATTAGATCTAGATGTAAATAAAAACCTCTATGTTGTATCCACAATCCTAATTTCAGGTATTGGTGGATTAAGCCTGACATTTGGAAATATTACAATTACTTCTGTAGCTTGTTCCTTGATTTTAGGTATTCTTGTAAACACATTACTCAAGAAAGATCCAAATCCAACACCAGAAGTAACAGAAATGGTTGAAGATTCTAAAATTCAACATTGAAAATGCGAAAAAAACTGATAAAATACGGTTGTCAGCGATGATAAGAGAAAGAATACAGGAAAGCTGTCAGCGAACTTTGGATGGTGGAAGCAAAGTCAGAAATACTATATTTGTAAGGCTCTTTAGCAAATGACCGTTAATCGCGTTAAAGATCAATGAAGGCAACAAGTATTTGTTGTGAATTAGGGTGGTACCACGAAGTAGCTCTCGTCCCTATGGAGATGAGAGCTTTTTATATGCAAGGAGGCAACCATGGCAGAAGAATTAACAAAAGAAGAAAAAACAAGAATTAAAGAAGAGAGAAGAAAAGCATTTTTAGCTGCACATCCAGAACTCGCTGCGAAACAGATGGAAGCAGAAGCAAAGAAGAAAGATGCCAAGAAAAAAGTTGAAGATATCAAAGAAGCAGTTGAAACAATTGCGATGAATGATCAGCAGCAGGCACGTATTGATAAGATGAATACACTTAGAGAAATGGGCATTGATCCATTTGGACAAGGCTATGATCAGACACACCATGCATCTGAAATCTTTGAACAGTTTGGTAATAAGACAATTGAAGAATTAGATGGTGCAAATCATACAGTTTCAATCGCTGGTAGAATCATGTCTAAAAGAAGAATGGGTAAACTTGGATTCATTCATTTATTAGATAGATCTGGCAGAATCCAGGTCGTTATCAACCAGAGAGTTGTTGGTGATGATATCTATAACTTATTCAAGATGAGTGACTTAGGTGACATCATTGGTGTTAAGGGAAGAGTCATTAAGACAATGGCTGGTGAACTTTCTGTAGAAGTACATGAATATACACATTTATGTAAAGCACTAAGACCACTTCCTGAAAAGTATCATGGTTTAACAGACAAAGAAGAAAGATATAGAAGAAGATATCTTGATCTCATCATGAATGATTCCAGTAGAGAAGTTGCTTTACTCAGACCAAGAATTGTTTCTGCAATCCGTCATTACATGGATTCTCATGGCTATGTAGAAGTAGAAACACCAATTCTTTCCCCTATTCTAGGTGGCGCAAGTGCAAGACCATTTATCACACATCACAATGCATTGAATAAGGATTTCTACTTACGTATCGCGACTGAATTATCTTTGAAGAGATTGCTTGTTGGTGATATGGAAAGAGTTTATGAAATTGGCAGAATCTTCAGAAATGAAGGTATGGATCTAAAGCACAATCCTGAATTCACAACAATGGAAGCATATTGTGCATATTCTGATCTTGAAGGCATGATGAAATTCAATGAAGAATTGTTTGAATCTGTTGCTCAAGAAGTATTCCACAAGACAGACTTTGAATTCATGGGTAAAACTATCTCATTGAAGGGACCATTCAAGAGATGGAATATGGTAGACGCTGTCAAGGAAGTTACAGGCGTAGACTTCTGGAAGGAAATGAGTGTTGAAGAAGCATTGAAGATTGCTGAAGAACACCATGTAGAAGTATTACCACATCAAAGAACTGTTGGTAATATCATCTCCCTGTTCTTCGATGAATTCTGTGAAGATAAGATTGAACAGCCAACATTTGTATGGGGTCATCCAATTGAAATCTCTCCTCTTGCGAAAAAGAATCCAAAGGATCCTAGATTTACAGAACGTTTCGAACTCGAAATCATGGGAATCGAAATGGATAACGCATTCGGTGAATTAAATGATCCAATTGATCAGAGAAAGAGATTTGAAGATCAGTTAAAAGCAAAGGAACTTGGTGATGATGAAGCAAGTGATATGGATGTTGACTATGTAGAAGCACTTGAATATGGTCTACCTCCAACTGGTGGTATCGGTATTGGTATCGACCGTCTTGTTATGTTATTAACTGGTATGGATAGTATTCGTGATGTATTACTATACCCTACAATGAAACCAAGAGAAGACTAATGATACAGAAGCAATTACGTGAATTAATTGCTTCTTTTGTTTTCTTAATAAGTATTTCATATTCTTTATGCTATACTAGGGCCATAGAGGTTCGAAATGAATAAACATAAGCAAAAAAACACATTGACCATTGTACTGGTTAGCTTTTTAGCAGCTATCCTGGTAGTATTTGCCGGATTATTTTTATTTAACAAATGGGAAGTTGTCATTGATCTGCATGAAATCAATGAAGTACATGCACAATATGGCTTGCCATATGAAGACCCTGGTGTAGAAGCAAAATATACAGGTTCTATTTTAAAATTCTACAAAAAGAAAGCAGACGTCACAATTGACTCTTCCCAGGTAGATCTTAAAAAAATGGGAGAATATACCGTTACCTATACCGCAAAGTACAAAGATAAAACCGCAAAAGCAACTAGAAAAGTAATTGTTGAAGATACCATTGGTCCAGATATTCAATTAAACAGCACACCAGACGCATATACTGTATACAATCATCCATATGAAGAAGAAGGCTTTCAGGCAATTGATAACTTTGATGGAGATGTTACGGATAAAGTTCAATCTAAAGAATCTAACGGGTATGTATATTATACGGTTACAGATTCCAATGGAAATACATCTACAGCGAAGCGAAAGATTACTTATGATGATCGCAAAGGTCCTCTGCTTTCATTAAGTGGCGGTGAAGAAGTCAATGCATTCTATGGTGAAGAATACAAAGATGAATATACCGCAATCGATGATTGTGATGGAGATATTACTTCTCAAGTAACGGTAGAAGGAAGTGTAGATACAAACACAAAGGGAGACTATGAATTGAAATATACTGTTACCGATGCGCATGGCAATACTTCTACTGCCGTTAGAAAAGTACATGTCATTGACAAGCCTGCATACAATGATGGATCAATGGAAGGTCCAAAAGTCATCTATTTAACATTTGATGATGGTCCATACAAGTATACAGATCAATTACTTGATATCTTAGACAAGTACAATATCAAAGCAACATTCTTCACAACAAGTGCATATCCAGACTACGCCTACTGCATTAAAGAAGAAGCGCAAAGAGGTCATACAGTAGCAGTACACACCGCAACGCATAACTATTCTAAGCTGTATGCTTCTACGGATGCATACTGGGCTGACTTTAATCAGCAGAATGCTGTCATTGAACAACAGACTGGTTCTAAATCCAAACTCTTCAGATTTCCTGGCGGCTCTAGTAATACTGTCAGCAGAAACTACTGCAGTGGTGTTGTGTCTCAAATTGCTCAGCAGTCTAAACAAAAAGGCTATGTATATTTTGACTGGAACGTATCTAGTGGAGATGCTGGTGAAACGAGTAGTTCGGATGTTGTATTTAACAATGTTACTACACAGATTGCCGCAAATTCTCAATATGGAAAACCAAGTGTTGTTCTGCAGCATGACATCAAAGATTTCTCTGTCAATGCAGTTGAAAGAATCATTCAATGGGGTCTGGAAAACGGATACTCCTTTAAACCATTAACAGAATACAGCTTTACAGCTCACCACGGTATCGCAAACTAAAAAGGATCATTTGATCCTTTTTTCATTTTCTTCTTTGATAATCTGCTTGAATTTTATGTGACCAGTCAATTGGCAGTGACTCTTTTGCATTTCCGACTGTTGTTCGCATTTTTACAATATTTTCTGAAAGAACAGAATAATTGAGTGCTGTTCCCTCTTCATCACATGCATAGCGAACTGCCTGATCAATTCCAAACTTATTTGCTTCCTGAATGACATCCATATTTGCACCGATGAATATAAATTCCCATCCATACTTTTCTTTCTGTCTTTCAATCATTTTTTTAATAGATGCATAGGAATATCTTTTTGAACTGTTTTCTAGTCCATCAGTAATGATTATAAACAATGTTTTTCCAATTTCTTCTTTACTGTACTTATGTACATTACCAATATGATGAATGGCTCCACCCATTGCATCTAGTAAAGCAGTACAGCCTCTAGCATAATATTGTTTCTGTGTCATTTTCTTTACTTCATTTAATGGCACACGATCATAGATTACTTCCTGTACATCATCAAACAGCACACACGATACATAACATTTTCCTTTCTCTTTTCTTTGCTTTTGAATCAAAGAATTAAATCCACCTATCGTATCCTTTTCAAGTCCACTCATAGAGCCACTGCGATCTAAAATAAATACCAATTCACTTGTTTCATATTTCATATGAATACCTCCTGATGTATCCATACTTTATCATCCACATCTAAAAAAACAGTCGCTTCAAAAGCGACTATTTAATAATATATGGCAATCCATGTTCCTCTAATTGAATGTCTATTTCAATCATATCGTAGATTTCATTTTCAATGAAATATTGAAAAATAATATCTGTTTTATCACTTGGTGAAAAAGCATAGCCTGCTCTAGATAAAAGATCTTTTGCTTCATCCAGATTCAAATGTGCACCGACACATAAGCATTGTGCAATAATTTTGCTTGGATGAGAACCATTCTTGATCTTAGAAAACAATTTCTTATCTACCAATGCATTTTTATATACTTCTGGATAGGACAATCCTTTTAAAGAAATCAAATATAATAAGTATTCATTGAATGCATCAGATGTATGCAATAAACGTTCTTCTAAAGAATCAGCAAGAATGCCTTTAACACTTGCAGGCATTGCATAACAATATTCCTCTAATAATGCATCCTCAACATAGTAATCTGTAATGTATTCTTCTAGATGTGCAGCTATCTGCTTACTGATTTTTGTGGATTCCTGATCAAATACAACTAGATATACCATCACATCATGTTGAGAAGTAAACATTTGTATTTCTTCTAATGCAATACGAAATCCAATTTCTTTTGGACAACGGTAACTGCCGGTTGAAATCAGAGGAAACGCAACACTTTTAATATTGTTTTCTTCAATGATTTGAAATGCATTCTGATAGCATCGATGAATCAAATCATTTGTTTGTTCTCCTTCATAATAAGGAGACACAACATGTAGAATATATTGACAATCTAATGCAAAACCTGGCGTAAGAAATACATCACATTCTTCAAATTCACCAAGTGTATTTCGATACGCTAACAGTTCACTAGATCCTGCTGCATGATAGATTGCACTATCACATCCATCTCCAATGACTGGATATGGATTTGCGGTATTTACAATGCATTCAACATGCATTTTTGTAATATCATTTCGAATGATTTTATATGCCATAAATTTCCCTTTTATTTAACAGAATTTTATCATATTTGTTAAAATATAACCAAAATATCACTTTCTTTTCTTATACTGTAGACATGAGAAAGAAGATCATAAAGAAACCAAATCCTATTGGTTACGCAATGCTTGAAAAACATGGTGAATCCAATTATGTTTGTCTCTATGACGAAACAGCTTTTGACGTGGTTTTTGAGCATGCACAAGAATACATACAAAAGCATTCCACGCAGGATTATTTAGATTACGACTGGCAGATTGTTGCGTATTCTAATGAAGATACATGGAAGGAAGATGGTTTATATGACTCCATTGTATTGCGTATTAAAGGGAATACAATAAAACAGTACGATGTTGTTACAGAGTATCTTAATGCTTTTCATACACGTGAGCGTGATGGTGTACTTCTATCAACATTGGAATCACAGATTACGCAGATCTGTGAAAAGTATTGCGCAACACCAACATGGAATACGATCCTGGAAATCGATACATTAAAAAATATGTATCGTTCCATTAAGAAAAATGATTTCTCATCGTATCAAGAAATCTATATGAATATTGATACAAATGCTAAGCAAGCTTATAGTTGAAATACTACAAGAAAAGTGATGTATGTTAAAGTACGTCACTTTTCTTATGTTCATATTAAAAGGAATAGACTTTCATCTATTCCTGATTCGTTTTACTTTTTAACTGCTAATGAAGCTGTAATGATTGCCATGGAGTAAACTTCAATTGCATTACATCCACGAGACAAGTCATTGATTGGAGCATTCAATCCTAATAAGATAGGACCATATGCTTCAAAGTTACCAAGTCTTTGTGCAATTTTATAACCAATATTACCAGCATTGATATCTGGGAAAATAAATGTATTTGCGTGACCCGCAACATCAGAATTAGGACACTTTGTTCTAGCAACTCTTGGTGCTACTGCAGCATCAAACTGAAGTTCACCTTCAATAGGAAGTCCAGGATAAGCAGCCTTTGCCTTTGTAGCTGCATTTCTCATCTTATCAACATCTTCGCCCTTACCAGAACCTAATGTTGAATAAGAAAGGAATGCTACCTTTGGATCAATTCCGAAGATCTTTGCACATTCAGCAGTTTCACCACAGATTTCAACAAGATCATCTTCTGTTGGCTTAATGTTGATTGCACAGTCACCCATAGCTAATACTTCATTTTCACCTGTTGCTGATGGTCTAACTAAGATAAAGCATGAAGATACGATCTTATTTCCTGGCTTTGTCTTAATGAGCTGTAAAGCAGGACGAACTGTATCTGCTGTGGAATAAGTAGCACCACCAAGTAATGCATCTGCAATACCCATCTTAACAAGCATTGTTCCAAAGTAGTTTGCACCCTTTAATACTTTACGAGCCTGTTCTTCACTTACGCCCTTGCTCTTTCTGAGTTCACGGAATAAAGCAACCATTTCATCAATACGATCAAAATTTTCAGGATCAATGATTTCAGCTCCACGAATGTTATATCCGCTCTTTTCTGCAGCTGCTAATACCTTTTCTTCATTACCAACTAAGATTGGGCTTAAGAAGTTACTAGCAAGAAGTCTAGAAGAAGCTTCTAAGATTCTAGGATCTTCACCTTCTGTAAAAACGATTTTCTTAGGATCTTTTCTAAGTTCATCAATCATCTGACCAAAACCATACATAATAATTCAATACCTCCAGTAAACTAACGTTTTTTATATGTTTTCGCCTATTCATTCTATACTTATCAATGCATAGAATCAATTTTGTGAAAACGCTGTCAATCTTTTGTTAAGATGCCAGTTCTGCGCCTAGTTTATTGCATGCTTCCATTGCTTCTGCATCAGGTGCATAGTTCGCAATCACACCTTGATTAACAAGCTTTGCACCATCAGATATAACTCTTTCACTCCATAATTCCATCCATTCGCCAACACCCCAGCCATAGCTGCCAAATAGACCAACTTTCTTGCCATTCAACATTGTTTCTACACTGGAAAACATTGGTTCAAAGCTGCCTTCTTCTAACTGTTCAGCACCCATTGCTGGACATCCAAATGCAAATGCATCATAGTTGCTCATATCACTTGTGGAAAAGGAGGTACACTCAATTACATCTACACTTCCTCCAGCACTTCTTACACCATCTGCTACCGCATTTGCCATCATTTCTGTGTTTCCTGTGGCAGAATAATACACAACCGCTACTTTACTCATATTTTTTCATCTCCTTTTAAGCTACCGCAATTTCTTCTAGAGGCATACCAGATTGAAATAAAGCCGTACATCTTTGCGTTACATGATCATATAAAGCAAATTTCTTTTTTGCATCTTCAACATTTCCATATACTTTCCACATACCGTGATATGCACATTTCTCATTGTTCATAAATCCAATCACATCTTCACTTGGATATCCTAGAAAACATCCAATTTCATGTGGAAACTGACGAGAAGATACAAACTTATTTCTCAATACATTCAAGCAGCATCCAATCCTAGAATCTTTGTATCCCATTTCCTTCATCAGTTTTCTTGTTGTTGGTACATCTAATGCTTCTTGTAACAATTTTGGACGAAACATATAAATCAATGCATGATTCTTGCTTGGATAGGATAAAACCATCATATGAATTCCTTTTTTAGATAATCTTTGATTCATATGCAGAATATCATCATTCAGCTTTTGTTTTGTCTCATATTCACAATTGATTAAACTTGCACACTTCACTGCAGTTAATGTTGGTGAACATAACTCCGCAATCATTTTCTCTGGCATAATACCTCCTTCAGTTAGTAATAGCTAACTAATATCATTGTATTCACTTTTAAGTTTGTTTCAACTAACATGCACTACGTCATGAAGAATTTTTCTTATCATTACGCTATAATATCCGTATGACAAAAACAAAACTTGTATTATTAGGTACAGGAACACCAAATGCGTGTCCTGAAAATAGTGGCCCTGCGAGTGCCATTATTGTAAATGATCAGGCATATCTGATTGATTTTGGACCAGGCGTTGTACGTCAGGCATCAAAAGCATATTTCAAAGGGATTGATGCTTTACGTCCAGATCGATTAAATATTGCTTTCTGTACACATCTGCATACTGATCATACAGTAGGTCTAGCAGATCTTATTTTTACGCCTTGGGTCTTAGAAAGAGAAAAACCTCTACAGCTTTATGGTCCACAAGGATTAAAAGATATGGCAAAAGATATAACACATGCCTATACAAAAGATCTTGATATGCGCTTACATGGAGATGAACCAGCAAATCCAACTGGCTACAAGACAGAAGTACATGAACTTGAAGCAGGTATTGAAGATTATGGCATCATTTATGAAGACAACAATGTAAAAGTAAATGCATTTACAGTCAATCATGGTCGCTTACAGTCTCTAGCATATAAATTCATCACAGAAGATAAGACAATTGTTGTATCTGGTGATACATGTCCTGTTGAAATCATGAAAGAAAAAGCAAAAGATGCTGATATCCTTCTGCATGAATGTGAATATACAAAAGGATTAGAAACAAGAAGTGAACAATGGAAGATCTATCATAGAAATGTACATACATTAAGTGTAGATCTTGCCAAAATTGCCATTTGTGCAAAACCTAAATTACTGGTTACATATCATCGTATCTATCATATGAATGTTTTTGATCGTTCTTTTGATTTAAAACAAGAAATGAAAATTAGAAAGCAAGCCATTTTAGAAGAAATCAAAGATGCGGGATACAATGGTTTGGTAGTGAATGGAGAAGATCTAGATATCTTCGAATAAGAGGTAGTATGTCAAAATTTACAGATTTACATTTAGAATTAGAAATCAAAGCACAAAAATTCAGAGAAGATCCTACAGATGAAAATGGAGATAAAATCATTGCGGAAATTGTACATTTAATAGAAAACAATGCCTCTATCCTTGTTGATGGCATACCAAGTGATGTAAATCCTAATGTCATTGTTCCATCTGGATATTATGCAAATGATGGAAGATTCTATATTCATATCTTTTCATCTAAGGTTGCATTTGATGCTTCCACTGCGACAAATCCGTTACTGACACATATGCATGGACTAATGGAATTTATGCTGGAAAACAAACAGATTGGCGGTTTTTCATTAAACCATACAAAAAAAGATGGGTCTATTTTAATCACAAGAGAAGATATTGATACTTTCACAAAGGAGTAAGGAATGAAATTAAGAATATGGTTAGGCAGAATCATTCCTATGGCAATCATTGTCCTAGGTGAAGTTGGATTATATTATGTTTTATTTAAATGGCTGACTTCATCTTTTGTATACATTGAAATGATTCTGCATCTGTCTGCTTTTTTCATTATATTGAATATCGTTCGTACAAGCAGACATTTATCTTCAGATTTAATGTGGATCATTATGATCATGTTATTTCCTGTATTTGGTACATTTGTATATATCATCATGGTTGTCTCTTTAATATTTGGAAAAACATTCCGGAATATTATTACTGAACAAAAAAAAGCTGCACCATACTACAAACAGGATGCATCTATTATTCAGGAAATACAAACAATCAATCCAGATTTCGTATCTCAGCTCGCTTTTTTGCATCAGGAAGGATTCCCTTTCTATCGAAATACAGACTTCTCGTTCTATTCTCCTTGTGAACAAGGATTTGAACGTATGCTTGCTGAATTAAAGAAAGCACAAAAGTTTATCTTCATGGAATATTTCATTATTGAAGAAGGTGTCATGTGGAATTCCATTCTTTCCATTCTGGAAGAGAAAGTCAAACAAGGTGTTGAAGTACGTGTCATGTATGATGATATGGGATCTTTAAACACACTTCCTGCTTCCTATACAAGACAATTAGAAAAGAAAGGCATCAAAGCAGTTTCTTTCAATCGTATTTCTCCTGTCATCAATACCATCATGAATCATAGAGATCATAGAAAAATTCTTGTGATTGATGGCAAAGTTGCATTTTCTGGTGGTGCAAATCTTGCGGATGAATACATCAACAAGAAAGTCATTCACGGTCACTGGATGGATAATATCATCTGCGTCAAAGGAAATGCGGTATGGTCTTATCTAGTCACATTTTTAACAAACTGGAATGCATTGCGACACGAAGATGATGATTATACAGTATTCAAAAATGAAGAAATCATTGATGAATCTCATTTTGATGGATATATTGCACCATATGCAGAAACACCACTCGATGAAGAACTCACAGGACAGTCTGTCTATGAAGATATGCTAAACAGTGCCAATCGATATGTATATATCATGACACCATATCTCATCATTGATTCAGAAATGATCAATACACTGATCCATACTGCAAAAAAAGGCGTGGATGTTAGAATCATCATGCCAGGTATCGCTGATAAACAGATTGTGCATGATATTGGAACTTCCTATTATGCCCAGCTCATTCAAGGTGGTGTAAAAATCTATGAATATGAACCTGGATTTGTTCATTCTAAAGTATTCATATCTGATGATATTTATGCAACAGTAGGTACGATCAATCTAGATTATCGTTCATTATATCTCCACTTTGAAAATGGAACACTTCTATATCATTCAAAACATGTGATGGATATCAAACAGAATTTTGAAGATACTTTGAAACATTGTAAGCAGATGAATTTAAAAGATACACATGTCAATGTCATCAAAGGATTATTCCTCAGTATCATTCGTATTTTTTCTCCGCTATTATGAAACATTGTTCCACCCTTTTCCATGGTAAGATACTATGTGAAAAGGGTTTTTAAGTTACCCGCTAAAGGAGGGAAAATGAGTAATCGTAAAGTGATTTTTTTAGATGTCGATGGTACATTGATTGACTACCGTGCTATTATGCCTGAAAGTGCAGGAAGAGCAGTAGATGAAGCTAGAAAAAACGGCCACCTTGTATATATTTGTACAGGCTGTTCCAAATATGAAGTCTTACAGAGAAATCTCTGTGAACTAGATGGTATGATTGGTGCAAATGGCGGATATGTTGAAGATCATGGCGAAGTATTGATGCATCAGTCTTTATCTGTTGAAGAAGTGAAACACATCGTTGAATGGTGCAACGAAAGAAAAATGGGTATCAACCTTGAAGCAAATGGTGGTATCTTTTCAAATGAATATATGAAAGAACAGGCTGCTGAAGTATTCACAAAGTATGCATTAGGCAAAGGCAGTGACCTTACAAAAGCAGAAGCAGTTGGACAGGCTTCCGCAGAACACCTGAATATCCTTTATGGAGATGATCTCTATAGAGATGACATCAACAAGATTGATTTCGTATTACGTTCCTACCAGGATCATTTAGATTCTAAGAAGGAATTCCCTGAACTCATGGCAAATACTTGGGGTGGTCAGGATGAAATGGCTTTATTTGGTGATTTATCCCCTGCTGGCATTACAAAGAAGAATGCAATTGATTTATTACTCAAGCATTTGAATGTTGATCCAAAGGATACAATTGCATTTGGTGATGCTAAAATTGATATTCCAATGTTTGAAATCTGTGGATATGGTGTAGCGATGGGCAATGCCGGCAAAGAAACAAAGGATGCTGCTGACTATATCACAACGGATGTCAATGATGATGGTATGTATAATGCATTCAAGCATTTAGGCTTAATTTAAGGAGGTCATATGTCTGATAAAAAAATTATATTTTTAGATGTTGATGGTACACTCATTGACTATAACGCAATTATGCCATCTTCTGCTGGTAAAGCAGTAGATGAAGCTAGAAAGAATGGACATCTTGTATATATCTGTACAGGCTGCTCTAAAGCTGAAATTCTGCAGCGTGATCTTTGTGAATTAGATGGTATGATTGGCGGCAATGGCGCATATGTAGAAGATCATGGTGAAGTTGTCATGCATCAAGGCTTAACAGTAGAAGAAGTCAAGCATATCGTTGACTGGTGTAATGAAAGACATCTTGGGTTCTACCTGGAAGCAAACAGTGGAATGTACTGTAATGATTACATGCTAGAACAAGGTCCAGAAACAATGAAGAAGTATGCACTTGGAAAAGGTGCAGATGAAACAAAGGCAAAGAATTCAGCAGAATCCTTCGTCAATGCATTCATTCATTTACCAGCAGAACAGTTATACAGAGATGACATCAACAAGGTTTCATTCATTCTTTCTTCCTACCAGGATCATTTAGATTCTAAAGAAGAATTCCCAGAGCTCATTGCGAATACATGGGGTGGAAAAGATGAACAGGCATTATATGGTGACTTGTCTCCTAAGGGAATCACAAAAAAGCATGCCATTGATGTATTGTTGAAGCATCTTGGTAGAGATGCAGAAGATACAATTGCATTTGGCGATGCTAAAATCGATATTTCCATGTTTGAATTATGTGGATATTCAGTAGCGATGGGAAATGCAGGAAAAGAAACAAAAGAAGCTGCTGACTACATCACAACAGATGTCAATGATGACGGCATCTACAATGCATTTAAACATTTAAATCTCATATAAAAATGATCCTCACGGATCATTTTTTTTCATTCATGATAAATCACTACGCTGCCACTCTTTAATGTCTTTGGCATATCAATCACTCTTTGATTTGTACTGCCTCTAAAATACAATGAGATGTCTTTTTCATCAATGACGAATGGACCATCTACAAGTACATCAATATATGAGAGCATTTCATCTGTAACTTCTGTATGTTTTCTTTGTCCTTCCAAAAGATCCTGTTCATAAACAAATCCTGTATACGCCCAAACATCTTTTGTTGGAAGTTCTTGCTTTACCCTTCTTAATAAAGTAATCAATGTTCTTTGATTAGAAGGTTCAAATGGATCTCCACCAAGCAATGTCAATCCCTGGATATTAGGATTTGTTAACATTTGAATCAATTGATCTTCTGTTTCCTTTGTATATTCTTTTCCATAGCAGAAATCCCATGTTTCAGGTTGAAAGCACCCTTCACAACGATTTGTACATCCACTGCAGAACAGTGTAACTCTTACACCTTCTCCATCTGCGATATCATAATTTTTAATATTTCCATAATGCATATTGAATCACCTGAACTTATTTTAGCACCAAATAATATGTTTTCATATTATTTTCACAAAGATTCAAAAATAGTCTATTTTAAAGGGATTTTGTTATTGACGGGCATGTTGGAGTGTAATAGACTTTCATTACATTGAAAATATTTCAAAGGGGAAGAAAGATATGAAAAAAATGATTAAGGGAATTGGCAGTCTTGCCTTAGCAATTACCTTGGCAGGATGTACTGTCGGTGGATCAGCAGCCACAGCTACAACAGGAAAAGATTCATCTGATTCTGAAAGCTACAAGGTTGGTATTTTACAGCTCGTGCAGCATCCAGCACTTGATTTAGCAACAAAGGGATTCAAAGATGTTCTAGAAGAAGAATTTGGAGACAAAGTTACATTCAATGAACAGAACGCTGCAGGTGATACTGCAACAGCAAATACAATTGCATCCACTCTTGTTGGTGAAAAATGTGATCTCATTCTAGCAAATGCAACTGCTGCTTTACAGGCAGTTTCTTCTGCAACAAGTGATATTCCAGTACTTGGTACATCTGTTACAGATTACGCAGCTGCTTTATCATTAAAAAATTATGATGTTTCCAAGCCAATTGGAACAAACGTTTCCGGTACATCTGATGGTATTTCCTACTCCGCACAGGTAGAACTGTTTACAGATCTTGTTCCTGATGCAAAGAAAGTTGGTATCATCTACTGTTCAGCAGAACCTAACTCTGTTGTTCAGGCAACTGAAATGAACAAGGAATTATCCAAGGCAGGATTTGAAGTCAAAGAATATTCCTTCTCTGATACAAATGATATTTCTTCTGTAACACAGACAGCTTGTCAGGATTCGGATGTCATCTATATTCCTACAGATAACACAGCAGCATCCTGTACAGAAGCAATTAACAACGTTGCTGAACCTGCAGGTGTTCCAATCATTGCGGCAGAAGAAGGTATCGCAAGTGGCTGTGGTATTGCTACACTTTCTATCAGCTACTACGAACTTGGTAGACAAACAGGTGAAATGGCAGTGAAGATTCTTAAGGGTGAAGAAAAAGTATCTGAGATGCCAGTTGAATCACAGACAAATCTTACAAAAGAATATGTGAAGTCTCGTTGTGATAAGTTAGGAATCAAAGTTCCAGATACTTATACAGCAATTGAGGAATAATCCCTCAACTCTCAGGGATGCCAGTATGGTATCCCTGTTTATTTATGTAATAAGGAGAATTCAAAATGAGTTTAGATATTAATACATTATTTGCTTCCTTCCCTTCTGGTTTAGCACAAGGGTTACTATGGGGCATTATGGCACTTGGCCTATACATTACATTCCGTATGTTAAACTTTGCGGATATGACAGTAGATGGCACATTTACAACAGGTGGTGCAGTTACGGTAATGCTGATCATTGGTGGATGGAATCCATGGCTGGCAGTGATCGTTGCATTCTTTGCGGGATTAACTGCAGGACTTGTTACAGGTTTCCTGCATACAAAGCTTGGTATCCCTGCCATTCTTTCAGGCATCTTAACGCAGTTTGCCTTATGGTCAATTAACCTTGCAATCATGGGTTTTGCGGCGAACAAGGCAATCTCCGTCAATACATATGCATTAGCAATCTCTTCTAGATTTGTACCAAATGCAATTGTCACCGGATTTGTCTGTGCTGTTATCGTTGTAGCGATCATGTACTGGTATTTTGGTACAGAACATGGTTCTGCAATGCGTGCAACAGGTAACAATCCAGAAATGTCCAAGGCACAAGGCATCAATATCAACCGAATGAAAGTTATTGGACTCGCATTAAGTAATGGCCTTGTAGCTTTGAGTGGTGGACTCATGGCACAATATCAGGGCTTTGCGGATATCAATATGGGTAGAGGTGCAATCGTTATTGGTTTAGCCGCAATCATTATTGGTGAAGTTGTATCAGATATCATTGCTGGCAAGCATTCTAACTTTGCGATTCGTTTAAGCTTTATTGTCATCGGTGGAATTCTATACTACCTTGTTATTCAGATCGTATTATGGCTCAGATTAAATTCCAATTTATTAAAACTCTTTACTGCAATCGTTGTTGCTATATTCTTAGCTGTACCATATTTGATTTCAGTATCCAAAGTATCTTTTTCAAAAGCACACAAAAATTCTTTAAAGGAGATCAAGTAATATGTCAGCAATGTTAGAAATTAAAAATCTATCTAAAACATTCAACAAAGGAACAATCAATGAAAAGATTGCATTAGACCATATCAGCCTGACACTCAATGAAGGAGACTTTGTAACTGTCATTGGTGGCAATGGTGCTGGTAAATCAACGATGTTGAATGCTGTGGCTGGTGTATGGCCAGTCGATGAAGGTGCCATTATTGTTGATGGCAATAATATTACTGGGTTGCCTGATTTCAAACGCGCAACGCTCATTGGAAGAGTCTTCCAGGATCCAATGCTTGGATCTGCACCAGATATGCAGATCATTGAGAATCTTGCTTTAGCCGCAAGACGTGGAAAAAGAAGAACACTCAAATGGGGTGTTACAAAGAAAGAAAAAGAAGAATACAAGGAACAGTTAAAAATTCTTGATCTAGGGCTGGAAGATCGTCTGACACAAAAAGTTGGTCTGTTATCTGGCGGTCAAAGACAGGCACTTACATTATTAATGGCTTCTATCCAGAAACCAAAGTTATTATTATTGGATGAACACACTGCTGCTCTTGATCCAAAAACTGCTAAAAAAGTACTGGATATTACAAAAATGATCGTTGAAAGAGATCATCTGACTGCTTTAATGGTTACACATAACATGAAAGATGCTATTCAGACTGGCAATCGTCTGATTATGATGTATAACGGACATATCATGTTTGAAGTCAGTGGTGAAGAAAAGAAGAATCTGACAGTGGATCAGTTAATGAAAATGTTCTCTCAGGCTGCTGGTGAAGAATTTGCAGATGATCAATCCTTATTAAACAAGTAACAAAAAAGCACAATTCAATGTGCTTTTTTTGTTCTAAAACTGAAATAGATTTAATCCTGTTACTTCATCATGATAGCGATCAACACTGCCATCAATGACTTGAATGATCATTTCACATGTTGCTGATATTCTTGCTTCATTTAAATGACCACCGAATACTTCCCCTTTTGCGTTGCCTGCACTCATATGCAGATGAGAATAGTATTCTCCATGCATTGTATTGATCGTACCTGTCAAAGATACAATTTCAAAGCTTCCCTCAAATGTATTGGCATGATACTGTTTTTCATTCACATCATATACACCTACAACAAAATGATCTGTTGCACCTAATGCCTGTACACTTGCCAATTTAATATTTTCTTTCAGCGCAACTTCTTTAAGCTGTGTAAGAATTTCTTCACCACGATCCATTCTGACAACGATCGTATCATGAAATCTCTTATATTCCATCTTACTTTGCCTTCAAGAAAGTAACTTCATCAAAGTTCTTTAAGAGATCAAGCATCAATTCTTCCCCTTCAGCTAAATGACCAAGATAGTTTCTTTGACCATCATTCTTGAATGGAATGCGAACAATCTGGATTTCACCTGCATAATGCTGATAGTTGTTATTGACGATCAATACATCACCAACTTCAAACATATCCTTTTCACATTTTCTAAAAGGAACATCTGGCTGAACCATTCTGCCTGTTCTGCTTCTCCAGATCCATTCACTAGAATCACCCATATCTAACTGTGGGAACATTTCAAACAGCTGATACTGTTCTGTATCTGTAATACCTTCATCTAGTACAACACGGATCTTTCGATCATCTTTTCTTTCTCTTCTTAATAAGCCAAAGGATTTAAACATTTCATATACAGGAGATTCTTCAATTGGACGTACATCCTTCTGTACTTCAATCAAGGATTCCATTTCTTCTTCTGTAGCGAATGCATTACCAATCCATACCATATCTACATTACCCGTAGCTTCAATGATTCTTGCCTGTGTATCAATTGGAAGATTTCTTAATCTTTCTACTGTTGGCAAACCATAGTTTGCATCCCATACACCTGTTGCTTCAGGATTTCTAGAAGAAATAAATGCCTGTACTGGATAACCGTATTGCTTTAGGATACGGTTTGTTTCTAAGAAGTTCTTCCATTTCAAACCTGTATATGGCTGTGGATAGAAGTTATGTCCAAGCAATACTTTTTCCTTTGGTACACCATGTTCTTCAAAATATGCCAATTCATCCGCAAATGAACCAGATGCATTAAACATAATAGAAATATTGTATGGATTGTTTACAAGAACAAGATCCTTTTCAGCTCCAAATGGCATGTCCATTCTCATCACATCACAACCAATATCATGCATCAATGATACATCATCATAATCTACACCCATCTTCTTCAAGAATGGTGGATTCAAATCTAATACAACTTTGATATTGAAACTGTGTGCTACCTTGATAAATTCTTTAAAATAATCTAATACTTCTTCTTTTGTTCCTTCTACAGAGAACATGCTTGAAAAAACATATTCACATCCAAATTTACTAGCTCTTTCTAGATATTTTGTAATATCCTCCAGGCTTTCGATATCCGGATAAACGGATACACCAAATGATTTTAATTTCATAGTTTTTAACTCCTTCTATCATTCATTGTAAACGGTTTAAAAAAATATACAATATCAAAGAAAAAGCGTTATGATATATTCAGACAGGAGATGATATGGAATACAGAATCATAGATATTACTTGGAATTATGCACCGCAGCGGCTTCAAAGAACCATCGCCGTCAGACAAGATATTGATCTTGTTACATTTGCATATATCATTATGAATGCTTTCTTGGAAAGTCCTGCAAATGGTTTTGCCTTTGTACAAGGAAAGAAAGCATATGGACTTGGATGGGACACGCAAGACTCACATTTCAATGAAGTACTTTTACATAATTCTGACTACATTGATACATTAGGTTTTGCAGATTTAGAAGATACTTTTACATTTATTTATAACGATGATTATGACTGCAGCAACTGGGAATTTACATGCAGGAAAGGAAAAACAATCAATCGAAAAGGTAAGCGATATGCTTCTATGATTGATGGAAAAGGACTTGGCATTTTTGCCTATGCAATTGATACATTAAAACTCTATATTGATGGAAAATTAAAACCAGAACTGACATATGAGCAATTAGATGACAGAGGATTGGATACACCTTTTAATGTCCGTATTAATCAGTTAAAGGATTTTGAAAAATTTGATCTTTCCTATGCAAAAAAAGAATTTTCAGAAAGCATGGACGATACACTTCCATACTACGTTGAAGACTATAATAATTCTTTAGACTATTTCAGTAATGATGAATATGATGAAGAACTGGATGATGATTGGATGGAAGAAGAATGCGGCAATACAGAAAATCTGGCAGACAGTCTGATTCATCTCAGCTTAATTGGTGCATTCTCTCAAAAAGAATCTTTAGATTATGTATCAGAAACATTTGATCGCCTTGCATCAAAATATGATGAAGAAACTGCCTTTATGATGATTGCACAGACACTGGCAAAAAACATTCTAGAGCTCATGCAAGGTACATCTTCTTTAGCAGAAGAATATAAGGAGCAATTAAAGAAATTAAAATGAAAACAGTATTAATTACAGGTGCAACGGATGGGATTGGAAAAGCCATTGCACAATTACTTGATAAAAAAGGATATGCACTTTACTTATTCGGCAGATCTCAAACAAAGATGGATGCCTTGAATATCAATCATTGCAAAGGAAAATATACATTTGATTTAAAAGATCGCACTGCTTTACAACAGGCATTAGATGACATTGTTCGACAAGGTGGTGTTGATGTATTGATTAACAATGCAGGATTCAATGCAAAGAAAGCCGCTGTCAAAGATATTGATATTCAAGACTTGGAAGACATGTATTCTGTGAATACAATCGCACCATTGATTTGTGTTCAAAAGTGCATTCCAGCAATGCTTGAAAAGAAAGATGGAATGATTATCAATATTCTATCTTCCTGCTGCTTATTCTCTAATCCTAACAATGGCGGATACACTTCCAGCAAGGATGCATTTGAAGCATTGAGCAAGATTCTTGTCAAAGAAGTTAAAGATGCTGGTGTAAAGGTATTAGATGTCTATCCTGGAGGCGTTGATACAAACTTTAGAACAAATGATCGTCCTGATTATTTAAAGCCAGAAACAGTTGCAAAACACGTGATCTATGCATTAGAAAATAATGAAGATGGCATGTTGCAGGAAATTGTTGTACGTCCAGTGGTAGAAAACAATTATTAAGCAGACACATTCTTTGATTTCTTGTGTTCTACCTTAGTTCCAGAATTGTGTACCAATATAACCACATATTTAAAAGACAACTGAAAATGAACAGTTGTCTTTTTGTATACAGATTATTCCCAGAATAACTCGTCCAGTGTCTTGTTTAAAACTTTGCAAACTTCAATGCATAAGCGAATCGTTGGATTATAGTCTCCCTTCTCTATCGCATTGATTGTCTGTCTGGATACACCTACTTTATCTGCAACTTCCTGTTGAGATAAACCAAGTGCAGTTCTTGCTTCCTTCATTTTCAGATTTTTCATCTAATTTTGGCGAGGATACCCAAGCTTCTAAGCAAAGCGTAAGCTGGGGATGAATCGCCACTCCTTTCTACACTATATTGTCTGCCTGATATATCCACCCGCGTAATGGTGGATACGGATTTTTTTGACGGATACAGACTTTCCGTTGATTCTCACGTAGGTGCCAAGATTGTGAACACCATTCGTAATATATTTCCTGCTTTCGTAGATAACAGTATCTCCTGGCTGGATTGTGTAGTGCTGTTTTCTGACAGATACTCTGCCTTTGGATACCTTCTGCTGTCTGTATCTGTGTAGATTTTCTGTATTCAAATTTCTGTTACGCTTCGTTCTTCCGGAGAACAGATCCTGTCCGGATTTCTTCTTTCCGTCACGGCTGTCGATGTATTTGGCATCGTAGAACTTTACAAGCACACGGTTGTTTCTGCGTTTCTTTGTGTACAGCCAGTGCTCTGAACGGTGCTTTGGATGGAAATCTCCCATGCAGTACGCATCGCTGATATGAGATTTCTTCACACCTAGCTGTCGTCTGGCTTCTTTTGTACGGGATCCATATGTCAGATGAATTTCAGTATCTGGAAACATTGTTTTCAGTTCTTCGTAGATCTGCCATCTGACAGCTGTCATGTATGTTGCTCCCTTGAAATCCTTCACTTTGTACTTTTCCATCAGTTTCCAGAGCAGTCCGCCCTTCTGATGGTTTGCAGGCGTATGGCATCGCTCACATACGGTTACAAGATTTCCCATTCTGTTTGTTCCGCCGAGTGAACGGTATTTCAGATGATGAGCGTGCAGGATTGTACCGTCCTTGATTCCTCTTCCACAGCAGACACATTTATGGTCATCTCGTGCAAATACTGCATTTCGTACATCATCAAATCCGTACTGTTCTCCCTGCTGGTATTCAATGCCAACAGGTGCTGGTCTGCCTTCTTCGATTACCTTCAGCTTCTGGGTGTTAAATTCACCCATTTCGAATACGATACTCGTGATTGGAAATACTTTTGCATATTTCTGAATCTGAGCAAGATGCAGATCCTTCTTATGTCTGGTGGATGGAGCAAGCCAGCCCTCTGGCTTTGTAGCTTTTCGGTTGTCAAATCTTGCTTTTCTGTATCGTGTCTTTTTGCTTCTTCTTGTTCTTCTGTATGTCATTGTATCCTTGTGGTGCTTTTTCTCGTCTTTGAGAGCATCAACCTGTACACCGACATACTCATGCCTTGCCGATTTGATGGATATCCCGATATGCTGATATCCTGTATCGCAGCAGTACTCGATTGGCTGTGTACTGCCGTTTTCACGTTGAGTAAGTCTGATTGTGAATGGATCATAGCTGTGAATTACAGCTTTTCCATTTCTGATAAGCTTTCGTGCTCTGTAGCACGATGTAGGCATCAGTCTGATGCCCGTAGAACTCAACACTGCAACCATCATATGGATGCCTCCTTTCTCTGAGTTTCGTCCTTTCGGACAGGTCTACACCTTCTGCCTTGTGGCAGCTTCTCCGCTATGCGGGTAGTTCACTTCGCCAATGTTAGATCAGGGTTTGTATGTACGGCACACTTTGCCTACCCTCAGCAATGTTTAATACCGTACCGTAGAGCAGCGAACTTGTGAAGCATCCACTGGTACCTGTATATTCCTGAATAACGTAGTTCAGCTACGCTGAACTGAGGCTTATCAACCGAGCTTGTACTTCTACAAGCTCCGACTTCTAGATTCGTTAGAATCAAAGTCGGGGTAGTTGACGTTACTGATCTTTTTTCTTATCGATATACATCTTGATGATAACATTGATTAGAATGATTGAAAAGAAAACAGCCATGAATATTGGACTACTACCATCCCACGTAACAATTCCATTTGCAACAATTGTTTTTCCTCTTGCATTAAACATGTTACATAGAGCAATTGCCCCAAGCATGCAAACAAATGGCATTGGTTTTTGCTTCAATTGCCAGTATGCATCGTTCCAGATACAATACAACACCACAACAAGTACACCGATCAGAATACCAGCCATCATTAAAAGATTACATTCAATTGAGATTCCATCTGTTTGCGCATTCAGTAACATAATCCCTTCAACAGAAACCATTGTCAAAAATCCATATTTGAAAGCTTTTCCTCTGACAATTTCTTGTCGTTCATCATAGCCACCATAGTCCTCTTTTTCTTTGTATAGGATAATATTGAATAGCGGAATCGCAAGTAAAATAAACATTGATATTAAGAATGTATAATCCATAAGATCCTCCTTTAAGATGTCAAATATACTTGACGCATCTTTCAATTACAGTATAGTACGATCTCAATAATTATCAAATATATTTGATATCCATAAGTAAAAAGAACCAGAGATAAACTCTGATTCTTTGCAAAGATTCAATCTTATGCTTCTTCTATCTAACGGTTGGAAGCAATAACGAATGGTGTGTAAATCAATGTTGATACACCTAAGATAATGACTACCTGACGGATTGCACCCATGATATTTCTTGAAGATGCTAAGAAACCAAATAAACCAATTGGAGTTGTCTATAGAACGGCGATAACGAACAATGGACAGAGTCCTAAATACTGTACTAAGTAACCACAGCATACACAAGCAACTGGAGTTAAAAAGAATGGTACAGCGAGCATAGCGTTTATAACCATTGGGATACCGAAGATAATTGGTTCGTTGATGTTAAATAATCCACAAGGAATAGCTAACTTAGCGATAGCCTTGAAGTCATCTCTCTTAGAGAAAAGCATGATAGCAATGATCAAGCCCATTGTGATACCAGAACCTGTTGGGCCAAACCATCCAGAAGCGAATGGGTTAGCAATAATTGAATACTTAGATCCAGCTGTATAGAATACACCAAAAGCTGTGATACCTTCACCTGCCTGGTAAAGTTCGAGGTTCTGCGCCATCATCTTTGTCATGAATGGTCCTGTAACAGCCCCCATTACGTTTGGACCATGGATACCGAACCACCATAACAACTGCATAATTAATACAACAGTAACATAGCCAGGAAGACCCGTCATAATCTTTTCAACTGGTGCCATAATTGTCTTGATGACATCAAACATTGTTAAACCAAACATAGAACAGATATAGCCAACGATAGATACACAAAGAATTGTGATGATTGTTGGGAACAATACTGCAAATGACTGTGATACGTTTGGTGGAACAGAGTCAGGAAGAGAAATCTTCAACTTACCTGAATCAACGAGTTTAACATAGAGCAATGTTGTTAAGATACCAACAAGCAAGCCTACGAATAATCCATCAGCCTTTGTATAGTGATTTGCGCTTCAATATTGCAGCAAAATGAAGCATTATATTTTTCATATCCTTTAAATACAATCACATTTAGCTTGATACAAGGCACGTCGTATATATTACAATTAAACGACGCGAAAAAAACCTCATCATAGCGATGAGGTTTTTTTCGTTTACAGAATCATTAATTAAATTATGCTTTAGCTTCTGTTTCTCTTCTTCTCTTACGAAGTCTGCAACATACAAGTGCGCCTGCAAGTGCGAGAGTTCCTGTGAGAGCATACGCATTCACGCTTGAATCATCAGCAGTGTTGGCAACCTTGGAGCTCTTCTTGTCTGTCTTGGAATCGTTCTTGACAGATGTCTGAGTTGTTGCACCTTCCTGGTTTCTGCTGTATTCAATTGTGAGGTTCTTAAGATCTGTTTCAGCCAGCGTCTTGGAATCCTGCGCCTTCTTGAGCAATTCTGACTTCTGTTCGAGAACCTTCTTGGTATCGTCCATGTCTGCCTTCAAGTCAGAGACTTTCTGGGAGAGTGCAGGAAGCGTTGCCTCGATGTCTTTAATTTCCTTGTCGTAGTTCTTGCCGACGTTCTTCTTTGCAGCCTCGAGTTCTTCGCAAGCCTTGTCGTAGTCGGCAACAGCTTCTTCGTAGGCGGATGTGAGTCTGTCTACAAGATCCTTCGCGGCGTCAGCGTTCTGTGCTGTTTCATCCATTGCAGCCCTGGCGTCATCTAAAGCCTTCTTTGCTTCTTCGACAGCCTTCTTTGCAGCGAAGAGTGGTGAGCCTTCCCCAACATTGGCCACTGTGTCTTCGTATGCCTTTTCAGCGTCTTCGTAAGCCTTCTGAGCTTCCTTTTCAGCATCCTTTGCTTTTCTCAAAGCATTTAGGTAGCTGTTTAATAGGGTGAAGTCTTCGTCTGTAATGTCTTCTGTATCAGCACCACTGTAGTTGAGACGACGGGCTCTTTCAAGCTTGTCCTTTGCAGAAGCAGTTTCAGCCTTGGCCTTTTCATATACATCCTGAGCGCTTTCGAGTTCAGCCTTAGCATTTTCAAGGGCCTGTACTTTTTCTTCTGCTTCTTTTTCAGCGGCAAGAATGTTGCTGTACTGTTCAGAAACCTTGTTAAGAGCAGCCTGTTTTGCATCAAGGTCAGCTTTTGCATCAGCTTCTCTGTTCTGCATTTCAGTCAGTCTGTTTTCGGCTTCTGTGAGTTCGGAGCAGGCTGTGTTGTAGCTTTCAAGTGCTGCTTTGTATTCGTCTGACTTGTCAGAATATGTGTTCTTCTTTTCAGCGAGTACAGCTTCTGCATTTTCTCTTGCAGCAACAGCGTCTTCGTATGCTCTTCTTGCTTCAGCTACGCCTGCGTTCAACTCGTCAAGACTGTCTTGAGCTGTCTTGAGATCAGCCTTGGCTTTTTCTACAGACATTTCCTTTGCCTTGACGTTTGCAGATGCCGCATCAAGTGCGGACTGTGCTGCAGTGATAGCTCTATCCCTGGCGTCCACGTCAGCCTGTGCATCCTTAACGGCGTCAGCCTTCTTTGAAGCTTCTGTCTTCTTGCTGCTGACAGCAGTTTCCTGTGCAGCGATCTTGGCATTTGCTTCACTGGCAATGGCTTCAAGTCTTTCACGGCTGGCAGTCTTTTCGCCGAGGTCACTCTTGGCTTCTGTAACCCTTGCTGCAGCTTTCGTTACTGCGTCAATGGCTGCCTTGAGCTGAGCAGCAGTTGTTTCCTTCTTTGCCATGAGAGCTTTGAGTTCTTTCTGCTTTTTGTCAAGATTTTCCTGAGCTTCAGTGATCTTCGCATCGATGGAGTTCTTGTAGCCTGTGAGAAGTGCTTCCATTTCGTCAAGAGTGTAGAGGTGAGCCTCTCTCCCTTCCCCGTACATTGATCCATCGTCAACAGTGTAATAGCTGCTGCCAAACTGTTGAGTTGCGGCACCTCTTCTATTGTTCATGGAATAACCGAATCCGGTTGCTGTGGCACCGCTGTTGAGAAGTGTTGTGTAATGTCCGTAGCTGTAGCCAGAATGAGAGACAATTCCAGCCTCTTTTGCTGCGGCTTTAGCGTCATCTTCAGTTTTGCCAGGATTATCAGCAAGGTATTTCTTTACGAAGTCGTAGAGTTCTTTTTCTTCGTCGTACCAGCCTTCGTATGCGTGATCGATTAGGCCATTGGCAAGGTTTTCAGAAGTCCAGATCTTGACTGCACAATCAGTATCAGGGCTCCAGTGATTGCCAGTGTATGCTTCCATGTTTGCGTACGCCATCGCCTGCGCCCACATGACAACGCTGACTTTCAATTCAGAAAGATCTTTTCCGCTAAGAGGACTGGAACCTGCTTCGGCACGTTTTTCATTACCGATACGCATCATCTGGATTGCCTTCAGCATGAAGTCAAGATTTGTAGCATCCTTTTCACCGCCGAGAACTGTCACGCCGTTAGGATCATATTTCTTGATGTTCTGGTAATTGTCAATATTGGAAAAATATTTTAACAGTTCCGCTGCGTCCTGCGCATCCTGTGTTCCGAGAGATTCAAAGAATCCAAGCGCACTCGCTGTTTCCTGAGAACGTGCCTTTTCAAGAGCAGCCTTTGCGTCTTCGACTGCCTGTTCGGCATTTTCGACATCCGTCTTTGCCTGGTCGTCAGCTGTCTTTGCTGCGTCTCTTGCCTGTTCAGCATCCTTCTGTACCTGTGTCGCGCTGTCGAGAGCCTTCTGTGCTGCCTGCTCAGCCTTCTTTGCGTCGTCCAGATTTGTGTTTGCCTGCACAGCATCTGACTTTACTGTTTCAAGAGCCTTTTCAGCGTTTTCGACATCCTTGTTTGCCACATCGAGAGCCTTGTTTGCTTCGTCAAGCTTCTTTTCAGATTCATCCTTTGCAATCTGAGCTGTATCAAGATTCTTGGCTGCCTGGTCCTGTACTTTTACTGCGGCATCCTTTTCGGCGCCTGCGGCTTCGAGGTTCTTTCCTGCTTCAGCGACTGCTTCCCTGCGGGCTTCGTATTCAGGATTTCCTGTTGACGCATCAGCTTCTGCCTTGTCAAGGGCTGTCTTCTTCGCAGTTTCTTCTGTCTTTGCAGAGTCAACAGTTCCCTGTGCTGCATCGACATCGTTCTTTGCGGAATTCATTGCATTTTCTGCACCGTTCTTTGCGGATTCTGCATCGTTCTTTGCGGAAGTCTTGTCGTTTACGCCGTTCTGTGCGTCTGAAGTGTTTTTCTTTGCTTCATCATACGCAGACTGGGAAGAGTCTCTGCTGTCAGTTGCGTTCTGAACATTGTCGGCAGTCACATTGCCGTTTGTATTCTTTACATTTTCGACATCAGCTTTTGCTTTGTCGGCTTCGCTCTGTGCACTGTTGACACCGTTCTGCGCGCTGTCTGCATTGTTCTTTGCGGAATCTTCTCTGCCCTGTGCTGCGTCTGCGTCAGCTTCTGCATCAGCCTTTGTCTTGTCGAAGGCGTCAGCGGCTTCCTTGTCTGCCCTGGCTGTTTCGTTCTTTGCGGATTCGGCGTCTTTCTTTGCCTGCTCTGCCTTTGCCTGTGCTTCGGCTTCTGCCTTCTTCTGAGCTTCTTCCGCAGCCTTTTCCTGTTCCTGGGCTGTCCTGAATGCAGAAAGTGCATTACTGTAAACTGCCTGTGCGTTTGCAAGTGCTGTCTGTGCTTCAGCAAGTGAAGCTGCGGCGGCGTCAAGCTGAGATTTCGCAGTGTTTACAGCAGCTGCCTTTTCAGAAACGATATTCTGCTTTTCTGCAGCGACTGCTTCCGCAGCTGCGATTTCTTCTTCGGACATGTTGTTGTCCTTCTTGTACTGAAGGTCTGCATTGGCGGCATCGAGTTCAGCCTGTGCACTGTTCAGTTCTGCCTGAAGAGAGCTGTAGTATGTCTGGATTTCAGACAGTTCCTTCTGAGCTGCAGTAACGGCGTCAGCAGCGCTGTTTACAGCTGCCTGTGCCTTGTTGAGATCGTCCTGTGACACAGCTGCCGCATTGATGGCAGTTGCTGGTACAGTAGAAGCAATAGTTCCTAAAGCGAGTAATCCTGTTGTAGTCTTTCTTACAGTATCTTTCACAATTTTTTCCTCCCCTATACACGAACGAGAAAACAATTTTTCCTCATTACAACTAGTATGTGTTTTATTTGTGATTTGCATTTATTATATATATATATATATATGCAATATCTCGCTCTTTTAGCAAAAAAAGAATGAAGCCCATTATCTACCATTAAAAAGATAATGATAGATAATAGTATTTCATTCTTTTACACTGTTATTTGAGTTTTTCCAGTTTTCAGAATTTCAAATTTTTGACTTTTGCATCAACAAATCATAGATGTAATACACGTTCTTTGATTTCTTGTGTTCTACCTTGATTCCAGAACTGTGTACCGATGTACCCGCATGTTCTTCTAGCAACGTTCATCTTATTCTGATCCGTATTGCCACAATTTGGGCACTTCCAGATCAACTTCTTATTTTCATCTTCCATGATCTGAATTTCGCCTGTATATCCACATACCTGACAATAATCACTCTTTGTATTCAATTCAGCATACATAATTGTATTGTAGATATGTTTCATTAACTGTAGTACAGCCTGTACGTTGTTCTGCATGTTTGGAACTTCAACATAGGAAATTGCACCACCAGGAGATAATTCCTGGAACTTGCTTTCCTCTGTCAATTTATCAAATGCATTGATTTCTTCTGTTACGTGGATGTGATAAGAGTTTGTAATATAGTTCTTATCTGTAACGCCTTTGATGATACCAAATCTTTCCTGCAGGCACTTTGCAAACTTATATGTTGTAGATTCCATTGGTGTTCCATACACTGAGAAATCAATATTTGTCTGCTGTTTCCACTTTGCACAAGCATCATTCAAATGTTTCATAACAGCTAGCCCAAACTTTTCACCTTCTGGTGTTGTATGAGATAAACCTGTCATATAGCGAACACATTCAGCCAATCCACCATAGCCAAGAGAAATTGTTGAATAGCCATTAAACAGCAGCTTATCAATTGTCTCACCCTTTTCCAGTCTAGCAATTGCACCATACTGCCATAGAATAGGCGCAACATCACTAGGTGTACCCTTCAAACGTTCATGGCGAATCATCAATGCCTTATAGCAAAGATCAAGTCTTTCATCAAAAATCTTCCAGAATGCGTTCATATCCTTTTTAGAAGAGCAGGCAACATCAACAAGGTTGATTGTTACAACTCCCTGATTAAATCTACCATAATACTTATGTTTAGAAGATGAATTCAACGCATGTTCATTGTTTTCCCATCCATTTTCAGTAAAACGGTCAGGTGTAAGGAAGGAACGACATCCCATACATGGATATACATCACCCTTCAATTCTCTCATGATCTTAGCAGAAATATAGTCAGGAACCATTCTCTTCGCTGTACATTCAGCAGCAAGTTTTGTTAAGTAATAATATTTAGAATCGTTATAAATATTGTCTTCATCTAAGCAATAAATGAGTTTAGGGAATGCTGGTGTGATGTAGACACCCTTTTCATTCTTAACCCCCTGCATTCTTTGCTTCAACATTTCTTCAATAATCAAAGCAAGATCATCTCTTGTCTGACCTTCAGCAACTTCATCCAGATACATAAATACAGTAACGAAAGGAGCCTGTCCATTTGTTGTCATCAATGTAATGATCTGATACTGAATTGTCTGTACACCAGTTGTAACTTCACGCTTCACTCTTTCTTCAGCAATCGTATTGATCTTTTCTTCACTAATTTCTACACCTGCCGCTTCCATTTCAGCCTTTACAGACTTTCTATATTTCTGTCTAGAAATATCTACGAATGGTGCAAGATGAGATAGTGTGATTGTCTGACCACCATACTGGTTAGAAGCTACCTGTGCAATGATCTGTGTTGCGATATTGCATGCAGTTGCAAAGCTATGTGGTTTATCAATATGTGTACCTGAAATTACTGTTCCATTTTGCAGCATATCTTCTAGATTCACTAAACAACAGTTATACATTGGCTGAGCAAAATAGTCAGAATCATGGAAATGAATGATTCCCTTTTCATGTGCATCCCAGATTTCCTTAGGAAGCAAAAATCTTCTT
Organism: uncultured Bulleidia sp.; assembly: GCA_934725105.1. Taxonomy (GTDB): domain Bacteria; phylum Bacillota_I; class Bacilli_A; order Erysipelotrichales; family Erysipelotrichaceae; genus Bulleidia. The sequence goes on along the minus strand of CAKVBD010000002.1, from coordinate 70,163 downwards.
GTAATATCCTTAGAAACTTCACCAGCCATATAGTCACGCTGTGTTGAGTTTACAGTTGGATTCTTGTTAGAATTTTCCTGCATAGCTTCTTCGTTATTACGGCCCAGCAAAGAAAGAATTTTCTTATCTGTTGTGTTTGCTTTACGAACAAGTGCTCTTTCATAACGATATGTAATATAGTTATGTGCTACTGTGTATGCACCTTCTGCCATCAATTCATTTTCAACAAGATCCTGAATTTCTTCTACAGAAATACTACGTGCAATCTCATTACACTTTTGAATGACGCGATTTGTGATTTCAGTAATCTTGTCTTCTGAAATCTGTCTGTTTTCCTGTGTAGCCTGATTTGCTTTTTCTATTGCTAAAAGTATCTTATCCGCATCAAAAGATACTTCTTCTCCACTTCTTTTAATTACGTTCATGATTGCCCTCTTCCAAGAATTACAGATAGTTGGATTTCCAACTATTTGTTTTATCCTTCAAAAGAATACTGTTTTTTGGATATGATTTCAACCAAAACACTCAAGATTTCTGTCGTTTTCATTAGTTATTTTGTTCACAATTTAATTTGTTTCATACAAATTGAAGAAAGTCCCTAGAATTAGGGACTTTCAGATTTTCATATTTTCACAAATTTCCATTTGACAAAAATCAAAGTATAGTTGCTGAGGATGATACTTCACATCTTTCTTCAACAATGCATTCAGCTTTTCTTCAAAATCCACTTTCTCTTTCACTTCTGTCTTTAAACTAGAAAAATATTCTTCAATTTTTTCATTACTCATAAAAAATCCTCCTATATTACTATTCACAGAAAATAAGAGGATTCCCAAAAATTTATTTATATATTTAAAATACATGATTTTATTATTCATGAAACCAGCAACCACAACAAGTCCTTTGTCTTGAAGTTTCAAATTGAAACTTTTGAAAGCAATTATAGTCCATTCATAACTCTTTTTTAGTATCATAACTTAATTTAAGCTATGATACAATTTTTAAGTTATGAATATATACTGCACTATGTCTCCATAAAAAAATCCTCCTATATTACTATTCACAGAAAATAAGAGGATTCCCTAAATTATTTATTCAAAAATTGTTCCAGTGCATGCAGTTGTGATAATGCCTGTCTTCTTCCTAAATCATATACACGCTTATATTCTTTTGGATCTCTACATACACTCGGTATATTTAAAGCTTCTGGAGGTCGAATCACAAAGATTTCACCTTTTGCTTCTTTTTCAAGTATTTCATCAATACACGCATTGTATTCTTCATATCGATGAAGAAGTTTATCCAATAACAATGGAGACTTTGCTAAAGCTACTTTCATCAGCTTCTGCATATTAGAAGAATATGGCTGTTTACGATAGCCAAATGGCTGTGTCAGTACCACAACATTCTTTGTATATCCAATAGATTCAAAATAGCGTAATGGTATAGAATCACTGATTCCTCCATCCAATAGTTCATATCCATCTACTTTTACGCATCTCGACACCATTGGCATAGATGCAGAACCCTGGATCCAAAGAAGATCATCTTTTGCTCCATCCGTACATTTATGATATACAGGACGTGCAGTCCTTACATCCGTCGCAACACAATAGAATTCCATTGGATTCTTTTCAAACGTTTCACCATCCCATAAATCCAGATGGTATGGAAGCATATTATAGTTAAACTTTGTTGAAAATAAGTTTCCTGTTAACAATAGAGAAAAAATCGATGCATGTCGTTTATCTCTACAATATGCCATGTTATAACGCAACACTCTACCAATCTGTTTTGATTTGATATTACATCCAAAAGCAGCACCAGCACTTACACCGATTGCACCATCAAAACAAATATCATTGACCATAAAAACGTCTAGAACACCTGCTGTGAATAAACCACGCATTGCTCCACCTTCTAATATTAACCCTGTTTTCATGGTAACTATTTTATCACTTTTTATAACAGTGTGAACTATTCAAAGTAATCTTTCATTGTTTTATCTTGACCAAGCTTGTTAAAGTCACTGATAAAATCATTTACCGCACCATCAATCGCAAGATTCTTCACAAATCCATCAATAACATCCGGAGCACATGTGGATGAATAGACACCATATTCACATAACTCAAGAACCTGCTGGCTGTTTTTAAAGGAAGCTGCAAGTACACCACAATCCATATGATTATTCACTAAGATATCATGGATCTGCTTCGTTACATAAATTCCATCGTATCCCATATTATCAATTCGATTCACATATGGTGCAACATAGCTTGCACCTGCCTTTGCGGCTAGATACGCCTGCATTGGTGTATACACAACTGTTCCACATGTTTCAATCCCCTTCTGCTTTAAAATACGGATTGCTTTCAATCCTTCAGGAATACAAGGAATCTTAACAACTGTATTCTTTCCTAATACACGTACAATTGCTTCTGCATCTTTTACCATGCCTGCAGCATCTGTTGGAATTGCTTGTGCAAATAAGATACCGTCTTCTCCAATGATTTCTCTAATTTCTTTTAAAACTTCTTTTGGATCTCTGTTCTGTTTGCTTAAAATAGAAGGATTTGTGGTAACACCATCAATTGGGTATAGATCACACAATCTTTTAATTGCTTCAATATTTGCATCATCAATAAATAATTTCATTTTCCTTATCTCCTATAAAGTCTGTTCACTTCTACCAATAATATCATCCTGTGTTTTTTTACTCAGCACATTAAAGAATGCTGAATATCCGGCTACACGGACAATGAGATCCGTATGTTTTTCAGGGTGTTTCTGTGCATCTAGCAATGTTTCTTTTGAAACGATATTGTACTGTACATGATATCCATGCAGACGATTAAAGAATGCACGAATCAACATTTCAAGTTTCTGTTTATTTTCTTCTGACTGCAGCATTGTTGGTGTCATTTTTTGATTCAGCAATACACCGCCTGTAATCTTTTCTGTAGGCAATTTAGAAACAGTCTTGAATACAGCTGTTGGACCATTCTTATCACAGTTATGTGCTGGTGAACATCCTTCTGCAAGTGGTTCCCACGCCTTTCTGCCATCTGGTGTAGCAAATGTTGACATACCTTGACCAACATTTGCGGAAATAGAAGAGGTACCGCCATAGCGAATTCCACCAATTGGACCTCTATGGAATCTTGTATTTGGATACTTCTTGATTTCATCAAGGTAAGAATCATATGCTTCTACAACAAGCATATCTACATCATCATTATCATTTCCATACTTTGGTGCATCATGGATCAGCATTTGCTGAATCTTTTGACTCTCTTCTGATTTAAAATCATCCATAATTGCATCCCAAAGCTGTTTTTGTGTAATTTTCTTTTCATCATAGACAAGTGTTTTAATTGCACTTAAAGAGTCTGCCATATTAGCAATACCCACCTGCAATCCAGAGATGAAATCATAGACTGCACCACCTTCTTTGATTGTCTTGCCTCTAGCAATACAGTCATCCGTCAAGCAAGAACATAAGATATCAGGCACATCTCTTTCACTAGCTTTATCAATTGCATTTTCAACAATGACAGAATATCTTGTCATTTCTCGCACTGTCTTATCCCATGCATCAAGCAGTTCATCATATGTTTTGAAATCTTCAAACTTTCCATATCCTTTTGTAAATCTCTTTCCACTCGTCAAGTCAACACCATCATTCATCGCGCATAACAATACACGTGGAAAATTGATATAGGACATTCCCGTACAGCGATAGCCCCACTTTCCAGGCACTGCCGTTTCAACGCATCCAATTGCACTATAGTTATAGGCGTCCTCTTCTTTAACACCCCAATGAATAAAGGAAGGAATGATCACTTCATCATTATTGAACGCAGGCATGCCAAATCCAAGCTTCACAACTTCAATACATTCATCAAAGAAATGATGATCTAAGTTTGCGTGATATCGCACTGTCAGGTTTGGCTGTGTCAATCTTGTCTGTGCAACAGATCTTAACACAAGGAAAGACAAATCATTGACCGCATCTTTATGATCTATTGTCTGACCTCCAATTGTTACATTCTGATACATTGGAGATCCTGCAGAAGATAATGTATGTGCCTGAGAACGTACTTTATTGATTGTCAATGTTTTGATCCATAGACAGTCTAACAGCTCAAGCACTTCTTCATCTGCAATCTTTCCTTCACGATGATCCTTTTCATAGTATGGATACATGTATTGATCAAATCTACCATAAGATAAAGAATGACCATTACTTTCAATCTGTAAAATCAACTGAATAAACCAGACTGACTGCATTGCTTCATAGAAAGATTGTGCTGGCTGATAAGGAACGTTTGTACAGATTTCTGCAATCTTTAATAACTCTTCTTTTCTACGTTCATCTGCAGTCATAGAAGCAAGTTCTTTTGCCTTTGAAGCATAGCGTAATGCAAATGTATGTACTGCATCAATCACAATAAGTGCTGCTTTATAGAATACATACTTATCTATCGCATCAATATCTGTCAGATCCAATTCTTCCAGTTGTTTCTTTACTCTTGCTTCATATCCCGCAAGCCCTTCTTTCAACACTCTTTGATAGTTCACTGCCAAGTGCGCATCACCCGCATTCAGCTTTCCTTCCATGCCAAATACACCAGTTTCCATAAACACAGAAACTTCTTCAGGCAACAGTGCTTCGCCTCTTGCGCGAAGATTATTATTTTCCCAGAATGGTGCAATTTCTCTTAACTGCTGTTTTGTTTCTTCTGTAATATAGAAAACATCACCATCTCTTTTTTCAAACAGATCCAATTCATCAATGATGAACTTCATTGTATATTCAGGGAATACAGGTGCATTGCGATTCTTTGTTGCCTGATTACCAGCAATCAATGTATTGTCTTCAATATAGATTGTCTGATTTTCCAGGATTTCTTTTAACATCAAAGCTCTCAGCATGACACGTGGCTGATTTTGATGTTTTTTGTATACGTCTGTAACAAGTACTGCTCTTTCTGCATCTACATAAGGCTTTTCATTTAAAACTTCATTTCGAAAGCATTGCATTCTTTCACTTAATTTTCCAAAGTGTTCTACGTTTTCCATCATTACCTCTTTCATTCGTAAGTTTTATTACGTATTTCCATAACAAATATAGCAATATATTCATTGATAATCAATGTATTTCTATATTTTAAATGAAGTTTAGTTTCATTCGTAAGTTTTATCTTTCATTTTCATTATTTTAATGTTACGATATTGCTGAGGTTAATTATGAAAGCAAATAGAGAACAGACAGGTGTTGTATTCAACATTCAGAAATTCAGTGTCAATGACGGTCCAGGGATTCGAACCGTTGTATTTTTTAAGGGATGCCCTTTAAGTTGTCAATGGTGTTCCAATCCAGAAAGTCAATCAACGAAAGTACAGATATTATGGGATACAAAAAAATGCGTACACTGCCTGCATTGTATTGATACATGCCAAAAGAACGCAATCAAAGAAGAAAACAATGAAATCCATATTGATCACAAAGCATGCATTGGATGTCTAAAATGTGAACAGGAATGTCCACAACATGCACTCAAACATGAAGGTGATACAAAAACTGTTCAGCAGGTTATGGATGTTGTAAAACAGGATGAAGTATTCTATGAAGAAAGTGGTGGCGGCATTACTTTGAGTGGTGGTGAAATGCTTATGCAAAGTGAATTTGCCTGTGCATTATTAAAAGCATGCAAAGAAGAAAACATTCATACAGCGTGCGAAACAACTGGATTTGCATCACGTGATGTGTTCTTGAAAGTCATTGAAAATATAGATTATGTATTGTTTGATATGAAGCATTGGGATACACAAAAGCACAAAGAATATACAGGTGTAGATAATACACTGATCAAAGAAAACATTAAACAGGCAATTGCTTTAGGAAAAACAGTACTTCCAAGAATCCCTGTCATTCCAGGATTCAATGATTCTTTGCATGATGCAGAAATGTTCACGCAAGAATTTAAAGAGCTTGGCATTCAAAGAGTTCAATTACTGCCATTCCATCAATTTGGTGAAAACAAGTATTCCCTTCTCAACAAGGAATATGCATATCACAATACAACAGCACTGCATAAAGAAGATCTCATCCCATATCAGAACATATTCTTAGCACAAGGAATTGAAGCGTTCTTTTAAGGAGAACTCATGAAAAATAATCGTACAAACAAAATACTTGAAATCTTATCAGTACAGGAAAAAGCAGATGTTGTTTCCTTAGCAGAAATCTGCCATGTATCACAGGTAACAATGCGAAAAGATCTAGATGGATTAGAAGATCTTGGTCTTGTGAAAAGAATGCATGGATATGCAATGATCAATAACACAGATGATCTAAGAGGCAGACTGTCCTATCACTATGAAGAAAAAAGACAGATTGCCTATGAAGCAAGTAAACTGGTGAATGATAATGATACGATCATGATTGAAAATGGAAGCTGTTGTGCACTATTAGCATCCATCATCGCAAAAGAAAAAAAGAACGTTACGATCATCACAAACAGTGCCTATATTGCTGACTTTATCAGAGAAGAAGATGTAAATATTATCCTTTTAGGTGGCATCTATCAAAAAGATTCACAATGCGTTGTAGGACCAATGATTGAAACAAATGCATCTTTCTTCCATGTACACTACTTCTTTATCGGTACTGACGGCTATTCCTCAAAAACTGGTTTTACAAATAAAGATACAATGCGTGCAGAAGCAGTGAAAAGCATGGCAAAAGCTGCAGATGAAATCGTTGTTGTCAGTGAAAGTGAAAAATTCAATCATGTTGGGACTGTATCAATGAATCTTAACAATAAAATCACTGTTGTTTCCGATAACAAACTCACACAAGAAATGAAAGATACGTTTATCAAAGATGGCATTCAAGTCATTCAAGGAGAAATATTATGCAAGAGCTAGTCATCGCATTTATCGCAAACGGAAAAAGTACGAATCGTTACCACCTTCCATTTGTTCTGCAAAGAAAAGATAAAATCAGAGTCAAAAAAATCTATGCAAGAAATCTAAACAAACAGGAATGGCAACGAATCGATGGCATTACATACACAGATAATATTCATGATCTCTATGATGATCCTGAAATCAATACCATTGTCATTTCTACTCCAGCAACTTCTCATTACAGCTACGTCAAAGAAGTTTTAAATGCCGGAAAAAACTGCATCTGTGAAAAACCATTCATGGAAACAGTACAGGAAGCAAAAGAATGTTTTGCCCTTGCAAGACAAAAAAGTTTGATTTTAGAATGCTATCAGAATCGTAGATTTGATTCCGATTTCTTAACAGTCCAGAAAGTCATAGAATCCAATAAATTAGGTGAACTGTTAGAAATTGAAATGGGCTTTGACTACTATCGACCAGAAACACCAGAAGCTGTACATACATTTTCAAGATTAAATTCTTACTGGTATGGTCATGCTTGTCATACACTGGATCAGATCATTTCATATTTCGGTAAACCAGGTCATGTTCATTATGATGTTAGACAAATCTTAGGGCAAGGCAGAATGAATGACTATTTTGATGTTGATCTGTATTATGGAAATCTCAAGATTTCTGATCGTTCATCGTATTTCCGTGTGAAAGAAAGACCTAGCTTTACTGTCTATGGAAAGAAAGGATGCTTTATCAAATACACAAAAGATCTGCAGGAAAGAGATCTCAAACATTTCTATATGCCAGACAACAAAGACTTTGGTATAGATACGCCGGAAGAATACGGAACATTAATGTACTATGATAAAAACAATGTCTATCACGAAGAAAAAGTCATCTCAGAACGAGGTGACTATGGAAGATATTATGATGCGTTCTATGATACGATCATGCACCAGGCACCACCACTCGTAACAGAAGAACAGACACTCCTACAATTAGAGATGCTGGAAGAAGGTATCAAAAACTTAAAGTAATCCTAGAAGCAATCGCATTGCTTCTTTTTCATACAATACGATATGGAAAATCACTTTGTGGAATATCATTTAACTGTGACAAACACTGCACGATCAATGCATGATCCTGTCCTTCATGCATGCCACTTGTCACAACGGAATAGCGCAATACACCATTTTCAAAGATTGGAAAAGCGCCTGCAGATAAGCAATATTCTGGAAAGGATAGATCAGAATATGTTCCATGCAGTTCGTGTTCCACATATGCATAGAAACTGGAATGCATTGTTTTCAGCAGTACATTTCTTTTTCCTGCAATATATAAAACATTCTTATCCTTTCCCTGCGGAATATATTCATATACAACCGCATTCTTTACTTCATCATAGATTCGAACATACGCTGTTCGATCATATGCTTTCTGGTTTTCTCTTAAAAGATTTCCTAAACGTTCAATATCTTTTTCTTGCAAGTGATATTGCTTCTCTTCTTTTTCTAATAGAAGCAACGTTTTATCATCATACGATAAACCATTTTGGATCATTTCCATGATTTCTGCACAGCGTAAAGATGCTGCATGTGATATATGATCATTTTCTATATTTCCCTGTTGATAACAATCAACAAATGCTTTGATTTCTCCATAAAAATCATCTACAACATATGGGATCTCTATTTCTTCTACACCATCTGTTGTGACTGTCATCTGGAATGCACGATGCAAAGGTCGTACTACAATTTTCCCTTTTGTGCCTTTGATTGTAACAATCTTTTCCTTTTCACGATCCATTCCACATTCCATCACACATGAAATATCACCACTTTGCATATATGCACATGTATACAGATTCACACCATTCTTAACATTTGCATATACATGTTTCAATACCATTTCTTCTTTTGTAAAATCTTCAATCCAGGAAATACAATAGATGCCTAGATCACTCAAACACCCCAAAGAAGTGGGATCACTCAAATAACAACTCTCTATTGCTTCTATGCTTGTTGCATTACAGAACGAAGTATTGATTTGTGTAATCTTGCCTATTTTATTTTCATTAACAACTTCTTTTACTTTGTCATAAAGTGGTGTAAACCGACACTTCATTGCTTCCATAAACAGGCAATGATTTTCTTTTGCACACTGAATCACAGACTGCATTTCTTCTACACTTAAACATGCTGGCTTTTCAACAAGCACTGCTTTATGTGCCTGCAGACATTTGATGATCCATGCATAATGAAACTGATGCGGTGTAGAAATATACACAGCTTCTACCTGAGGATCATTCACGATTGCATCAAAATCACCATACGCTTGTAGCGCATGGTGTTCCTTTTGAAATATTTCTGCTTTTTGTAATGTGCGACAGCTGACTGCCTGCAATGTACATCCTTCTACATGCTTTAAGCTGGATGCAAAACGATGTGCAATTCTTCCTGCACCAATAATTCCCCACTTCATACCTTGATCATACGATATCCAACACCTATATGTGTCTGAATATACTGCACTCCATTTGTGTTCTTTTCGATTTTCTTACGCAGCGTAGCCATAAACACACGTAAAGAAGCAATATCATTCTCATTTGCACTGCCCCAGATACTCTGTGTGATATATGTATGCGTTAATACTTTTCCAATATTTTTAGAAAGCAATGTCAATAATTTGAATTCAATGGGTGTTAGATGCAACTCTTCTCCATTCAAATAGCAGCATCCACTCACATAATCAATCTTCAATTGTCCATTTTCAAAAACAGAATCCTGGTTCATCTTTTCATTCTGGATAAATGACAACCTTCTTTGTGTCACTCTTAAGCGTGCAAGCAACTCTTCAACAGAAAAAGGCTTTGTCAAATAATCATCTGCCCCTGCATCTAATGCCTGGATCTTATCATCATCTTCACTTCTTGCAGATATAACAATGATTGGCATCAAAGAAAAACTGCGTACCTTCTGTATGACTTCAATGCCATCCATATCTGGTAAACCAAGATCCAGTAAAATAACATCTGGATTATGTGTAGATGCTTCAAGCAAAGCACTGTTTCCGTTATATGCAGATAAATACTTATAGTCATGTGCCTTTAAAGTTGTCGTAATGAGATTTCGAATGGAAGCATCATCTTCCACAACTAAAACATTCAATTTATTCGCCATTGATCTTCACCTCACTTAAAGGTAATGTAAATCTAAAATCACATCCATGCGGTTCAGCATCATAAATACCAATTTCACCATGATGTGCTTCAATGATTGATTTACATAAAGCCAAACCAAGTCCAAGAGATCTGCCAGTAGAATCATTCTGTTTTTCTCCTGTATAGAACATTTCAAAAATATGTTCTTTATTCACATCTTTGATTCCTGGTCCATTATCTATAATATCTACTTGTGCAACATGTTCAAGTTTTTTCACACGGATCAATATCGTTGATCCTGCTTCTGTATATTTGATCGCATTATTGATAATATTCACAATGACCTGAATGATCAACCTAGCATCAATATAAACAAGCATAAATTCATCATCCATCTGTTTCTCAATGTGATGCTCCTGACTCTTTCGATCAATATGCTTCAAAGATTCCGCTAATACATCATCTAGCAGCTGATCCGAAAAATTCAATTGAATTCTGCCTTCATCAAATCTTGTAATCGACAATAGATTCTCAACAACCTGCTTCAGCCATTCACTATCATCATAGATATCAGAAAAGATCTGCTTTCTCGCCGCATCATCCAATTCCTGATAACTATCCATCAAGATGCTTGCACCACCAGAAATAGAAGTTAATGGTGTTCTAAGATCATGAGAAATCGTTCTCAGTAAATTTGAACGCAGCTGTTCATTTTTCGCAACAAGGGCTGCCTGTTCTTTTTCTCTTTTGATTCTTTCATTATCTAAAGCAAGTGCACATTCCCCTAAAATAGACAATGCAATGGAACTTTCATGTGGATTGATTGGTGTATCTTCCTGAATGATACCAATGACTCCATAAACAATTTCATTCATACGAATAGATAAGTACAACGTATCACGATTTGTTTTCTGCTTATGATTTTCAAACACCCATTGTACTGCTTCTTCATCATCTTTACTTAGCTGTTCATATGCAAATGTACGATCTGGATAATACATATGAATATGTTCATGATCATCATCTTTAGAAATCGCTAAAACTTTACGATTCAAAAGACGTGAAAGCTGCTGGGCACATAATAGAATGATCTGTTTCGGATCATCTGTATTTTCAAGCAGCTTATCGGTATCAAACAGCACTTTTGTACGATAGGCATCACTTGCCAGCAGTCTAGCATCCTGCTTCAGCTTAGAAGCAGAAGAACCAGTAATAATACCCGCAATCAACATGATTAAAAACGTTACAGGATATCCCGGAGCATATGCATGTAACGTCATAACAGGTTCAGTAAAGAAATAATTAAATGCAATAACACTTAAAACAGATGAAATAATACAGCTTGTATAGTTTGTACAAATCAAAGCTGTTAAAAGAACACCTAGAATATACAGTGTAATAATATTAGAATCTGTAAATCCAAGATGTTGAAAACAAATACCAATTCCCGTCACAAGAAGCAATATCAGTCCCATCGGAAGAATATCTGAGAATTTCGGCATGATATCCTGATGCATGATATAGTTTCCTTTTCGATACATATCTAGATTGCTTTGATCAGGAATAATATAAATATCAATATTTTTAGACAGTTCAATCAAACGATCTGTTACGGTCTGTTTGGAAAAGAACATGCGTTTATGATTGTCACTTCTGCCAATCACAATTTTCGTTACACGAGAAGCTCTTGCATATTCACTGATCAATACAGGTACATCATCTCCCTGAATCTGTACGATTTCTGCACCAAGACTTTTTGCCAATGCAATATGAGAAGAGAGACGTTTTGCATCATCTTCTTTCATATGAGATGCAGATGATGTCTGAATATATAAAGCTGTTAGAGGACAATGAAAAGCCTTGGCTAAAGCACTTGAGCTGTAGATCAGTTTTTCATTTGTGAAGGATGATGACAAACATACGAGAATATGTTCTTGTGATGTTGTTTTAATTCTATTTTCCTGCATTCTTCTTCCTCTGCATTATCATAGCATGATTTTTCTTTTGCGCTGAATTCATATTTCTCTGGATGTCTCATTTCATCTAAAAATCTAGAAAAATAATGATTTACCACAAAGCTAAGCAATGCAATATAAACAATCAACAAAATAACCCAGATCATAACAATTACGCTTTCTGATTTTTAAAGCACTTTTCAAGATTTCTGTAATCTCCTAAAACAAGGATCGTAGAATTTTTTTCAAATGTTGTATCCGGTGTTAAATTAACAGTCAATTTACCATTACTCTTGATACCAAGAATATTTAAATGGAATTTTTTACGAATATCTATTTCAGAAATTGTTTTTCCAAGCCATTCTTCTGGTACTTCTGTTTCAAATACACCATGTTCTGCATCCAATTCCATATAGTCAAAGATATGATCTGCAGCATATCTGATAGCTGTCCATTTTGCCATCTGTCTTTCAGGATATACAACATGATCTGCACCATTTCTTTCCAGGAACTTTGCCTGTACATCTCTTTCTGCTCTAGAGATTACACACTTTGCGCCAAGTTCTTTTAACTGATATGTTGTTTCAAGAGAATTCTGAAAGTTTCCACCAATTGTCACAAAACATACATCATAGTTTGCAATACCTAAAGACTTCAAGAAATCTCTATTTGTACTATCTCCAATCACAGCACTTGTAACATAGTCAATACATTCATTGACTTTATCTTCTGCTTTATCTACTGCCATGATCTGATATCCCATTTCATTTAAATGAATTGCAACGTGTCTGCCAAATCTACCTAAACCAATCAATAAAATATTCTTCATATCGTTTTCTCCTATCCTACCGTAACCATTTCTTCCGGCATTTTCTTATATACATGTTTGGATACACGCTTTGTTGCATAGATCAAAGTGAGTGTTCCAACTCTTCCTAAAAACATCAGTATCATTAACAATGTCTGTGATATATGTGAAAGCTTCGTTGTTAAAGATAATGTCAATCCGACTGTACCTGCAGCAGATGCGGTTTCAAATAAGCAGTCTGACAATGTAAATCCATCATGGATGGAAATAAACATCGCTACAACAAAGAACATCGTTAGATACATAACAAAGATTGTCATTGCCTGTCGTAATGCAGCAATCGTAAATCTTCGATCAAACAGATCCGTCTCATCTTTCTGGTTAAATACGGAGAAAGCTGTTGTAACAATGATGATAAATGTTGTGATCTTCATACCACCTGCAGTAGAACTAGGCGAAGCACCAATCAACATTAAGATTGTCATAACACCTTTTGATGCAGATGACATCTTTGTAAGGTCTACAGTATTGAATCCAGCTGTACGTGTTGTTACTGACTGAAACAAAGAAGCAAGAATTCTTTCTTTCAAAGGCAGTGCTTGAAAATCTACAAAGAAGAACAAGATTGCAGGTAATACAACCAGGAAGAATGTTGTGATTAAAACAATCTTTGACTGTAAACGATACTTCTTGAAGTGATATGTATGATGATAAATATCATCCCACGTTAGAAAACCGATACCACCAATCATGATTAGAAGCATGATCACTACGTTTACCACAACATCACTCTGAAATCCAACAAGAGATGGAAACATGTTATTCTTTGTTCCCAAAATATCAAATCCAGCATTACAGAATGCACTGATTGAATGGAACAAAGACATCCATATTCCCTCTAGTCCATAAAGTGGAATAAAACGTGGCATTAATAGAAGAGCACCAATTCCTTCAATCGCAAATGTTCCTAATACAATAAATCTAGTTAAACGAACGATACCTCCAACGTATGGTGCAGAAATAGAACTTTGCATCGTACTTCTAGACATCAGATTGATCTTTCTTCCAGAAAGTATCGCAAATGCAACCGCAATCGTAATAACACCAAGACCACCAATCTGAATCAGAAGAATAATGATCATCTGGCCAAACGTAGACCAGTAGCTGCCTGTATCTTTCACAACCAGTCCCGTTACACATACTGCAGATACTGCAGTAAATGCTGCATCATGGAAACTTGTAACGATCCTCTGCTTTGTAGAGATTGGCAGCATTAATAACAATGTTCCCATCAATATGACACCAATGAATCCCATAATGATCCACTGGAATGTTGTAATATGAATTCTTCTATGACGTAAACCCTTTGGCATAGACACTCCTTTCATGCTTCTATATTAGATTTCATCATTTAAAGAATGTATTAAAGAATATTAAAACGTATAAAGATTGTATAAAGATTTCCTTTAAGACAAAAAAAAGATAAGACCTAAGCCTTATCTCTCATTTGATTATTCACTGATTTTCTTTTCATCTTCTGCAATAGAAGCTTCCAGCTTATCCATTTCGTTTTCTTTCAAGTGAAGTTCTCTTTCGAAATCTTCCTTCATATTAGGATTTGGAGCGATTTCAATTCTGAACTGAAGATCTTCAACCTTCTTCTTGAGACTTTCAAGTTCACTCTTCTTACGATCAATGATATTCTGGATCTTCTTTAAAGATTCACTCTTCTTAGCAGACCAGAATACTTCCTTAGCTTCATTGAATGCATCCCAAAGAGCATCGTTCTTTTCTTTTCCAGAATATCCAGCAGCTCTCCATTCCTTATCCAATTCCTTCATACGGTTTGTTGTGTCAAAACCATAATCCTTCTTGTCAGAAATTTCCTTAGCTTCTGCAATGAGCTTTTCCTTTGTCTGGATGGATTCTTCCCACTTTGCACTTCTTTCAGCAAAGAATGCATTACGAGCAGTATTGAATTCCTTACGAATATTTGAGAACTGTGCCCACAATTCATCATCTACATCCTTACCAGAATTACCAGCAGCCTTCCATTCATCAAATAACTTAGCAAGTTCATCACCAGCATTCTTCCAGTTCTTAACGTTTGAAGTAAGCTTCTTAGCTTCAGCAATAATTGCTTCCTTCTTTTCCTTAGCCTGTGACATTCTTTCATCACGTGTAGCATTGTATTCTCTCTGCTTGTCACGTAATTCACGTTCAATCTTGTTTAAAGCAGAACGCATCGCACGATCAGCTTCTTCACCAGCAGAACCAATTGCATAAAGTTCATCCTTCAAATCATTCAAAGCATTTCTAGCATCTCTGAAGTTTTCAGCATTCTTTAATTCTTCTGCCTTAGCAACGATTGCTTCTTTTTCTTCCTTGTTCTTCTTGATTTCTTCCATTCTTGGAGCGAATTCAGCGTTAGCCTTGTCAAAACGAACCTGGTATTCCTTTTCAACAGGTGTATCCCATGTTGGTAAAGCATTCCATTCGTTCTTTAAAGCTTCCATCTTTTCACCTGCATCTTCACTAGAATATTCTCTTGAAAGAATTTCAGCGTTTCTAGCAAGTTCTCTCTTCTTGAGCATGTCACTTTCCATGTCTTCTAATGCGTGATCTTCATGGTCAGTTCCATACTCTGTATTTCCACCTTCATCTTTAGAATGTGTCCAGGAATACATTCTATAATCACCATTTACTTCAATACCAAACCAACGGCCATGTCCGTCTTCTACACCCTCTCTAGGTGCACATGGATTTCCTTCAGCGTCTTTTGCACCATAAAGAATTTCCACTACTTTGCCACCGAAAGTCTTATGTGGCTTTAGTTTTGTTTTCGCAAATGCATCATTAAATTCAGGTCTGTTCATAATTTCTCTTTTCCTCGTGTCCTTCACAATACTCAATATTCTACAACATTTTTTTCTACTTTGAAAACCGATAACATTCAAAAAGTACTGATTTCATCGTATTTTTTTCGATTTTTCCATCTTTTTGAAAATTTATTCAGAATGATAACGTTTACATTGCAATTTTAAAAAACAAGAATGTTTTTACCATTCTTGTTAATCTGTTCTAAGTGCTTTTACTGGATCTAATTTTGCGGCTTTTCTAGAAGGAATGATTCCACCAATCAAAGTTAATACGATACTTAATCCAATTAAAATGCCTGCTGCACCCATTGGTAATGATGCATTAACTAGATTGCTACCCGTCAAGGAATGAATCAATGCATTGCCTGGAACAAGCAATACAAGTGTTATGCCAATCCCAAAGATTCCTGCCAAAGCTCCTGTAATAAATGTCTCTGCATTGAATACATTTGAAATATTGTGTTTTGAAGCTCCAATTGCTCGCAGAATCCCAATTTCCTTCTGTCTTTCCAGTACTGAAATATATGTAATGACACCAATCATAATGGAAGATACCACAAGTGAAATTGCCACAAAGGCAATCAATACATATGAAATAACATTCACAATATCCGTCACAGATGTCATCAATGTTCCAACAAGATCCGTGTATGTAATGACTTTGTCTTCGTCTGCATTTTTCATTTCTTCATTATATGCATCTAATATGTTGATGATTTCACTCTTGCTTTCAAAATCCTTTGGATAGACCACAATTTCGTTTGGATCCTTTACATCTGCATATCCCAATGTAGATAAATTAGATTCTTTTGAAGATGATGAAGAAGACATCATACTCATGAGTGCTTCCTGTAATTGTGATGCATCCATATTCATCTGAAATGCATTCGTAAATGCATTTGCATCAATACTTAATGCATTTGGCAGCTGTCGAACCATCGCATTCATTGCCTGTGTGATAGAAGAAGACATTGATTGAATCAATGTTGCTGTTTGTGTATTGATCATTTTAGAAGCACTGGAATATAAAGCATCTGTATCTACAAATACAGAAACAACATCATGCAATGCATCCTGTCCTTCTTTTGAATTCAGATATGTAAAGAAAGTATTTGTAAAGGCATCTTGATCAAACGAACCGCCATTTGCCATATACCCCGCAAGTAAACTCTTAACGATGCCATTCAGATCATCATCTGTAATCACAAGCTGCACACTTTGATATGTGGAATATACCGTATCATAGATTCTTTGCTTTGCTTCTTCTGTATTCAGATAATCCGTAAGAGAATCATGATTTTCATTTAAAATTGTTGTATAAAGATCTTTCAAAGAAGAAGTAATTGCTGCAGAAATCAATGCACTGTTTGTTTCATTCTTACTGATTCTGCTCATCGATTGTATCAGTATTTTTTTTGCTTCTCCACTTGTAAGATACTCTTCTAAAGGTTTCATAGGATCACTGGTATCAGTGTTTTCCATATATGTACGATATGACTGTAAAAGATTTGTGAATGCCTGTTGTGCTTCTTCTTGAGAAACCTGCTTCAAGCTTGAAGAAATCAATTCCTGAATCATTTGATCTGATACATTCACACTGCTGGATAAGCTGGAAACATCTAAATACTTTGATAGATCAATATTGGTCTTAGAAGAATCCATTTTAAATGCATTTGCGAGTGCTGCTTCATCAACAGTAAATAAATGCTCTGTATCAAGTTCACTTGTTTCTTCTCCAAATGCTTTCCCCGTAAAGATATTTTTATCTGGCTGTTCCAGTTGCTTCTTCACGATTTCTGAATTTGATGCATATTGAATGATATGATCTACAAGATCACTTGAATAATAGACACCAGAAGACAACATTTGAATACTGGCATCTTCTTTTGGCTTTACAACACCAACAATATTGATATCTTCCGATTTATCAATCAGATTTTTCATATACGCTTCATCATTACTCTTCGATGCATAAACACCTAATGCATCATCATATGCATATGTATCACATGCATTGACAAGTTTTAAATGAATGCCAATAAAATCCCGATATTGATATTCTTTACTTGTTGTTTTTACATCACTGCTCTCTTCATTCTGAAAGCTTTTAACAATCTTTTCTAATTCACTATAATCTTTCAGACCTAATGAATAGAGTGTCATATCTGTTAATGATCCATCTTTCGACAGCACAACAACAGCTTCATTATAATTTTGCGGCCATCTGCCTTCACTGACTTCATAGCTGTCTCTATACAAAGAATCATTCTTTGGAAGTGCACTAAAATCATTCATTGAAAACTGTGAAGAATACATGGAAGATGTTGGGGCAATACCACTATTTGCCATTAAATTGTTTGGATTGACCTGCTTGATTCCATTTGTTGTATCAGATAAATACAATTGTGGTTCAACATGATATTGATATTCAATGCTTCTTGCATATGTATCAATATCACTCTTTCCAGAATCAAAATATGTCTTTAAAGACGCAAGATCATTTTGACTCATTCCAGAAAACATGTTACTCACAACATCGATTTCATTTACTTCACCAGTTTTTTCTTTTGTATGTGCTTCCGCCATATTGCCCATCATACTCGTCATAGAAAAAGCAGATTTATCAATTTCTAAAGGATATTCTGATAAAGTTTCCTGTTCTGTATTTTGAATATACGCATTTACACCATTAGATAATGACATAATCAAGGCAATTCCAATGATACCAATGGATCCCGCAAACGAAACAAGGATCGTTCTAGCTTTTTTCGTCATCAGATTATTTAAAGAAAGAGACAGCGCAGTCAAAAATGACATCGATGATTTTCCAAGATTTTTATGTACTGCAGGCAACGACTTCTCTTCTATCACATATGGATTTGTATCAGATAAGATATGTCCATCTTTCACATTTACAATACGATTTGCATAGCGATGGGCAAGTTCAGGATTGTGCGTTACCATGACCACAAGACGATCTTTCGCAACTTCTTTCAATAGATCCATGACCTGTATAGATGTTTCTGAATCCAGTGCACCTGTTGGCTCATCCGCAAGAAGAATATCTGGATCATTGACCAAAGCTCTTGCCAAAGCAACTCTTTGCATCTGTCCACCAGACATCTGGTTTGGCTTTTTATGAATCTGTTCTTTGAGGCCAACTTTTTCTAAAGCATCAATTGCACGCTGTTTTCTTTCTTTTCTTGAAATACCAGAAATGGTTAAGGCAAGTTCCACGTTAGCGAGAACTGTCTGATGTGGAATCAGGTTATATGACTGGAATACAAAACCAATCGTATGGTTACGATAGGAATCCCAGTCACGATCTTTATACTTTTTTGTAGAAATGCCATTGATGACTAGATCACCACTGTCATAGCGATCTAATCCGCCAATAATATTCAATAGCGTTGTTTTCCCAGATCCACTTGGTCCTAAAATTGCGACAAATTCATTGTCTCTTAAATTTAAAGATACATGATCCAGCGCCTTCTGGATCAAATCTCCTGTCTTATACTGTTTTGATATATCTTTGATTTCTAACATATGTCCTATATTATATTGAAATTTTTCAATTTTTATTTATACAATCAGAATTGATTGACAATTTTTTTCATGTTTTTAAAATGAAATGCGTATGAAAAAGAACTTTAAAGTATTTGTAGCGGATGTTGATGGAACATTGCGTTCTAGAACTGTCCGTATCCCTCAAAAAGAAACGATCCAGGCATTTGAGAAGATGCATCAGGAAGGAATGATAGTAGGAATTGCCAGTGGTAGACCACTATGGCAAGGATTAAAAGATCATCACAAAGAATGGAAACTTTCTTTTCAGTTTGATTTTCTGATTGGAATGAATGGTGGAGAAATCTGGGAAAAGTCAACAAACAAAACAACTCAGTATAATCCATTAACAGTAGAACAACTCAAAGGAATTGTGGAAACATTCAAAGATATCCAAGGCATCAACCCTTTTGTGTATCGTGACGGATATGAATTATCTAGATATATTGATGATGAAATCATTCAAAGTGGTTTACGACACAGCTGTAAGGTTGAAGCTTGCTCTTCCGATGCTGATCTATATGCCGAGCCTACAGGAAAGATTCTGTATCGTTGTGATTCCGTTGCAATTGCGGATGAATTAGAACACTTAGGAAAGACAATACTTCCAAAAGAAATTGCATGCTTTAAAACAAGTGATACTTTAGTAGAATCGCAGAATGCTTCTGTTACTAAAGGCAGTGGAATTACACATTTCTGTCATGAACACAACATTCCACTTTCTTCTGTGATTGCCTTTGGAGATGCAGAAAATGATATTGAAATGTTAAAGTGTGCTGGATGGTCTGTCTGTTTAAAAAATGGCATGGATGACGTCAAAGCTATCACAGATGACATTACAGAATATACTTCCAGTGAAGATGGCGTTGGTAAATACTTACTAAAAAATATCCTATAGAAAAGAGCCGCAATTTGCGACTCTTTGTTTTTATAATTCTTCAGCTAATTCATAGATCAGCTGTTCTGTTTTTTCCCATCCAAGACAAGGATCTGTAATGGATTTTCCATACACTGTTTCTTCTGGTTTTTGTGCACCATCAACAAGATAGCTTTCAATCATGACACCTTTGACAAGTTCACGGATTTCATCACTGCACTTCATAGAATGAATGACATCCTTTGCGATACGGATCTGTTCCATGAATTTCTTGCCAGAATTGTTATGATTACAGTCAACAATGACTGCAGGATTTTCAAGATCAAACTGATGATATAAAGATTTTACTTCCATCAGATCTTCATAGTGATAGTTGGAATGAGAATGATTATAGCGGTCAACATATCCTCTCATAATGACATGTGCTAATGGATTGCCTTCTGTTTCTACTTCCCATCCACGATAGACAAATTTCTGTTTTACCTGTGCTGCAGAAATTGCATTCATCATAACACTCAAATCTCCACCTGTAGGATTCTTCATACCACAAGGAATATCTACACCACTGGCAACAATACGATGCTGCTGATCTTCTACACTTCTAGCACCAATGGCAACATAGGCAAGTACATCATTAAGATATGCATAGTTATCTGGATAAAGCATTTCATCTGCACATGTAAAGCCAGTCTGTTTAATGACATCAGAATGCAATTGACGAATGGCAATGATTCCTTTCAGCATATCTTCTTTTTTATGTGGATCTGGCTGATGGAACATACCTTTATAGCCAACACCCTTTGTACGAGGTTTATTTGTATAGACACGAGGAATCATTAAGATCTTGTCTTTCACTTTTTCCTGTACAGCTGCAAGTTTATTCATGTATTCCAATACTGCATCTTCACGATCTGCACTGCATGGACCAATGATCAATAAGAATCGATTGTCTTTACCTGTAAATACATCCGCAATTTCTTTATCTCTTCTTTGCTTTGTACGAATAATGTCTTCTGTTAATGGAAAAGCTTCTTTTAATTCTTCTGGTGAAGGAAGCTCTCTAATATATTTCATATTGCTGCTCATATCTTTTTCCCCTGTATTTCTCGTATATTATAGCGAAATGTATTGAAACTTCATATCATTTATTTTCAATATTTTCCAAATTATTTTCTTTTTCCATATACAAATTTCTTCTTTTGTTACATGAATATTTTGTGAAATCAATACTTTTCACGGTATAATAACTGAAATGTAACCCTTTACATACAATT
Source organism: uncultured Bulleidia sp. (assembly GCA_934725105.1). Taxonomy (GTDB): domain Bacteria; phylum Bacillota_I; class Bacilli_A; order Erysipelotrichales; family Erysipelotrichaceae; genus Bulleidia. Next base: position 48,734 of record CAKVBD010000002.1, on the reverse strand, counting down.
TATAAAAAGGAGAAATTCATATGAAAGAAAAATGTTATTTTCACGAAAATGAAGTGATTTTAAACTTCACTTCTGGTACATTAACTTCTTCCGCCCAATTACTAGACTCCCCTCTATTCAATATATTTTTAAATCAATATTTAGATTATTTAGAAAATCATCGTAGAGACTTAAGAGAGTTCTTGTACCAGAAAGATAATGACCGTGAACAGGTCTTAACAAAGCTCAAAGGTACATTACGCTTATTACTGTTGATTCATACAGAAACCGCAGATATCCCATATCTAGAATTACCAGATATTATGGAAGAAGTGATTTCTGAAGGCTATCGCTACTGGACTTCACTGGATCGCTATTCCATTCTCTATTTACAGAATGCAGACAGCTACGCAACAAATGCATTCATGAATCTTGATCATGAAATCAATGAACTCGCAAGAAACTTCTATCGTACGGTAGAAGCAAAGATCACTGGAAGAAGAGATAACGTCTATAAGCAGCTGGATGCTGGCACAAATGCATCTTTACTGATGCAGAAATATGAATGGAATTGTCCATCAACTTATGAAAAACTAAAAGACATTGCATTTGTTCATACGATTATGGTAAGAACACCATTGATCATTCATACAAAATCAAATAAACGTTCCAATGTATTCAAAGAATATGATCATAATCCAATTGCAGATTTTGAAGGAAATGCTGAAGACTGGTTCTGCTTCCCTTGTCTCATTGGTAAATTATTAGTATATGCCTATTTCCATAAAGACTATCTATCCAGCTGTGTTGGTACAACAGGATTATTCCAGCTAGCTAGAAGTGAAGATTGTCTTGGAAAGAAACCAGATGCAATCTTATTGTTTGGCAATCACGATGGCACAAAAGATACAGTCTTCTACTATGATGAAGAAAATGATATCTATATTGGAAAAACAAGCGCAAGTGAAGAAATTGACTACTTTGGCTATACAAAGAAATCTTTGTTAACTTTACATAATCTTGTTGCGATGAAACGTGGATGGCTGCCAATTCATGGTGCAATGGTAAATCTATACTTAAAGGATGGTACAAAACGTGGTTTATTGTTTATGGGTGATTCTGGTGCTGGTAAATCCGAAACATTAGAAGCATTGAGTCATCTTGCATCTGATATCATTGACCATCAGGAAACGGTATTTGATGATATGGGCAGTGTACATATTGATCAAAATGGTCAATTAAAGGCAGAAGGCACAGAAATTGGTGCCTTTGTTAGATTAGATGATCTAGAAAAAGCAACTGCGTATAAAGACCTGCATCGCTCTATCTTCTTCAATCCAGAAAAGAAAAATGCTAGAGTTGTTGTTCCAGCTGGAAGCTACAAGCTCATCACAAAAGATCATGATATTGACTGCTTTATTTACGCAAACAACTATACAGATCAAAGAGGCATGCATCTATTCAAAGATGAAGAAGAAGCAAAAACGACATTTATTGAAGGAAAACGTTTTGCATTAGGAACAACGCAGGAAACAGGCCTGTCAAAAACATTCTTTGCCAATCCATTTGGACCAATGCAGAAGCAGGAAGAATGTTCCACTTTAATTGATCAGGTATTTGATAAACTGTTTGAAAAGCAGATTCCTGTCGGTGAAGTATATACATGTCTTGGTCTACCAGATAAAGGAAATCATGGTATTGATGAAGGCGCAAAGGCACTGTTAGATTTCGTTGTCAGACAAAAATAATGGCATTCCATTTGGAATGCCATCTTTTTTATTTGTTGTAATTGAATTTGAATACTGCACATCCATAGGCTGGTAAAGGATAAGAAATATGATACTTCTTTCCATCACATTCGCCCTTTTTCGCTCTCAATGACTTCTTTTCCGTGACAAGTCCATGTTCATCCAATACGAGTGAATATGAACCAGCATTTGGAACACCTACCATATAGTCATCTCTCTCTACTGGTGTAAAGTTGATCACAAATAAGAGTGCATTCTTTCCAGTGCTGTCTTTTCTGATAAAGGAGAAAATACTGCGATCTCTATCATCCGCATTCACCCATTCAAAGCCATCCCAGGAATCATCCAGTGCATACATTGCTGGGAATTTCTTGTATGTATGCAATAAATCTCTAACAAAATCCTGCAGGTCTTTATTGAGTGGATTATCACATTCCCACCAGTCGAGCTGTACCTTTTCATTCCATTCATGTGCCTGTCCAAAGTCTTGTCCCATAAACAATAACTTCTTTCCAGCATGACCAAACATAAATAGGTACCCTGCCTTTAGATTCTTGAATTTATCTTCCAGCAATCCAGGCATCTTGTTAATCATAGAACACTTCAAATGCACCACTTCATCATGAGACAATACAAGAATAAACTTTTCACTTGTTGCATAGGACATGCCAAATGTCATCTTGTTATGATTGTCTTTTCTAAAGTATGGATCCAGCTTCATATAATCCAGGAAGTCATGCATCCATCCCATATTCCATTTATATGTAAAGCCAAGACCATCATGTTCCGGTGCTTCTGTAATCTTAGGCCATGCGGTAGATTCTTCTGCGATAATGATCGTTCCATCTTTTCTGCCGCGAATGACACTGTTTAAATGCTTAAAGAATTCAATGGCATCCAGGTTTCCATTACCACCATATTTATTTGGTACCCATTCACCATCTTTTCTACCATAGTCAAGGTAAAGCATTGAAGCAACCGCATCTACTCTTAAACCATCAATATGATATTCATCAAACCAGTACAATGCATTACCAATCAGGAAGTTCTTCACTTCATTCTTAGAATAGTTAAAGATCTTTGTACCCCAGTCTGGATGTTCTCCCATCCTAGGATCAGCATATTCATATGTTGGTGTGCCGTCAAAATCTGCAAGTCCAAATGCATCTTTAGGGAAATGTGCAGGTACCCAGTCTAGAATGACACCAATATGATGCTTATGCAATGTATCTACTAAATACATAAAATCCTGTGGAGCACCGTATCTGCTTGTAGGTGCATAATATCCAGTTACCTGATATCCCCAGGATCCATCAAATGGATGTTCTGCAATACCCATGAGTTCAACATGTGTATATCCCATGTATTCACAATACTCTACAAGTTCATCAGCATATTCACGATAGTTCATGAAACCATCTTCACTGCCATCGTCTTTCTTTTTCCATGATCCAAGATGGACTTCATAAATAGACATTGGCTGATCATAGCCAGTATGTTCTTTACGGCTTTCCATCCACTTTGCATCTTTCCATTTATAAGATGAAATATCTGCAGTTTTAGAAGCATTGCCAGGTCTTAATTCTGCAGAGAATGCATATGGATCTGCCTTGTATAAGATATCTCCTGTCTGTGTTTCAATCGTGTATTTATAGATTTCTCCATAATCCATACCTTCCATAAAGCCTTCAAAAATACCGCTCTTTTCTAAAGGAAGCATGTAATTTGCTTTAGGATCCCAATTATTTCTTTCACAGACAATCGAAACTGCTTTTGCATTTGGTGCCCATACCGCAAAATGCATTCCAGTCTTTCCATTGAGCTTTGCTTTATGTGCTCCCATTTTCTGATAGATCTTATAGTCTGTTCCTGTACCAAATAGATAACGATCATATTCCGTAATAAAGCTAGGATCCTTTGGCATAGAAACCTTCTTGGAAGTGGTTTTCTTTTGCATTGTAGTTTTCTTTTGAGCCATAATTCTCACTCCTTAATGATAGCGTTTACACTTATATTACAATTATACAATTTATTTATTTCCTGTGTTAAACAAATCAATGAAAATGACTATTTTCCATTTTCATTAATGATGCAGATAATATTCAATTTCATTTTCTTCCACATGTGGAAGAATCTTTTTTAACTGTTTGGATAAGCGCTGGTATGATTCTTCTACACTTCTATCATACACATGATTGCTGAATTTCTTTCCAAATGCATGTTCAAATGTAGCGTATCTTGCAATCCCCCAGCCATAGAATTCTCCACGTTTATCCATTTCATACTCAAAATTTGTTGTGGTGATGTATCCAAGCTTCTGCAGCTTTGTTAATTGCGTATCAAAGCCTTTTCTAGCTTCCCATTGAACAGGATCATTCTTTCTTGGTTTGACATATCCACCTTCACTTTTCAATTGCTTTGACAAAACAGAATAATGAGAATCAATCAAATCATACAAATATTTCGTATCATAACTCACAAGTCCTTCATCACATCTTGCATCAAAATCAAAGCCATCTCGTTTAAAGTTTGCAAGATCATTGATAAATTTCGGAGATACAAACACTGCCTTATTCTCAAAGAACTTTCCATACGCACTCTTTGTTTCCTGTATCACTGGTCCTTTCCACTCCCAGATACCAACAGCAGAAGAAAAATATACTTCTTTTGCACATCTTTCTTCAATGGAAAACCCTTTGATCGTATTTGAAAATAATGGAAGAATCCCTAATGCATTGACCGCATCAATCATGTCTTCTTTTGTTGTAATATAAATATCTTCAATTGTCGTAGTCATGATATAATTTTAATCGCATGATTCAAAAGGAGGCAAACAAAATGACTGACAGACACAATATTTATGAATTATTTGAAGAAATTCATATGGAAGCATTTGCGAATAAAACAGTTGGAGAAATGTTAGAAGAACTTGATCGTTTGATTGGACCATTCAGTTCATTAAGTGATGGAGAACTTGTTACACGTTTATCCGGTTATAAAAAGAGTCCATATCACGTACAGTAAAAGCTGCCACACATGAATGCATATGTATTCATTGTGACAGCTCTTTTTATATCTTTTAATGAACTTTATGACCCGTTCTAGAAAGTTCTGATTCGTAGTAATAACGATCAATGATCAATGCAATATCCTGTACCGCAACATCAGAATATCTCGCAGTAGAAAGATAATTCATGCCATCCATATAATCATCACTATGCTTGACTTGATAAATACCGGAATCGTCTTTTAATTTGACATACATTCCCTTCTTCATCATTTCAATCATACTTTCCTTTTTCACAGATAATTTATTTCTTTCTTTTTCGCTCAAAGAAGTAAAATCAATATACTTTGATTCAATATCACTGATATTAAAGAAAATCTGTTTATCTGCTTTTGTCTTGTTACGAATTTTCGCAAGCTTGATTTCCTTTTTAATCAAAGCAAGTGTATCTTTCTTCTTTCTTTTTGCATAGTCTGCAAGTAATTTCTGATTTTCTTTCACAGTAGAAAGAAGTTCTTTTCTTCTTTTTTTATCTGTTTCTTTTTCACTTGCGGCATATGCTTTTTCACAGTCATCTTTTAATTGCCAGTATTCTGTATCTGTTGTTATACGTTTTGCCATAATTCTTTACCAAACCTTTTGTTATGTCTATTTTAACAGTATTTACTGCACTTGTGGTAAAACATTCTTTTCCACATTTTTCAGATATACATAGAATACAATCGTTGATAATGTCCATGTAATTGGGTAGATCCAGTATGCAAGAAGGATGTTATGGAATAGCTGCCCCACAGTAAACAGCACGCCAACTCTAACAGCACACCAGCATACAAGCATAATTACCATTGGTGCGGCTGGTTTACCAAGCCCTCTGCAAACCGCAGAAGCAATATGAGAATAGCCAACAAGCATAAAGAACAAGCCACATGTTCTTGCTCTACCAACGCCATACGCAACAACCTGCGGATCATTATTAAAGAATGCAATAATTGTTGGGGCAAACAAGAAAAGAATAATACCCATTGCTTCGATGATAGATAAAGCCAATGCATATCCAAAACGAATGCCTTTCTTGACTCTTTCATATTCCTCTGCACCCATATTCTGTGAAATATACGTTGTCATAGCCATAGAGAAAGAAGTTACTGGCAGGAAGATAAATCCTTCTGCCTTTGTTGAAGCACCAATACCAGCCATTGCCAATGAGCCAAAAGAGTTGATATAGGACTGAATCAAGATATTAGAAACGTCAATGACAGATGACTGTAATGCTGTTGGAAAGCCAAACTTCACAATTTGTTTCAAACACTCCATATCCATTTTCAATTCATTGAAATGTAACTGTGTTGCACCTTCTGTATGAACCAGTCTATATCCAACCAGTACTGCAGTTAAGATTTCAGAGAAAATCGTAGCGATTGCTGCACCTTCTACATTCATCTTAAATACCGCAATCAGTACAATATCCAATACAATATTGATCATAGAAGAAATCACAAGGTAATACAATGGATGCTTGGAATCCCCTGCCGCCTGTAAGATACCTGTAAATGTGTTATACATGACAAGACCTGAGAAACCTAAGAAATAAATCTGTAAATAAATCTTAGACAAAGGATACACATCTTCTGGTGTTCCCATCAGTTTCAATAATTCCGGAGCCAGAAAATAGCCAAGCAATGTCATAGAAATAGATAAGATAACACCTAGCAATACTGTTGTATGTACAGCTTTCGATGCTTTTTCTGTATTGTTTGCACCAATGAGTCGTGCAATAACGACACCTGCACCCGTAGAAAATCCCTGAAAAAAACCTACAAATAAAAATGTCAGGGAAGAAACACCACTCACTGCTGCTAGTGCCTGTGGTCCAAGGAAGTTACCAACGATCAATGAGTCTGCAGTGTTATACATTTGCTGGAACAAATTTCCAATAAACAGTGGAATTGTAAAAAGAATAATCTTCTTTCTATAATCACCAACGGTCATAAGCTGTGTATTTTCTTTCATATTCACCCTCCAAAATACTGAAGAAGAGAGATTCTCATCCCTCTTCAATTACAAATTCTGTTTTTAATGTATGTGCATGATATGGATGAACGATCTTATGCAGATCTTCATCTGTTTCAATAAAATCTTCTATAAAGTGTCTACGAATGCCAACTTCTGCATGTTCAAGATCTTTATAATCCTGAATGCTTTCTTTTGTGATATAGACAACTTTATCATCCATCAGTGTATATCCTGAATCTTTCTGTGTCTGTAATGAAGATAGTTCATGCAACACTTCCTGCTTCTTATCATCTGTGATTTGTATCTGATCATAGATAAAAGCTACAACTGTACCAATATCATTCTCATCCACATCAAATGTATATGGATAAGAAGCTACAACACCTTCTGCATGATACGTCATTTCTTATCAATGACATGGTCATAAAGCCAATGTCCTACTCCATCATCTAATACATCATGTTCTGTAATTGCCTTCGCAAGTGATTTTGTTAAATCAGCACCATTGCTTAAGCAAACACCACACCCAGCACTCTTCATCAATCCAATATCATTTTCCTGATCCCCAAATGCCAATACTTCATCCATTGGAATATTGTATCTTTCACAATACTTTTCTAATCCAACACCTTTATTCACTCTTGGATCCTGGAATTCAAATGTACAATGATGTTCATCAAAGTATGTCTGTGTCATGATCCATGCAGGATCTTGATTCGCTTCAACAACTTTCAGTATTTCTTCTCTCATTTCACCTTTAAACTGAACTTCAACTTTTCCAGTATCAAATTCAGAAAGTGTATCAACACCGCCAACGATAACATGAGATTTGTTACGTGCTTTTGATGCTGTCATAAAATCATCCATCTTCAAGCAGCGTACTTCTTCATAACCATCAACATAAACAATCGCATTAATATCATAAGGCATTAAGAATGTTAGAATCTTACGAACATTTTCCTTACTTAACAGATAATACTTTTCTGTTGTATCTGTCTTGAGATCATACAATTCCCCACCATTCATACCAATCGCAAAATCAAATGGAAAACCAAGATCCCACTTTTCAGCATAGCTTAATACTCTAGAATCTACCGGTCTACCAGTCGCTAAACCAAACTTGACACCTTCTGCATGCAGCTGCTGAATTGCACTGCGTGTCAGCGGCATCAAATCTTCCCCCTTCATGCAAAGTGTTCCATCAATATCTGCCGCAATAACTTTAAACTGATTCATCTTTCCTCCTACTTCAGTATCCATGCTTTTGGATACTTGTTTTTACAAATTCCCTTACTGCACTTCACAAATCCTAAAGGATAGCCATCGACACAAAGTACATGCAAACCATCCTTGCAGGCTTGATCTTTCACATCAATCGTTTCACCTTTTAAATACTTGATGACACGAATATCATCCGCATGCAAAGAAATACTGTTTTTCAATTCCTTTGCTTTGAGATACATTGGCAATATTTCATTGCATTCAATGCGTCCCTTTTTCTTTTCCGCAAGCAATACACCAGAACGCATGATTCTTAAACCATCAAGATCAACAGCTGTATCTCTACATGCATATATTCTTTCTTTGATTTCTAATTTCTTAGAAGAAAGAAAAGATGCATGAATATTACCTTCCTCAAATGTTACTGTATCCTTGCGATATCTGTTTTCTTTTTTGTCTCCTTTTTTTCTTAACAGGGAAACAAAATGCCCTTCTCCATGAATACGATGTGGAAACAGTTTTGTTCCATATGCATTCTGTACAAAGCCTTCTACATAAGGAAGTGGTACAACTTCTAAAGAATCATCTAGAGATAAAGCATACTGGATAATTTCTTCATCTTCTTCTTTTGAAAATGTACATGTGGAATATACAATATATCCACCACTCTTTAACATCTTCAATGCACTCTGCATAATACTTTTTTGAATCGGTACATAATAGGAAGAATCTTTTTCTTTCCATGATTCAATAAGACTTGCATCTTTTCGAAACATGCCTTCCCCACTGCAAGGCGCATCTATTAAGATTTTATCAAAGTATTGGTCGAAATAATGTTCCAATTTATCTGGAGATTCACTCACTACATATGCATTACGAATTCCAAATCTCTCAAGATTCTTTAAAAGTGCCTGACATCTTGAATAAGAAATGTCATTAGAAATCAATACACCACTGTCTTTCAGCTTCACCCCTAGTTCAGTACTTTTTCCGCCTGGCGCAGCACAGACATCCAGTACGCGATCATTTTCTTCAATTGGAAGTGTTTCTGCAGGAAGCATTGCACTTGCTTCCTGAATATAGTAAAGCCCAGCATAGTAGTATGGATGTTTACTCACTGGATCACTGGAACGATAATAGAATCCATTATGACACCATGGTACACGTTCTAATGGATATGGGAAGATCTTTAAAAATTCCTCAACAGAAATCTTAGATTCATTGACTCTAAGAGATGTAATATGTTCTTCATTGAAAGATTGTAGATATGCATCGAACTCATCTTTCAATATGTTTTTCATTTCATTTAAATATTTCTCTGGAAGTTGCATCATATGCATTCAATTCTACAACGAATAGACGTGAAAGTGTTATAATTTGTCCGTATTTATATTTAGGAGAATCAAACATGACATTTGTTAAGAAAAGTGCTGATAAAACACCTATCGTAGATAACGTGTTCTCAATTGTTTCAAAAGCGAAACAAGACAAACAACAAAATGGAAGTGAAAATGTAATTGATGCAACGATTGGCTCATTATATGGAGAAGATGAACAGCTCGTCGCATTAGATGAAGTATTCAATCATTACGATGCCATTGATCATCGTACAAAGGCTGCCTATGCTTCTAGCTTTTCAGGAAATCCTGATTATAGAAAAGCTGTCTATGAATGGGTCAAGCAAGATGCAGATGTAAAGCTTGCACATTCTGTCATCGCTACACCTGGTGGAAGCGGTGCTGTAAGTATGTCCATTGAGACATTTTTAGATGCTGGAGATACTTTGATCATTCCAGATATTGCATGGGGGAACTATGCTTTGATGGCTTCTGTCAATAACATTGATGTTGAACGCTATCACATGTTTGAAGAAGATCATTTTAACTTGTGTTCTGTAAAAGAAACAATTCAAAAAGTCATGTTGAAACAAGATCATATCTGTATGATCATCAATGACCCTTGTCATAACCCTACAGGTTACTCTTTAACAAAAGAAGAATGGAAAGAACTCATTGCATTCTTAAATGAAGTATCTAAAACACATTCTGTTGTTTTATTGAATGATATTGCATATATTGACTATTCTTATCAGTTATCAACAAGTAGAGACTATATGGAAACATTCAATGATATTTCTGATAACGTCATGATCGTTGTTGAATTCTCTTGTTCAAAGGCTTTAACATCCTATGGATTGAGATGTGGTGGTGCTGTTATTCTTGCACAAAAAGAAGAAGCCGTAAGAGAAGCTGAAATCTTTATGGAAAAGAAGGCACGTGCAACATGGTCAAATATTCCAAATGCCGCAATGAGCAACTTCGTATGGATCATTACAGAAGGTAAAGATGCATACATGAAAGAAAAGCAGAAATATATTGATCTCATGAAAAAAAGAAGTGAAATCTTCTTAGAAGAAGCAGATCAAGTTGGATTAGCGCATTATCCATACAAGGAAGGTTTCTTTGTTACATTAAAGATGAAAGATAATGCCTATCGTGATGCATTCCACAAGGCACTTATGGCTGCGCATATCTATACAGTCGCAGTGAACAAAGGTATTCGTGTTGCGGTATGTTCTTTACCAGTCGCAAAAGTATATGGTTTAGCAGAAAAAATGAAAGAAATTGAAAGGTCACTTAATTAATATGCCAGCTGCTACAACACATGTGGAAATGGCAAAAGATGTTTTAAGAACATCGCCAGAAATCGCAAAGCTTGTAAAAAACAAACAAATGTTTTTTCTAGGATCCCAAGGTCCTGATCTATTGTTCTTTAACCGCGCATCCATCTTACCTGGTTCTACAAAGAAATATGGAAATATGATGCATGTACATAAAGTAGCAGAAGTCATCTCCTACTTTGAAAGATATGCCAATACAAGTGAAGATCTAAAAAGCTACTTTCTAGGCTATCTTTGCCATTATTGCCTGGATTCTACAGTCCACCCTCTTGTATATGGCGTTTCTCGTAAACTGCACAATGAAACGGGCACAAATGAAGGAGAAATCCATGTTGGACTGGAAAGTGAAATTGATGTATGGATGCTTGCACAGCGTGGCAGAAGTAAAGAATCATACAATGTATATGAATACCTGAAGATCAATGCATCTTGCCGCAGGCAACTAGCTGAAATGTATCACAATATGTTTATGGATGTTTTCCATATCTCTATTTCTGAAAAACACTTAAATCGTGCAATCCAGGACGTTGCTTTTTATACGCGTGTACTCGCTCCAAATAAAATCAAACATGATTTCTTTTATGCAATTGAAAATGTTGTCATGAAAGGAACACATGCGATTACCGCAATGATGCTCGATAATACAAATGTATTAGATATCATCAATCTGGATTACAAAAGCTATCCATTACCTTGGAATGCAGAAGAAACAATTTCTTCGTCCTTCCCACAGTTATATGGAAAAGCTGTATTAAAAGCACATCGTATCCTGCTGCATCATACAAATGATGATTTCAAAAAGAATTTCTGTGGAACAGAAATTGCATATGAAGATTAAAAAAAACCGGTCACCCGGTTTTTTTATTAGTTATCTCCCTGCGCCCATTCAGGAACAACAGAATTTCTTCTGATAAAAATTGTTTTCTGGAACTCTGTCTGGTTGAGATAGCGAAGAACTTCTTCAATTTCTTCGTCTGTACAGCCTGCAAGTAATTTAACATCTAATTCTTTTTCAAGAATATCTGCGGCAACGATCAAACCAGTTACACTGTTTCTGTTTCCACTTCCCATATATACCGCAACACCATGAGCAGAAGGACTCTTCATATCAACGATACGTGAATAATCTACAGGATATACAAGATTGTTATATGTATCGTGATGATCTCCTTTTTTCTTCATCAATGTTTTTGTACTAGACAAGAACAAGCTATCAACTTTCTGCCAGAAAAGGGCATTGTTTTCAAATTCTTTCATTTTAAACTTCACACTCCATGAATCATTTTACTTGAGAGTATATGAAAAGTAAACAAGATAAACTACATTATTTCTTATCTAATTTTCCACAATGTAACCTCTTACTGTTTTTTTGAAAAATTATTCAATTATTTTTCAAATACTCACTTTAGAGGCATCAATATCTTTAATAGAATGACAACCTGTCATGCGCATTGTTGACTGTAATTGATCAATATATAAACGAATTGTTTTTTCAAGACCTTCGCTTCCACCCTTCACACAGCTCAATGCAAATGGTCTACCAACAAGAACACCATCTGCACCTAATGCAAGACACTTAAATACATCCATACCACTACGGATACCACCATCAACAAATACTGTCATATCATTACCAACAGCTTTTACGATTTCAGGCAATACTTCAATGGTAGCTTTACAATCATCCAATACTCTTCCACCATGATTGCTGACAACAATTGCATCTGCTCCTGCTTCTTTTGCGACAAGCGCAGCATGTACACTCATCACACCCTTTACAATAAATGGCTTATTCAAGTTTTCTTTTACATATCTCAGCTTTTCAGCATTCTTGTTTTCAACAGGTGTCTTACCTGCTCTTAGTAAAGGAAGACCAGCTGCATCCACATCCATTGCAACAGCCATAAACTTCTTATCTTTCAATACATCAATACGTGCATCAACACCTTCTTTGATCCATGGCTTGATTGTAACAATCCCTTTTCCACCATGATCATTGACAGCCTGTGCAGGTAAAGCAAACAAGTTTTCAAGATCAATTCCATCACCAGTAAATCCAACAATACCTGTATCCTCACATGCTTTTAAAACATTACAGTTATAGTCATATTCACTGATATCAGCACCATAATTTCCTTTGATGCCCGCAACTGGCGCAACAAAGATTGGTGCACGCATCTTCTGTGATAAGATTTCTGTTTCTGTAGAAATTGGTGCATCATCACACAGAACATCCAGATTGATCTTTACTTCTTTCATTTTTTCGACATTGCGAATAAATGATTTTCCTGTGTCTTTTCCACCAAGTCCTGGGATTTCTCCTCTACAGGCGATTCCGTTACATTCTTTGCATTCTCTACATTTCAAACTCATTTCCAACACTTCCTTCTATTTTTCATGAATATGTTCTAATGCCATACGGTATATATTTTCAATATGTTCATCTGCCATAGAATAATAGACCATTTTTCCAATTTTTCTAGTACGGACAAGCTTTGTCTTTTTTAAATTTGAGAGCTGATGAGATATTGCAGATGTACTCATCTCCAGCAAAGAAGCAAGATCACTGACACATAATTCATGGGCAAACAAGGCATTCATGATCTTTAGTCTAGTGGAATCTCCAAACATATCAAATATTTCACTCATCGCATCGACATCTTTTTCAGCAATCATTTGTTTCTTAGCAATTTCTACGCCTTCACTATCTTGATATTTCATCTCTTTTCCTTCCTAAAATGCTTGTTCTTTTTCATTTTTCCCGGGATATGATGATCCATGCTTCTCTTAATGGAACCAATGGAATACATATCCTGAATTTCTGTTGAACCATCAATCATTTCAATAACAAGCTGATCATATGTTTTATACCATTCATAATGCCATGATACAACTTCATCCCAATATATAAGAGAACACTCATCTCGATTATGTCTGTTATATAAAACAAGGTAGTCTTTTGTAAACTTACATAAATCACGATCCGGCATCACTATCAGACAAAACAATGATAAAGCAATCATGGATATCCCACTCATTGCTAGATACGGTTTCAATATTGTAATCAAAACACCAACGATCAAAGTGATGATCAATAGACCAACTGGTTTTACATTGATGATCTTTTCATATGTTTTTGGATCTTTTGGCAGATTTCTGCATCTAATGACTTGTGATTTCATACGTATAGTATTATAACATCATGTGGTCTCGTGCATATCAAAAGAATTTGTTATACTTATAAGGTTGAAAAAAGGAAAAATATACAATGAACCCAATTACATTTGAGATTACACACATAGATAAAAACTCAGGTGCAAGAACAGGAATCTTGCATACACCACATGGTGATGTGGAAACACCAATGTTTATGCCTGTAGGTACACAGGCAACAGTAAAATTCATTTCTCCAGAAGAACTTGTAGAAATGGGAAGTGGTATCGTACTTGCCAATACATATCACCTATGGCTGCGTCCTGGAGAAGATATCGTTGCCAAGGCTGGCGGCGTACAGAACTTCATGCGCTATCCTGGCCCAATGCTGACGGATTCTGGTGGTTTCCAGGTATTCTCTCTTGCCAAAACACGCAAGATTACAGAAGAAGGCGTTGAATTCAGAAATATCTTAAACGGAGATAAGATGTTCCTTTCTCCTGAAAAGAGCATTCAGATCCAGAATAAGATTGGTGCAGATATCATGATGAGCTTTGATGAATGTATTCCATTCCCTGCTACATATGAATATGCAAAAAAGAGTATGGAAAGAACATTACGTTGGGCTGAAAGAGGAAAGAATGCCAATACACGACCAGATGAACAAGGTATCTTTGGTATCGTTCAGGGTGGTGAATATGAAGATCTTCGTCACTACTGTGCGGAAAAGCTTGTTGAAATGGATTTTCCAGGATACGCCATTGGCGGTACATCTGTTGGAGAAGACAAGGAAACATTCCGCAAGATGGTGCAGATGTCTCAGGAAGTACTTCCATTTGATAAGCCAAGATATTTAATGGGTGTTGGTGCAGTCAACGATTTATTAGATGCGGTAAGCATGAATATTGATATGTGTGACTGTGTACTGCCTACACGTATTGCACGTCATGGAACACTGATGACTTCCCATGGAAGAATCAATATTCGCAAGGCACAATACAAAGAAGACTTCAGACCTCTAGATGAAGAATGTGACTGTTATACATGTCGTAACTATACACGTGCATACTTAAATCACTTATGTCGTGCAAATGAAGGTTTTGGTACAAGATTATTTTCTATTCATAACATTCGTTTCTTGATCAAACTGATGGAAGATGCGCGTACAGCGATCAAAGAAGATCGTTTCAATGAATTTAAAGCTGAAAAGCTTGCAACAATGAAATTTGATGAAAGAGGATTTTAAGATGGATCTAAATGATATTAAAACAACAGATTTTGATTATGATCTGCCAGAAGAATTAATTGCACAGACACCTTTGAAAGATCGTAAAACAAGTAGAATGATGGTATTACATATTCCTACAGGTGAATATGAACATAAGCATTTCTATGATATTGTCGACTATTTCCATGCAGGAGATGTCATTGTTAGAAACAACACACGTGTCATTCCAGCACGTCTATTTGGTACAAAGGAAGAAACAGGTGCACATGTTGAATTATTGCTTCTAAGACAAATGGAAGATGATATCTGGGAGTGTCTTGTTGGAAATGCCAAGGTTGTAAAGATTGATACTGTCGTATCTTTCCATGATGGCAGACTCAAAGCAAAGTGTGTTGAAATTGGAGATAAGGGTTTACGTAAGTTCAAGATGATCTATACTGGTATCTTCAATGAGATTCTAGATCAGTTAGGTGAAGTTCCTCTACCACCATATATCCATGAAAAGCTCAATGATCCAGAACGCTATCAGACAGTCTATTCCAAAATTGAAGGCAGTGCTGCTGCCCCTACTGCTGGTCTGCATTTCACAAAGGAAATCTTTGATGCACTACGTGAAAAAGGCGTAACGATTGTAGACGTTACATTACATGTAGGACTTGGTACATTTAGACCAATGGATACAGAACATGTGAAAGATCATGATATGCACGCAGAAGTATGCATGATGAGCAAGGAAGCTGCAGATACATTGAACACAGCAAAAGCAGAAGGCAGAAGAATCTTTGCGATTGGAACAACATCTGTTAGAACATTGGAATCTGTATGGAATGCATATGGAAAGTTTGAAGCATGTTCCTTAGAAACAAAGCTGTTCATTTATCCTGGCTACAAGTATCATACAATTGATGGCATGCTGACAAACTTCCATCTGCCTAAGAGTACGCTGATCATGATGATCTGTGCCTTAGCTGGATATGAAAATGTTATGAATGCATACAAGGAAGCAGTCAAAGAAAAATATCGTTTCTTCTCATTTGGTGACTGCATGTTATTAACAAATGAATGAAAAAGAAAAACAGGAATATCTTGATTATATATTCTCTCGTAAATCTTCAAACAAACGAAATTTCTACAAGGAATCTTTAAAAGAAATTGAATGTTTTAAAAAAGAACATCCTGATCGTTCTCCTTCTATCGTTCTGCATGTATGTTGTATTGTATGTGCATGCTGGCCAATTGATTTCCTAAAGGAAAATGGATTTGATGTAACGATCATGTATAACAACTCCAATATCTGGCCAAAAGAAGAACATGATCATCGTTTAAACGAATTAAAACGATATCTGAAAGAAAGGTGGCATGATGAAATTCCATTGATTGTAGAACCATATGACTATGATACGTATGCTTCTACGATTTTAAAGAATCGAAGTACAGATCCAGAAGGATGGAAAAGCTGTTTTGGATGTTACGCAGAAAGAATGAATCATGCATTTGCATATGCAAATACACATCACTTTGATTATTTCACAACTGTTATGACATTCTCCAGACAGAAAGATTCTCAGAAAATCAATGAAATTGGCTTGAATCTGCAGAAGCAATATGATCATACGAAATATTTTGTATCAGATTTCAAGAAAGCCAATGGTGCTCTAAAATCTGAAAAGATATGTGATGCGTATTGTTTATATCGGCAGGATTATTGTGGATGTGAGACTTCTTATAAAGAACGTCATCCAAAAGATGCATAAAAAGTGTGCAAAACACACATAAATATGGTATTATCTCGTAGGAATAAAAACAAAGGAGGAATCAGTCTTGAGTAAGGAAGATGCAATCCAGATGGAAGGTGTCGTTGAAGAAATCGCTTCTAACGCATTCAAAGTAAAGCTAACGAATGGAATGGATATCCGTGCTACACTCGCAGGTAAGCTCAGAATCCATCACATTAGAATTCTACCTGGAGATAAAGTAAAGGTTGAAATTTCACCATACGATCTAACAAACGGTAGAATTGTATACAGAAACAAGTAAAAATAGAGAACGCAATGTTCTCTATTTTTTTAATGCCATGGAAATGTGATCATTCCATAGACAAAGATAAAAATGATAAATAATGGAAGAATATAACGATAGATGTATTTCATGCATGAAGGAATCTTGACTCCTTTTCCCGCATTTGCTTCTTTCATAAAGTTCTCATATCCCCATCCGCACTTCCACGTACAGAAGATAACAAGTGCAAGAGAACCCAATGGCAATATGAGATAAGATACAAGGAAATCCCAGAAATCCAGCCATGTTGAACCAAATGCAAATGGCTGAAAATGAATCACATTAAATCCAAGTGCAGTTGTTAATGCAAGCACAAAGATAATAGATCCACATACCATACATCCCTTTGGACGATTCCATCCCGTCTTTTCACGAACCATTGCCAATATGTTTTCACATACACCAAGAACTGTAGATAATGCCGCAAATACCATGAACAGAAAGAACAATGTTCCCCACCATCTTCCTCCGCTCATATTTTTAAATACCGTTGTCATCGTATCAAACAACAAGCTAGGACCAGCACTGACTTCAACATTGTATGTAAAGCACGCTGGAAAGATAATGATTCCCGCAACAATTGCCACAAACGTATCCAAAAAAACAATGTTTAATGCTTCACCCATCAAAGATCTTTCTTTTCCAATATAGCTGCCAAAGATTGCCATACCACCCATACCAACGGACAACGTAAAGAATGCCTGGTTCATCGCACTGACGATCGTATTTCCTGAAATCTCAGAAAATCTTGGAATCAGATAAAAAGACAAGCCTTCCTTTGCACCAGACAAAAAGAAGCTGTGTCCTGCTAAAACAAGCATTAGAACAATCAATGCGCTCATCATATACTTTGTAATCTTTTCTAGACCATTTTGAAGATTAAAACTCAAAATGACAAAGGATGTTACAAGTGTTACAAATAAAAACAATACATTTACAAATGGATCACCAATCATGGATGCAAAGGAAAGATCCATATAATTTCCACACAAAAACTGAACAAAATAATAAATGATCCATCCAGTTACAACAGTATAGAATGCCATCAAAGAAAAATTACCAATAAGACATACTTTTCCAAGAATTCCCCATTTAGAATCTTCTTTCGATAACTTTTGATACATGTACAATGGACTTGCCTGGGAAGCTCTTCCCACACTCAATTCCATGATCATAACAGGAAGCCCTAAAACAAGTAAGCAAATCAGATACAGCAGCATAAAACTGCCACCACCATTTTGTCCACACATCCATGGAAACTTCCAAACATTTCCACATCCTATCGCACATCCCGCCGATAGCATAATAAATCCAATTCTACTTGCCAAATGATCTCTATGATTCATATAACCCCTCTTTATACACCGTAAAGAGTATTATATCGTGTTTCAAGCAAAAGAAAAAGACGGAAGACAAATCTTCCGTCAATGATTATCTTGTCTTTTCAGATAAGGCAGCTAAAGCTTCCTTTGGCTGGAAACCCACAATGCTTCCCGCAATCTCACCATTTTTGAATGCAATGAGTGTTGGAATTGACATAATTCCATAACGCTGTGCAATGTCTGGTGTATTGTCTACATTGACTTTCACAAACTTGATATCTGTATATTCCTTAGATAATTCTTCTACAAGTGGGCCAACCATCTTGCATGGTCCACACCAGTCTGCATAGAAATCTACAAATACAGACTGATTATCTTTCAATAAAGCATCGTATTCATTTGTATTTTGAATGATATTCATACTAACTTCCTCCTTTGATACTTAGATGATAAGCTACATTGTACAAAAACTCAATTCAGATGCCCAAAAGAAAAAGAACTTCAAAATACTGAAGTCCTTTTGTAAGATCTTAGAGTTTGCTTGCAGCAGCTTCATCCATGATAACTGTTACGTCAGCATGATCCTGAAGGATAGATGCTGGACAGTCAATTGTCTTTTCACCCTTTAACATGCCATATACAGCATCAGCCTTGTTAGCACCTGTAGCAATTAAGATGATCTTCTTTGCACGCATGATAGAAGCAAGACCCATTGTAACTGCCTTTGTAGGAACCTTAGACTTGTCGCCTTCGAAGAAGCGAGCATTGTCACTGATTGTCTGTTCAGTTAAGTCAGCAACATGAGTTACAGAATCAAATGGTGTGCCTGGTTCGTTGAATGCGATATGACCATCAGAACCAATACCTAATACCTGAATAGATACTGTATGCTTAGCAAGTTCTTCTTCATATTCTCTAGCATTCTTTTCTGGATCATCACCAACACCACTTGGTACATGGATGTTACAATCTGGGCAGTCTAGATAGTTGAATAGATTTTCATGCATGAATGTCCAGTATGTCTGTTCGTGGTCTCTTGGAAGTCCAACATATTCATCTAAGTTGAAAGTCAGGATATCCTTATAAGATCTTCCTGTTTCTTCATGATCCTTGATCATGTTCTTATAAAGACCTACAGGTGTAGATCCTGTAGCAAGTCCTAGAATAGGATTTACTTCTGTATCTAAAACACCCTTCATTACCTTAAATGCTTCTAAAGATACTTCATCATAATTCTTACAAACAATTGTCTTAAACATTTCCTTTTTTTCCCTCCTGTTCATTAGAAAATTGTGATTGTATAGTCCGCATGAAATGTATCATGTGACTTCAAAATAATTGTGCCTTCTCTTTGTTCAAATGGTACTTTTACTTCAGAGAAATCTGTATGTGAATACCAAGGTTCAATACATACAAATGGTGCATTTTCCTTTGACCAGAATGCAAGCCATCTATATCCTTCAAAACCAACAGTGACGCCATGCTTTCCATTTGTTAATGTTGCTTTTGTACTCTTTGGATCTTGTAGAATAATTGTATTTGCGAGTTCTTCACGATCGAGTTTGATACGTGTGCAATCCTTTACGTGTGTTACGTTGAAATCAGAAGTTTCAGCACGTTCTAATTCAATGTAGTAATCTTCAAAGTTTCCACCATCACTTGGACAGTTAAATGCTGGATGCAATCCAAAGTTAAATGGCATATCACAGTCATTTTCATTTGTGATATCATAAGAAACCTTCAATGTCTTTCCTTCTAATGTATATGTAATATGCATTGTGAAATGGAATGGATATTCTTTCAATGTTTCTTCATTGTCTTTCAATTCCATCACAATTGTATTGTCTGTATGTTCAATACAAGTAAAATCAGAATGTCTAGTAAATCCATGATTACCAGTTACATATTCTTTTCCATTGATGTGAAGTTTCTTATCCCATGTACTGCCTACCATTGGGAATAATGTTGGGTTTCTACCAGCCCAGAACTTAGGATCACCTTGCCACATGTATTCATTGTCTGTCGTAACATCACAGAAGCTATGAATTTCTGATGCATGTTCATCGACAGTCACCAAAGCTTTCTCATTTTTTATTTCAAATAAAGCCATAAAAAAACTCTCCTTAATTTGCACTACCATTATACAACATTAAATTCTTCAATTTTTTTAGATAAGTATAAAAAATTATATTTTTCTATGAAAATTTACAAGCGTTTTCATTTTCTTCAATAAAAAAATCATCCATGATCCATTTTCACTTGATTTTGCATAAAAAAAGCAACTCATATGAATTGCTTATGATTTTGGCCAGTCTAAGATTTGATCCCCTTTGACTAAAAATGCTTTTTTTGCTTCTAATGCAAGTGGCGTATCTGATAAAGAATCAGAATAGAATTCATCAATTTCTGCATCTGGAAACATCTGATAGAATCTCTTCACCTTCTCTTCACCATGACAGTTTAAACCAGTATGCTTTCCTGTCTTTGGATCTACAACAGTTGCCATCACATGTTTGATGCCAAGCTTCTTGCAGAATCGTTTGATTGTAAATTCAGGAGAAGCAGAAATCACAACATCATCTGCTTTCTGCTGTTTCAAATAGAATTCTTTCACATGGTTCATATGAGAATCCACAAATGCATCTGTTGTACTGTCAATATCTTTTACGAACACAAACATATGATAAAGATTTTCTTTAAATGTCTGCTTATCTACAACATGTAATCCATAGCCAATTGCGTATACAAGTGTTCTAGGTATGGATAATAATGTCTTTGGTCGATTTAGAAACAGCCAAAGTACAAAGTTCGCTGTAGAATCCTGTCGATAAATCGTATTGTCCCAATCGTAAACATTCATGGTAAAATCACACTCCCGTTCTTTGGATCTCTTGTCAAAAGATCCGTATATAACCCTGCTGGATGATCAATAAAAGATGAAACATGTCCCAGCACACATGTAATCACTAATGTTAATTCCAGGATCCACTGACCAACCACAGTCCATTCAAACTGTTTATAGATCCAGTAGAAGATCATGATATCTGTAAATGGATTGAAGATAATTTCAAATGCATGTGCGTACATCGCAAGTCCAGTAATACAAGATAACATTCCCATACATAACGGATTGATAAAGAATACAACCATTCCTAGAAAAATCATACGCATCATTTTTTCTTCTGGCTTATTGGCACGTGACAAGAATACAAGTACACCTGCCCATCTAAAAATATTCAAAGCATTATCCAAGATACTGCCACTCATAAATAGACATGTAGAAATAGAACTGTTAGAGAAGAAATGAATATATTCAGAATATGGTACTGCATACTGAACTGTAAAGTATCTCAAGAAAAATGTTCCTATCAAGAATACCAGTGGAATCGTCACATAGAAAATCTTAACAGAATGATCAATCAATACATCTTCTACACGAATCATTTTAATATATACAGAACGTTTCAGTCTTGCACAATAGAATAAAATCATCACAGCACTCAAGATCACTGCATAAGTCAATGAATACTTTGACAGCCACGCAACGCAATAAATAAATACAGGAATCAAGAATGTTGTAGTATCAAACAAAGAACGAATCTTTTTTGTATTAAAGAGATACACAGCGCATAAATACACAAGTTCAAAGCCAATCATCAAGAATCCATTATGTGAGAACATCCCCGCAAATACAACGAATGGAAAGATATATTTCACATGTTCTACACCACTTTTGATCCATTGATAGAGTGTACATAAAGCCAAAGCAATAAAGAAGATTCTCCAGTTACCACCATGATATGCACCAGCAATCTCCCAGGAATAAAAATGAGAATAAAAGATAGAAGAAACAATCAATGTAAAGCGAAACCATGGATTTCCAATTTCAAAGCTGTCAATCACGTTCAAACACAGCATTGCGGATATCATTGTCGCAAATAACGCCAATGTTAACGCACCCTTTTCAAAGTTTCCCTGAAACAGCCAGATCACAAAGCTGCCAAACATCTCATAGCCTTGCAGTCGATTATTTTCAAGCATAATGGATTGCGAATTCATATTGTTTGCCATCAGCAGCAATTCTCTATCATTTCCAACTGCCAGGTTTGTTTTACAGATATAGAACAAACCAAACATCATACTTCCCGCCAGCAATACATAAATGATTCGACCACGAACAATCGAAGAACCAATACCTTTGAGATTCGATAATACACAAACAACCGCAAAGATCAAAACAAGAAATGTACTCCCTTTGATCCATCCAAATGGTCCACCTAGACAAAGTCTAGGCAAATACAAGATTTCCAATAGAGAAAATAAGATTGCAACACCAATAGGTGAAGCAAATCCACTTCTTTTAATATGGAATATTTTAAAAAAACTATGTCCCGTACCTTCTGCAAGCAGCACTAGGATACAAGCAATTACAAATGGCATCATTTTAATAACCTCACCGTACTATTATACTTCATATTTTTTCGTTGCCAAAATATCATACAGTTTCTTAACATCTTCTTAATGATTATTAAGGATTTATCATAAATCTCTTTTTCTTTGCTTTTTTGAAATATCTGCTTGCAACATTTAAGAAAGAAGATATACTAATTGCATAAACGGTGAAGAGAAGTAGTACTGAAAGGATGCTTGCACAGAGAGATATCGTCTGGTGAAAGATATTGAAGCGAGTTTCAGGAACGTGTCTTGGAGTTATTCAGTCGAAGATTGCTGAGGCTGAATCGTTAGCTTGCGTTAAAAGTTTGAGGTGTCATCTGTAAAGGTACAGATGGAAGTTTGGTGGTACCGCGTTAATATAACGTCCAATTTTTTGATTGGACGTTTTTTTATGGAGGTTCGCGTATGAAAAGAAAAGGACGACGAATTCAGTGATTGAATTTACGAATGCATAAACAAAAAGAAAGAAGAGGAAAAAAACATGAAAAAATTAATGACAACAGTTTTAGCAACAACATTACTAACACTTGCTGGATGTTCATCATCCACATCAGCAAATAGTTCCACAGCGAAAGATACTGATAACGCAACAGTCATCACTGTCGGTATCTCCCCTGACTATGCTCCATATGAATCAGAAAATACAAATGGAGACATCATTGGATTTGATCCAGACATGTGTGCTTTATTTGAACAATACTTAACAGAACAGGAAGGTACACCATATAAAATTGAACTGAAGAAGATGGACTTTGATAACATCGTTACACAGCTGCAAGGTGATCAGATTGACCTAGGTATCTCTGGCTTTACATATGCTGAAGATAGAAAAGTAGAATGGTCTGAACCATATCTTGGTTCTTCTCAGGTAGCAGTATTACCAAAAGGATCTTCTATTACTTCCCTGGATGATTTAAAAGGAAAGAAGATTGCCGTACAGACAGGTTCTACTGGTGAAGAAGCTGCAAAGGAAATTGAAGGTGCTGATGTCACTGGATTAAAAAATGCACAGGATATTTTGAATGCATTAAGTGCAAACCAGTATGATGCTGCAGTAGTTGATCTTGGCGTTGCAAAAAACTATGTTTCTAATGGAACATTCACAATGCTTGATGAAAGTCTTGTAGACGAACAGAACTATGTCATCGCAAAGCTTGGTAATACAGAAGTGATTGATAAAATCAACAAGTGTATCGAAACTCTATTAGCAAGTGATGAATACAAGACACTCTGTGATAAGTATGGTCTAACACCACTTGAAACAAAATAAGGAGTGAGAGGGAAAGTATAAATATGTTTGTCGCATTTCAAGAAGTCTTTACTTTAGCCAATATTCTGTATCTAGCCAAAGGAGCGTTGTTGTCGATAGGCATCGCAGCACTTTCCCTTTTATTTGGCTTGATCCTTGGAACACTTGGCGCTACAGGAAAAAGAAGTAAGCATGCATTGCCAAGAGATATTGCCAATGTATATGTCACGATCATTCGTGGTACACCATTGTTATTACAGATCTTGATTATCTTCTCTGTCATCCCTTCTATGTATACAGCGATGACAGGAAAGATTCTAAGAATTGACCCATTACTCATTGGTGTACTTGCCATGAGTATTAACTCAGGTGCCTACCAGACAGAATTGATTCGTTCAGGCGTCAACGCTGTCGATAAAGGTCAGTGGGAAGCTTGTGAAACACTTGGATTATCCAACTGGAAAACATTAAAGCTTGTCATTCTTCCACAGGCATTTAAGCGTATCGTACCACCGCTCATTTCTGAATTTATTACACTGATTAAAGATAGTTCATTGATCAGCTGTATCGGTGCAGTAGAACTGTTAAAAGGTGCACAGATCATCGGCGCACAATATTTCGATGTCATGTCTCCTTACATGTTAGCCGCAATTTTCTATCTTGTGATGACATGTGTTGTATCTATGATTGGAATGAAAGTTGAAAAGAGGTTATCTGTCAGTGATTAAAGTTGAAAATGTATGTAAGAATTTTAATAAGACACATGCTTTACATAACGTGTCATTAGAAGTAAACCAGGGAGATATCATCTCACTGATCGGTCCTAGTGGTTCAGGAAAAAGTACACTGTTAAGATGCATCCATGGTCTAGAAACAATTGATTCAGGAGAAATCTACCTTGATGGAGAACTCATGGATCGCAATAACGAAAAGAAGTTTAGAGAACAAAGAAATAAAATGGGATTTGTTTTCCAGCACTTTAACTTATTTCCAAATATGACTGTCCTTGAAAACTGCAAGCTTGCACAAGTAGAAGTACTTCATAAATCTGATGCAGAAGCAGAAGCAGTTGCATTAGAATATCTTGATAAAGTTGGCTTAAAAGAAAAAAGAGACAGCTACCCTAACAATCTCTCTGGCGGTCAGAAGCAAAGAGTCGCAATTGCTAGAGCATTGTGTATGTCTCCAGATATCATGTTATTTGATGAACCAACGAGTGCATTAGATCCAGAAATGATCAAAGAAGTACTGGATGTAATGAAAGATCTTGGCAAGCAAGGTATGACAATGGTCGTTGTCACACATGAAATGGGCTTTGCTAGAAAAGTAGGAACAAGAGTTGTATTCCTGGATCAGGGTGAAATTATTGAAGAAAATACTGCTGAAGAATTCTTTTCTAATCCACAGTCTGATCGTGCTAAAGATTTCTTATCCAAAGTATTTTATGACTAGAAACTTGCATATGCAGGTTTCTTTTTTTTGCATCAAAAAAGCTGTGTTGACTTGTTACAAGTTAGCACAGCTTATTTTTTAGCTCAAATGATGATTTCCACTGCATCCCTGATGATCACTGGAACAGCTATGTCCATCACATTCATGATCATGATGAGAGCACTGTGCATTTGGATCATACTCTAATGAACCATTTAAATACTGTTCCACAGCAGCATCTGCATCCCCACTGACACCACCAAACAACGTAATGTCCATAGAACGCAAGGCATTCTGTGCACCCATACCAATACCGCCACAGATTAGAACATTCACACCTTCAATAACAAGAAACATTGCCAATGCACCATGTCCCTGTCCGTTTGTATCTACAATTCTTGAAGATACCACTTTGTTATCTTGAATGTCATAAACTTTAAACTGTTGTGTATGACCAAAGTGCTGGAAGATCTGACCATCTTCATATGTTACCGCAATTTTCATTTCACTCTTCTCCTATACCCAAAGAGTATTGTAACACAAAAGGAAGCCTGTTTTAGACTTCCTGTGTTTTTTAATATTGAGGCATTGCAGGAGCAGGTGCTTCCTTAGCAGGAATATCTGCAACTGCAGCTTCTGTTGTAATGAATAAGCCAGAAATGCTTGCAGCATTCAATAAAGCAGAACGTGTTACCTTTGTAGGATCAATGATGCCCTTAGCAAACATATCGACCCATTCACCATTCTTAGCATTGAAACCAATGTTTTCTTCCTGCATTAACTGCTTTTCAAGAATTTCATTTCCATCATAGCCAGCGTTTTCAGCAATCTGCATGATAGGACACTTCAAAGCATCAAGAACAACATTAATACCTCTTTGTACATCAATTGTTTCATCCTTCAATGTATCCTTGACAGCCTTCAAAGCAGTAATCAATGCAAGACCACCACCAGTCACAACACCTTCACTGACTGCAGCCTTTGTAGCATTCAAAGCATCTTCAATTCTAAGCTTCTTGTCTTTGAGTTCTGTTTCAGTTGTAGCACCAACCTTGATCAAAGCTACACCATTTGTAAGCTTGCCAAGTCTTTCCTGAAGCTTCTTCTTATCGTAATCACTCTTTGTGTTTTCGATTTCTTTCTTGATGCCTTCTACTCTTTCAGCAACAACATTAGCATCACCACTGCCATCAATGATTGTTGTCTTGTCCTTGCCAACGATAACCTTCTTAGCAGAACCAAGATCTTCAACCTTCATATCCTGCAAGTTCATGTTGAGATCCTTAGCATAGAAGTTTGCACCTGTCATAGCAGCAATATCAGCTAACTGGTTCTTAGCATTGTCACCAAATCCAGGAGCCTTTGTCGCAACAACATTGAATGTTCCACGCAGCTTGTTGATGATCAAAGTAGACATGACTTCATTGTCAAAGTCATCCGCAATAATCATCAAAGCCTTGTTAGACTTTACAACTTCTTCAAGAACTGGAAGAATTTCCTGAATTGTGTTGATCTTCTGATCTGTTACCATGATCAATGGATTTTCAAGTGTGACTTCATTCTTGTCATGGTCTGTTACCATATAAGGAGAAACATAACCCTTGTCATACTGCATACCTTCTGTCATTTCCAATGAAGTTTCAAAAGATCTGGATTCATCAACATTGATAACACCATCATTGCCAACCTTTTCCATAGCTTCTGCAATGATAGAACCAATTTCTTCACTGCCGCTGGAAATTGTAGCAATATTCTTTACATCATCATTTGTTGTAACCTGATGACTTTCTTCAAGAAGCTTTTCAGCAACCACATGTGCTGCCTTTTCAATACCTTCTCTCATCAATACTGGATTAGCACCCTTATCTACAGCCTTCAAACCATTTGTAATCATTGCCTGTGTCAAGATTGTAGCTGTTGTTGTACCATCACCAGCAAGTTCATTTGTATTATTTGCGGCTTCATATACAAGCTTTGCACCCATGTTTTCAAACTTGTCTTCAAGTTCAATTTCCTTAGCAATTGTTACACCATCATTTGTGATGACTGGAGAACCATAGCTCTTTTCAAGAACAACGTTTCTGCCTTTTGGACCTAATGTAACCTTTACCGCATCAGCGAGCTTATTGACACCATTGAGCATTCCATCTCTAGCGTCTTTTGCATATCTAATTTCCTTTGCCATAAATCATTACCTTCTTTCTTATTCAACAACTGCGAGAATATCTTCTGCCTTGATAATGAGATATTCCTTTCCAGCATCTTTTACTTCTGTTCCAGAATACTTTTTATAGATAACATGCTGAGAAACCTGTAAATCAATTGGTGTAATTTCACCCTTGTCATTTGTTTTACCTGGACCAACAGCGATTACAATACCGTGACTTGGTTCATCTTTTGCTTCTTTTGTTGTAAGAATGATTCCACTTTGTGTTTTTTCTTCTTCTTTGACTTTTTCTAATACTACGTAATCATGTAATGGTTTTAACATACAATTACCTCCATTTTTTCTTAGCACTCACTTCTTAAGATTGCTAACAATAGTTATTATAGTCACAAATAGCACTGAGTCAAGATGAGTGCTAAAAATAATTTTAATAATTTCATACATTTTACAAAGCATCATTCATACATTATCCATGCTAGAATAAATGCATGAAAAATATAAGTTTAAAGTATTTCAATGATGCAGCATTATTACCAATTGCATTGTTATGTTTCCTATTCAGCATTCTTCTTTGGTTTTGTTTTCACTTCATCAAAGAAAACAAATCACAAAAAGAAATGAATAAAGAAGTTCCTGTCTTATCATTTGTCCATTCTACAAAGCCATATGCACCATATAATAAAAAAGATATTCGCAATATTATATGGATTACAGGCATCTATGCAATCATATCTTTCTACCAGCTTGGTTCTCTAACATTTCCACAAACAACATGGCAACCCTCCAAAACAGGACAGGATATTGTATTTGCGCTAGAAACAGATACAAACTTTGATGCCATCTATACGATCTATGGTGAAGGAGATAACAATTCCAATCCAGATACATATCAATTAGGTACAGAAGGCATACAAATCTATGGATCCAATGATCATACATCATGGGATCTGATCACAACACTGAAAAAAGGATCTATCTATCAATATCAGATTATTGAAGGAAACTGGAAATATAAATATGTATGGCTCAGAAGTACTAACAAGAATAATTCTTTAACAGAAATTGGTCTAAGAAGTACTTCACATACATCCTTTGTTCCATTGAGCATTGAAATGGACGGTCAAAAAGACAGTCAATATCCAGCTGCTTTATTAATTGATGAACAAGATAAGCTTGTATTACATCCAACATACTATGATCAGTCATACTTTGATGAAATCTATCATCCAAGAAATGCATGGGAAATTGCCAATGGACAAGACATGTACGCTACTGTTCATCCGCTGTTTGGTACAAATACGATGGCATTATTTATTAAACTGTTTGGAATGTCTCCATTTGTATGGAGACTGCCTGGTGCCTTGTTTGGGGTATTCATGATTCCACTCATGTATGCCATTGCACGAAGATTATTTCATCGAACATCCATCGCAACAATTGCATCAATACTGTTAGCATTTGATTTCATGCATTTAACAACTTCAAGAATTGGAACACTGGAACCATTCAGTATCTTCTGGATCATGGTCATGTTCTACTATATGATTCGCTATATGCAGATGAGCTGGTATGATACTTCCTTTTATAAGCAGTTGAAATATTTAGCACTCTGTGGAATTACAATGGGGATTGCCATCGCCACAAAATGGACCGCATGCTATTCTGCTGTAGGCTTAGCCATCCTATTATTCTCATATTTTTTCATTCAATATGCAGATTATCAAAAAGCAAAAAAGCATTTAAAGAAGCAGCATCTTGTTCCAAGTGAAGAAGCATTCGCAACACATATCAAAGATGTATTCCCAAAACGTCTTGGAATTACAATTGGATTATGCTTTATTTTCTTTATCTTTATTCCAATTGTCATTTATGCCCTCTCATATATTCCAGACCGTGTATGGAAAAATGATGGGTGGTCTTTGATGAATGTATGGAAGCAATGTGAATACATGTATCAATATCATTCTTCATTAAATGCAACACACCCATATTCCAGTACATGGAACCAGTGGCTCTTAGATCTTAGACCAATCTGGTATTACAACGGATATGATGTCAATAACAATCAACATACGATTTCCTGCTTCTCTAATCCACTCATGACGTGGTTAGCACTAGGAGCAATCGTATTTACACTATTCGATGGAATCCGTACAAAAAAACGATCCGCACTTGTCATTGTCATTGGATATATCACAGCTCTAGCTCCTTGGCTGATTATTACACGCTGTGTATTTGCATATCACTTCTATCCAACTTCTATTTTTGCGATATTATCCATTGCATACTTGTTTTCCTATCTATGGGAATATGGCATTGCTGGGAAAAGTGTCGTTTGCTTCTATATTGTGATGTATATTTTATTGTTTGTTGTGTTCTTGCCGGCAACTGCTGGGTTTGCCACAACAAATGCATATATTAAATCACTAGAATGGTTCAACACATGGTACTTTGGTTAAAGAAGAAATGGAAAGATATTGTATTTGCATGTTTGATTACATGTCTTTTCCTGCTGCCATACATCACAAAAGATTTTCTAGGCATTGAACACGATACATTCTTTCATGTATCTAGAATTGAACAATTATCAAAAGCCCTCCAGCATGGACAATTCCTTCCTGCTATCTACCCCTATGAAAATCATCACTATGGCTATGCATCCCCGCTTTTCTATTCTGATGTATTCCTGATCATTCCTGCGATATTGCATCTTTGTGGTGCATCTTTAGCATTTTCCTATAAATGCATTGTTTTTATTGCTTCTTTTATTTCATCATATGCAATGATCCAATTAGCAATGCATATCACAAACAAGAAAGGCATCAGCTATATTGCTTCCTGTGCATATCTATTCTCTAATTATCGAATTACTGATGTTTATGTA
The DNA here is from genome assembly GCA_934725105.1 of uncultured Bulleidia sp. Classification (GTDB taxonomy): domain Bacteria; phylum Bacillota_I; class Bacilli_A; order Erysipelotrichales; family Erysipelotrichaceae; genus Bulleidia. Next base: position 18,139 of record CAKVBD010000002.1, on the reverse strand, counting down.
CGTGGTGCACTTGGAGAAATCTTTGCCTTTGCTTTTCTTCCCTATATGCTATTAGGCATCTATCAGATCATTTATGAAAATAAATCATGGCTCACATTAACATTTGCATTAACTGCCTTAGCACTATCACATAATCTGACATTCTTAATGGCAAGTATTCTATGTGCAATTCTTTGTATCATTTCTATTCCACATTTAAACAAACAGAAATACATTCATATCTTTCTTTCTGTATTCTTCGCATTTCTATTATCGTTCTTCTTTACGATTCCAATGATTGAACAGTTACGTTCCCAAGAGTTTATTGTTGACTATTATGGAAGCAATTCTAACCTTGCCGCAAATGCAATGGATACATGGCAATACTTTATCAACAAGACGATATTTGGCTACAGTGGAAATACATTAGAACACGCAAAAACAATGACAGTAAATGTTGGATGGTTCTTAACTTTCATTCCACTCACATATATATTCACAAAGAAAAAGAATACATTTGTTTCAACAATGCTAATCATCGGATATATTTGTCTATTATTACCATCCACTTTCCTCCCATGGGATGTTCTGCCATTACAGATCATGCAGTTTCCATGGCGTTTCAATACATTAACTGTGCTTCTATTATCCATTCCCGCATCCATTGGTATCTATGCAATCTGGAAGAAAAAATATATTCCTTATATCATCATTGCATTATTATCTATTGAATGCATCTATCATATCGTTCCATGTTACGCACGTACATTTGGAATGACATCAAAAACTACCTGGCAAGATGTACTTGATGGAAAACTATGTGATCCTTGTTACAGTGCATATTATGTACGTGTAGAACTTGCTGGTGGAGATTATCTGCCACTCAATTCACCTGACTTTCGAAATCGTTCAAAAAGTATCAAAGATGAAAATGGTAATGATTTAAAGCTTCTTTATACAACAGATTATGATACATTAACATTCAATACCGCAACATTACAGGAAGATACAACACTTGTACTGCCAAAGACATGGTACAAAGGCTATACTGTGTATGAAGTAAATGGGAAAAAGAAAACAAAAGTTGCATCTTATGCAAATGAAGAATGTATGGTTACATTCAATGCTGAAAAAAATAAAACCTATATTCTTACCTATGAAGATACACCTGTTAGAAAAATCAGTTCTATCATAAGTGGAATAAGTCTTATCATCTTGTTATTCTTAAACAAAAGAGTGAAATAAATCACTCTTTTGTTTTACCATCTAATGATTCAAATTCTACCTCATCATCATTATCATCTGAAGTTTCAACCTGGTTCCAGAATTCATCATGAGACAATAATTTCGTTTGATTGGTTTTTGCAGATCTAGATTGCGCAAGTGCAAGATCTTGCGCATCTTCAAGATCATTGATTAATTGCATATATTCCCCAGGTGACATGATTACAGCTTCTGGTTTATTATTTTTCATAATCACTTTTGCACCATTTTTTAAATCATCAAATGACTTCGTAATATTTCTGACAAAATCTGTAACAGATATTGTTTTTTCAAATACTGGTTTCAAGTTATCCATAAGTGTCATACCTTCTTCCTACTTTGATTATACATTTTTTACTATGTCCACAATATACGATTCACATATTTTTTAGAAAATCCAAAAAAAAGATCAACTATTTCTAGCTGATCTATATTCGTGGAGGTTAACGGGCTCGAACCGCTGACCCTCTGCTTGTAAGGCAGATGCTCTCCCAACTGAGCTAAACCTCCATATCATTCAACTTGATATCTCAATCAAGCAATAAGAATGATACCAAAATAAACAACTCTCGTCAACAACAAAATTTTTTATCCGGATTTCTTCGATGGGCTTCATGCGTGAGCTTGAAGACTCAACCATACATGAATGCACCCGAAGAATGAGTATTCAATTGTTAAAGGGATATCAGAACTTTTTACCTTGCAAAGTAAAGAATCCTCCGGTTTCGCGTTGGCTTCAAAAATGATTTTATTCTGTTTTCTGTAAACTGTTTCACCAATTCTCCTAATGACCATTTGAGTCATGAACAATGTATCAAAAAAGTAAAGTTCACCTCAGTAAATCAGATAAGCTATATTCGCCTTTGGGGATGTTTGCTGTTCTGCGATACTCTTTTATGACTTCCACCAAGAGCTGAGGATTACTGAAATACTCCTTCACAAAATCATACGACTTAACATCATGCATCCGAAGATTCGTTTTGCAAAATTCGCTTGGTTTTATTCCAGAACGCTTAAATTGATCAAATGCTCCTTCCGCATGAATAATCAGCATTTCAATTTCTGGAGCAGTAATGACATTTACCACGTCAATTTTTTGTTCATATACTTTACTCAATCGAAATTCCTCTCTGCGAGAATCCAAAATCCGTATCACAGAAATCTGCTCATCAAATCCTTTTCGTAAATATCGCTCCTCGAATCGTTTAGCACTTCTACAACGGATAACACGTTCTTCCAACATTTCTTCTCTTGTGAAAATCAGAAGATCATTATCAACCAGTATATCAATAATAGCTTCTTCGGCAGAACCTTCACATATACACGCCTTGTATTTTGCTAATTCCATCCTGTTACCTCTTTAATTGATTGAAGAAGCCAAACTTTTTTTCAAGCGAATATACGCTTCATATGCTGGCGTTGTTCCCTCAAGGAAACCGCTCTGGTAGGCATCACTCTTTTTAATATCATTACGTTTCAATATATAACTCAAATTTTCTGCTGTAATGCCATTACGATTTCTTACAATACAAATTCCGTCATTTCGGTCATATTCATCCAGCAGCTCCGGATAATGCGTAGTGAAAATAAGCATTCCACCATTTTTGTTCAACCGGCTGTCCATAAAAAAACGCATTAAAGTCGTTACAATTTCCTTGTTGAAATGATTTTCTATTTCATCTACTAGAAGATAACCACCTGAATGAAGAACTTCCTTTACCATCGAGAACGTAATAATGCCCTTAATCGTACCAGAGGACAGATACTGCTCAAGGTCTGCCGTATTATTCAGGATAATCTCTTCTTCATCCTTAAACTTCAAGTGGATAAATGTTTTTCCCTCTGTTTGTTCAAAACACAATTTCTCAATGGTCGGATCGAGAAATGCAATTACTTCCAATGGGATATCTTTGGTAAATGGGAGCACATTCACATTCGTATAGGAAAGCAGGCTGAATATTTCCACTGTATCATTCGTTTTTTTATTATGTGCAATGATAAAGCTGACATCATCAGAAAGATATGCTTCATCGCTATTGCGCTGCTCTACAGGCTTCATTCCGGTAAAATCTGTCAGATATTTTTTCGACTTAACGGTTGCAATCGATTTTTCCCAAAGACTTTCAGACAGAATCGAATACACGTATTCACCTGTTTTTGACTTTTTTGCTGCAATTACAGTTTCCAGGCAGCAGACATAGAAACGCTTATCATAAAAATATGTGCGGATTGTAGCCTTCTTCGTTCCGCCTAGAATGCTTTTTGCTTCCACATGATTGATGGGCTCATTTTTTACAATATTTAAAGCTAAGTTGATAACTTTTAATACCGAGGTCTTACCAGATGCGTTAATTCCAATGAAAGCACAGGCCGAGTGTAGATAGTAATTATCTGCCAAACAGTAAAGACTATCTTTGTCCTCTTCGCAAACACGTTGCTGCGTATAAAAGCAAATATCCAAGTCTTTTTTAAATAATGGGAGTCCTTGTGCAGTGATGCGGAGTATTTTCATGAGTAGTCCTCCTTTAAAAACGGTTTTCCCGTTTTTATTTTCTTATGATTTTATTATATTCATTAAATCAAAAAATATCAACGGATTTTCCGTTTTTATTTTCCTTACAATTGTAGTAGACAGCTCCGAAATAATGCTCAAAATCTCATTTTTGACATTTATATCCATCAGAGGATGACCTGTGCTGACATAGAGAATTCGCAAACTAGCAAGCAGCAAACAGCTCCATGAAAAGAGTAAAGACTGCACGTGAACCTTAAACTTGATTGGTTAATCGTGAGTGTCATATTCAGCAAGATTTGCTACTGATCTATTTGATTGAGAATGATTTGCTTGCCTTGAAATTATCCCACACAGGAACGCACAGCGATTTATTTGGAAAGTAAGAAAATGACTAGTACCTTACAATTCCGTGTTCTGAAAAAGAATCTTTCTTCATACAAGTTTTTATATTTTATTTGTAAATATCAAATTCTTACCTGTCCATTTCCATGGATAATGTATTTATAGGTGCACAATTCTTCCAGTCCCATTGGACCTCTTGCATGCAGCTGTAATAATCTTTCTAGTGTATTGGATAGATTATGCAGTCGACGCTCATCATCAAAGTCTTCCCATGTTAATAACATCTGTGCAACTGTATGGTTATACATGGAAAAAAGACGATTATACGTATACATCAATTCACACTGTCCAACTGCAGCTGCTGCCTGTTTTGTGACAATGTCTTCCGGTTTATTGATTTGCAGTTTTCCAACACCAAGACCCGTTGCACCACTTGAAACAATGATCAACTCATGTCCTGCATTTTCAATATCACTCCATACTTAAACAAGCTCTTCAACATGACGGATATTTAGTCTGCCACCCTGATGTGCCAATGTACTTGTACCAACTTTAATTACAATTCTCATACGAATACCTCATTTAATTTGTATCAATATTACTACTGGAAAAGAAATGAGAAAACATAAATTTTCTTTTGAAATGTATATAGTAAGAAATATTCCAGTTCATCTTTTTCTTTTCTTTCGAAGATCAGCGAATACTTCAGAAACTGGTCGTGTTCTACCATTTTCAACGTCTTGCATTCCTTCATAAATGCGACTGTATATTTCAAAACGTCCCTTCATATTTTCATAAGTTTTAATGCACATGCCCGCTAAATCTTCTTTTCCATTCTTTGTGATAAACACAGGCTCATTATAATCATGACAAAAAGAGGAAATCTCATTATAGTTGTTACATACATCTTTACTTGAACGAATCTTTGACATCATTCCATCCTCCTAATATACAGAAATCATACATAAATTTCTGTATATTCCCAATGACTATTTATAGTTTTTTCACAGGAAAAGCAGTTGCTTCTATACTTCTTTCACTGATCCGTGAAGTAGTATTCGGTGTTAGCTTTACATCATTGCCGTATTTCTTATCTGCAGAACATATCATCAATTAAAATATGAAAAATTCTGAAGTTTAATTCAGAATTTTTTTACTGCCCAGTTTTCAACATGCAATCCATCTACTCTTTCAAATTCAGATGTGTTATTCGTTACAACAACCATATCTTTTGCACGCGCAATGGAAGCTATCATCATATCCATTGCACCAATGATTTTCCCTTCTCTTTCAAGAGAAGATCGAATATGACCATACTGTTCTGCTGCTGATGCATCAAAATCAATAATTTCAAACGATGATAAAAATAAAGTTAACGCAATACGATTTTTTCCAGGATATTTACTTTTATTCACACCATACATTAACTCAGCATATGTAATCGAAGATATGAAAATATCATTTGGATCATGTAAAAATAAACACTCCAAAACCTCTTTTGGTTTATTCTTAATTGCATAAATGCAAATACTAGTATCTAGAAGATATTTCATAATATGTTTCTAGTTTCACTTTCTAACTGCACTCTTTCTTCACACATAAAATCATCTGAAAAAGCATCTAAACTTTCAAGAAAACCCGACCACTGATTCTCTTTTGGAATCAACAAAACAATATCTCCTATCTTCTTGACCGCAACTTCATCTGTTTGAAATCTACATTCTTTTGGCAGACGAACTGCTTGACTTCTGCCATTCTCAAATACTTTCGCTGTCATCATAGATAAATACCTCCTGATATCAAAAGTATATATCTTGGTATATATCTTTTCAATATTTCTTTCCATTTTACTTTTACTCCTTCTAACATTAGTATTCACAGTTTTTATTCACATTCCAAAAAAAAGTAAAGATCATCTTTCAATCTCTACTTCTTATGTAATACATTTCCTAATGCACGTGACAATTCATCAATTTCAATTGGTTTTGATACAAACCCATCCATACCACATTCCAAAGCACTTCTACGATCTTCCTCAAAAGCATTGGCAGTCATCGCAAGAATTGGCATATTTGCTAATTCAGGATTGTCTAATACACGAATACATTTCGTAGCTTCATAGCCATCCATAACTGGCATCTGAACATCCATTAAAATACAATCATATGTTCCTGCAGATGCACTCTTTACCATTTCTACAGCCACTGCACCATTTTCAGCTTTGTCCACAACAAATCCATAGTTTTCAAGAATTGCTTCCGCAATTTCTCGATTCAATTCATTATCTTCTACTAGAAGAAGATGTTTATTTTGAAAATCAATTTCTTTCTGTATCCTGTCAGATTCATTTTCTGCATATATTTTTTCACCAAGTGCATGCATTAACGTTTCTCTTAAATCAGACATAAACATTGGTTTTGCACAAAATGCCGTTACACCAGCTTCAATTGCTTCTGCTTCAATATCAGTCCAGTCATAGGCAGTCAGAATTATGATTGGAGTATCATTTTCTAAGCTTCGAATTTGTCTTGTTACTTCAATGCCATTCATATCTGGTAAACGCCAGTCAATGATATACGCTTGGAATGCATCACCAATTTCCATAGATTGTCTTGCACGAAGAACTGCTTCTTTTCCAGAAAGTGTCCATTCAGAACGCATTCCAACTTTCACAAGCATCTTTGTTACACTATCACAAGTATTGAAATCATCATCTACAACCAATGCTTTCAAACCTTCCAGTTCTTTAATTTTCACAGAATGATGACTCCTAGACTGTATGCGTAATGGAAGACGAACAACAAACTCAGTTCCTTTTCCTTGTTCTGTATTGATCTGGATCGTTCCATCCATCATATCTACAATATTCTTTGTAATTGCCATACCAAGACCAGTACCTTGGATCTTGCTGACAGTCGATGTACGTTCTCGCTCAAATGAATCGAATATTCTGTTGACAAATTCTTCACTCATGCCAATGCCATTATCTTTGACACGAATTTCATATAGTCCACTGTCTTTTCTAGGACTTGCAAGCTGAGCGAGTCGAACAGAAACTGTACCACCAGATGGTGTAAATTTGATGGCATTCGATAAAAGATTCAACAAAACCTGATTTAGTCTTGTCTTATCACAATACACATCCTCATCCATAACATCCATGACATCCATATACAATTCCAGCTGTTTTGCCTGAATCTGGCCACTGATGATTGTTTTCACATCATGAAGTACATCCGCAAGATTCACTTCTGTTTCTTCTAGATGAATCTTTCCACTCTCAATACGACTCATATCAAGAATATCATTAATTAATGAAAGCAGATGATTGCTTGATGCAAGAATCTTGCTTAGATAATCCTGTACTTTTTCTTGATTACCGATATTGCTTACCGCAAGTGTTGTAAATCCAATGATTGCATTCATTGGTGTTCTGATATCATGAGACATATTGGAAAGGAATGTACTCTTTGCTCGGTTTGCGGTTTCTGCAGCACATACAGCTTCTGATAAAGCCATATTTCTTTGCTTATCTTCTGTACGATCTGACATCACAATGATATACTTTTCAGTTTTTTCTATCACGGTTCCTAACGCAACAATATGGAACCAGCGTCTTTGTCCAGTTTTCTGATGTCCATATTCGATATCCCATTCTTTCTGTTCATCTACGGAAATATCTTTTAGATGATTCTTTGTCTGTTCTTCAACATCAAAATGCAGTTTTCTTAAAACCTGGACATCATTTTTTATCTGTTCTGCAGGCAATCCCAGCAGCCTTTCAGCATTTGGACTCACATAATCTGCCTGATATGTTTTTGCATCGATCATCATAAACACATCATCAACATTCTTAGATAGCTTCTGAAATAATTCATCACGATAAAGGATTTCAACATCCTTTTCTTTCATGATGAACTTGTTTCTTCTGATAATCAAAACAATAATAAATACCGCATACGCAAGCACAACACCACCAACGATTACAATTGTTGAAAGCTGCAGCATATCCATGCTTTGATTCACAACATCTGCAGGTACAAGGCCCATATATGACCAGTCTTGCATGCCTGCTGCTTCATATACAAGATAATAGCGAACGCCATCGATGTCTAAAAGTCTGGAACCAGGTTTTCCCTGCTTCAAGTCATCCGTAAATTCAGCAATTTCACTTTCCTTTACATTTGAATGATCTCTTAAAATAGCAAAGAAATTATATATCTTATCTAATGATTCTAAGGGATGATCCACAACAACTCTGCCATCTGCATGAATAACATATCCACCAGATTTTCCATCAAAGGAAGGCGTATTCATCACTTTTTCAAAATCAGAACTATCATATGCAATCGCAATAAAATCATATGTAAATCCCTGATATTCGCCATACACATCCGGACACGCAAATACAAACATTTGTGATTTTCCAGGCAAGGCTGCACTTGTAACAACATCCGTACCTTGTTGTAAAGGAACATCTAAACTCTCCTGCAATCCAAGATAGCCTGTTTCTCCTGTGACTGTCTTATAATTTCCATCAACAGATAGAAAATAAAAGTTGGAAAATGCTGCTTCTTTCTGTGCATTTTCTATGTAATTACAAATATCACTTTCATTTTTTTCTGTATCAAAATATTCTTTCAGCAAATGCAGATATGTAATATTTTTATTCGTCACTTCATTCAAAGCTTTATTGGATTGATGAAGAATTTCTGTTAAATGCGAAACACTTTCATCATAAATCATACGATTTACAAATGAAATATAGCGAACACTCGCAACAACACTACAAATGAGTAATGCAATCGTAACCATCGATATTTTGATTATTTTTTTTGGTATTTTTTCTTTTTTATTGTTTATTTCACTCATTTTTCATTCCTTACTGTAATATATTTTTCAGGTTCAACAAGATTGCCATTTCCACTGGAAACATAATCCAGCCATGTTTGTCGAACTCCATTTTCATCTGTTGTAAACATATAATCATTCAACAAAGGTGCAATATTTTTTTCTGTTGCTAGACAAGTTAGCGTAAACGTATCATTGTCATTGATACTCTTTCCATCTTTCATAATTTTCACTAACGTATAACAGCCATTTTCTTCTTTTACTTCTACAGAAATACCACTGAACACTGGGAGTGATCCTTGATTAAATGGAATAAATCCACCTTCAATACCTTCCACAAAGCACTTCACAATTTCTGTTAATTCTATTCCATTTACTTGCTTGTGGTATGCCGCTAAATCATTTGGCATGATCATATATCTAGCCATCTTTTCTGTATATGCTGCCTGTAATACATTGTCAGTAAAACTGTTCGCTGTCGCAATCAATACATCGCTTTGATAACAATTTCTAAGTGTATTTGCCATCACAGAATACGTTTCATTTCCACCATCACATGCAAAAGTGCTGGAATATGATTTTGCAGGTGATAGAACAATGTTCTCCTCTTCATTTGTGTCTTCTTGTTTTAATTGTGCATTGAAATCTTCATATGCTTCTTGTGCACCATATTCCCCCGCAATCATTTTTGAAACGACATCTTTAGATATACTAAAGAAATCATTGGAAGCAATACGAATATACATATGATTCTCTTCCACAACATTTTTTACATCTTTCAAATAATCCGTTAAAACAAGTGGTACATCCTGAGAATAACTCAATGTATCCTGTCCATCCGCAATGATATTCTGTGCATCCGCAGAAAGCATAGCATTCAATACTTTCATTGCGGCACTTCTTCTATCTTCATCTTTTTCCAGATCTTTATTCAAAGCAACCTGGAAATATGGTGTTGTCATCAGCCATCCTTCACCATTTTCTTCAAAGAATGGCAGGAATGTAGTATTGATACCTTGTTCCTGATACATTTTCACACCAGCAGAAGAACCAAAATACATCGCAACTTTTCCATTTTGAAACATATCCATTACAGCATCATAATTTAATGAAAGATCATCTTTGCTTAGCTTTGTATCTTGAATAAACTGTTCCAATCTTTCGAAAGCACCAGGCCATACAGTTTCATCTAAGCCAACTTTATCAGTATTTTCTGGATCACTATAAACAGTACGCCATTTTCTTCCAGCAGAAGAAGACAGTTCATCTGCAGAAAGTCCTTGTAAAGTCTCCATACATGTATAGTCATGCATATAATCTGCCACAAACCCACGTATGCCAGCTTCTTCAAATTTCTTGCATGCTTCTACAAAACTGTCATAATCTGTTGGCAGTGGAATGTTATATTGTTCAAATAAGTCCTTATTCACAACAAACCCATGTGCATCTGCACAAACAGGCAGCCAGTTTACACTGCCATCCTGGTTCATAAAATTATTCAGATAAGAATTATAGACAGCACCAGCTACGTTTGTTGTAGAAAGATCCATTAAATGATCCTTTAATGGAGAAGCATCATGAAGAGAAAAACGACAGTTTGTGATAATATCTGGCAAACCACCATTTTTATCTAAAAATGTATAGAAATCCAAATCATTATTTCCTACAACAAATTCAATATTCACATCTGGAAGCTGTGCTTGAATGTATGGTGCATACTTTTCATATAGAGTCGTTGTCCACAAATATACTTGAATTGTTTGTTTTTCTTCTTTATTTTGTTTGTTGCAGCCAAGCATCAATGAAACTGATAACCCAATTACAAGAAGGAATGATAAGGTATTTTTAAAACTTTTCTTTTTCATAAACTCTCCCTTAAAAACCATTTTGTATGTGTTGCAAACAAACAAAAAAGTTCCACGTAAAATCATTACTGGAACGTATACCATCAATACCCTTTTTAAATATCATTGCACTCTATCGCATATCTATAATCAAAATCACTTATTACCAATAGCTTTAAAATACTATATATCTTAGTTTTCACTCATTGTTTAAAATAAGTAAAATCTGGCTAGCATGGTCAGCTCCCCTTCTGACTTTAGCTCCATGGCTTTACGCCTCAAACATTTGTTTGATTTGTGAATGAATATGCCAATAGAATATAACAAACTCATTATACATAGCACTATGATATGTGTCTATATATTTCTAACTGGTTTCTAACTATATCTGAAATGTCTTGTTACAAATGCAATTCATTCTTTAAAGCTTTTTGTAGAATTTTAGATAATCTACATCATTAATGCATTTGTTCTACAGAAATAGAAAGACCTAAATTTCTAAATATTTTTAAAAGTGTCCCTAGATTTGGTGTAATCTTTCCAGATTCTATTCTTGCAACAGATGATTGAGGGATTCCGCACATCTGTGCAAGTTCTCTTTGTGATAAACCTAATTTATTTCTTTGTTGAACCATTGCTGAAACAACAGCAGCAATTTCTTCAGTTTCGTGAATGTCTTTTGATAAATCAGGATCAACATTTTTCACATGTTCTTTATATTCATTCCATGTTTTCATTTTCTTTCTCCTTCATTTGTAAATATTCTTTTCTTTCTTGTTTCGCTTTTTTTTTCTCTCTTAGGAGTTTTTTGAGTTTTTTTACGATATTGATGTAACAAAACATAAGTGCCATTTTCAAAATAAAAGAAAAATATACTATTAACACCTGGTCTTAATTCCCATATTCCATCTTCTAAATGCTTTATGATATTTTCATTTAAGTTCACACCATTTCTTTGAAGAAGTTCAATATATAAACTTATTTGTCTATATTGAATACGTGCATTTTTATCATTTTTTGATTTCTTTCTCAGTTTCTCCAAAAATTCCCAAATTAAAACTTCACCATTCTTTGTAATATAAAATTCTATTGTATATGACATGGTATTCATCCTTTCTTAGAACAAACACCATTCCATCTGAATGATAGCATCAATGCTATCATTCATCAATACTTTTTGGTGTTCTAATATACATATTCACAGTTTTTATGCATATTCCAAAAAAAATCCCAAAGATTTCTATCTTTGAGATTTCTTTTTTCTTATGCTCTTAATTCTGCCTTCACTCTCTTAGCTAAGTTATCTAAGATCTTGTTATATGCATCTGTAATTTCATCATCTTTCAATGTATGATCAGCCTGATATGTCAGCTTCAATGCAACGGACTTCTTACCTTCTGCTACATGTTCACCTTCATAAACATCGAATACTTCAACATTAGCAAGAATATTCTTCACTCCAGCTGTTGTAATTGCACGTGTAATATCCTGTGCACTGACTTCCTTATCTACAACAAATGCCAAGTCTCTTGTGACTGCTGGGAACTTAGGAAGTTCAGTAAACTTGATTCTTCCAGCCTTTGCTTCAAAGATTGGATCAAGTGTCAATTCTGCATATGTAACGTTCTTTAGATCAAACTTCTTCGCATAGTCAGGATGTAATTTACCAAATACACCAAGCTTCTTGTTTCCTAAAGAAATTACTGCACTTCTATATGGATGGAAGTGTGTTGTATCCATCTTGTTTTCTTCAATCTTGATTCTTGAGCCAGTAAAGCCAAGTCTTTGCAGCCAGTTGAGAACAATACCCTTCATTGCATAGAAGTCACCCTTGAGGGATACATGTCTAAGCTTATCATCCATGTAGTTGCCATCTAATACAATTGCCAGTCTTTCTTCTTCTACACCCGTAGCATATACCTTAGAGATTTCATAGAAAGCATTGTCTGTATTAGAACGAGCTTCATTATACTGAACAACTTCCATGACAGAGTTAATCAGGTTTGTTCTTGTATACTTTCTAGCTTCACTCATAGGCATTGCTAGTTCTACTGGATTTTCTAATGCATTGAAACCATTCTTTGCATAGTCTTCATTGACCAATGTATATGTAACGATTTCATTTAAACCACTTGCCATCATTGCTTCTCTTGTTGTAGCACGAACCTGCTGAACATTACTTCTTTGACCAACGGTTGCGGATACATCTGGTAATGTACTTTCTAATGAATCAAATCCAAGTAAACGAATGACTTCTTCATCAATATCAGCAGTACCTTCAATATCAATACGGTAGCTAGGAATATGACAAGTAATTGCATCACCATTCACTTCTGGTTTGAAATCTAGCCATTTCAATGTTTCAACAACTTCATCCATTGTGAAATGTGTTCCAAGAAGACCATTGCAGTGTGTCAATGTTTCAACAACTGTCTGTGGCTTGTATGTCATTTCACCAGCCATGACAGTCTTTTCAAAACCAGATGCATCTGCATACTCACTCAATAACTGAACAGAACGATCCATTGCCTTCTGCATAGCACATTCTTCAACACCCTTTGTAAATCTCTGTGCAGCTTCTGTAATGAGATTTAAACGAATTGATGTTCTACGAATAGAAGCATGATCAAACTTTGCAGCTTCAATAAAAATACTATCTGTATTTTCATCGATCATACTCTCTTCACCACCCATGATACCAGCAATACCAGTTGCCTCACCATTTGTAGTAATTAAGATATCACCCTTCTGAATATCAAATTCAGCACCATCTAATGCTGTCATCTTCAATTCTCTATCATCAACAACAGTAATTTCACGTGCAGGTAATTTCTTGAGGTTGTAATAGTGCAGTGGCTGACCTGTTTCTAACATAACGAAGTTAGAAATATCTACAACGTTATTGATAGAGTTCATACCAGCAGCATTTAAATACTGCTGCATCCACTTAGGAGAAGGACCAACCTTAACGTGGTTTACAACCTTACCTAAGTAGCATCCACACTTTTCACTCTTTGTGAATACTTTGAAGTTGCCTTCTTCACCAACATCTGCCTTATTTGCATAGTCTGGCCATTTTACTTCTCTATGTAAAATTGCACCAACTTCTTTTGCCATGTTCCACATTGCAGAACAGTCAGCTCTATTTGGTGTTAAAGATACGTCTAAGATCGTATCATCTAAACCAAGATAGCCAAGAACATCCGTTTCACCAACAGGTGCATCAGCTGGCAATTCTTCAATACCATTGATCTGATCTTCTCTTAATGCCTTCTTATCAACACCAAGTTCAAACAAAGCACATAACATACCATTACTTTCCAAACCATGTAATGGCTTTGCTTCAATTGTAATACCAGGTAATTTAGCACCAGGAAGTGCAACGATTACTTTCAAACCTTTTCTGCAGTTTGGTGCACCACAGATAATCTGATATGTCTTGTCACCAACACATGTCTGTGTCTTATGTAAATGTGTACCTTCAACATCTTCACATTCAACAACTTCACCAATGACAAGTCCTTCAGCATTAGCCATTGCTTCAACGCCTTCAACTTCAAGACCAGCAGTAGTCATCTTATCTGCTAACTCTTCAGGAGTAATATCAGTAAGATCTACATATTCCTTTAACCATTTATAACTTAATCTCATCTTTAATTTCCTCCTGATTAGTCAAATCTATCAAACATCTTTAAGAATCTAACATCATTGATATAGAAGTTACGAATATCATTGATACCATACTTCAACATCGCAACTCTTTCTAGACCAACACCAAATGCAAATCCACTGCACTTTTCAGGATCAAATCCATTCATTTCCAATACATGTGGGTGAACCATACCAGCACCAAGGATTTCAATCCATCCACTGCCCTTACATACATTACATCCCTTACCATTACAGAAAGGACAAGAAACATCTACTTCAACAGATGGTTCAGTAAATGGGAAGTAAGATGGTCTGAAACGAATCTGTCTACCTTCACCAAACATCTTATTTGCCAGGAATTCAAGAGTACCCTTCAAATCAGCAAGTGTAACATGTTCACCAACAACAAGACCTTCACACTGCATGAACTGATGTGAATGTGTAGCATCATCATCATCTCTTCTATAAACCTTACCAGGACAGATCAGCTTAATAGGTGTTTGACCATGTGCCTTTTCTAATTCTCTCATCTGCATCGCAGTTGTATGTGTTCTAAGTAAAGTATTTGGATCAATATAGAATGTATCCTGCATATCTCTTGCTGGGTGATCCTGTGGAATGTTTGCTAATTCGAAGTTGTAGTAATCCTGTTCAACTTCTGGACCTTCTGCAATCTTATAGCCCATACCTAAGAATAAGTCTTCTACTTCCTTTTGGATCAGCATCAATGGATGACTTGTTCCAATACGGATAGAATCACCTGGCAGTGTGATATCGATTTTTTCTTTTTCTAGTTTTAAAGCAGTCGCAGCTACTTCTAATTCTTGTTGTTTCTTGTCTAATGCTTCACTGACTTCCTGCTTGCAGACATTGACTTTCTGACCGAAAGCTGGCTTTTCTTCCTTTGGAAGATCCTTCATTTCTTTCATTAATGCAGGAATAAGACCTTTCTTTGAAAGGTATGTGTTTCTTACTTCCTGTAATGCGTTTAAGTCACTTGCGTTATTGATTGCTTCAAGCGCTTGTGAATGCACTTCACTGATTCTGTCACTCATATTTTTTAACCTCCAGATAAAAATAAAAACGTTCCTAAAAACAGGAACGTTTGAATTAACGCGGTACCATCCTGATTCGTATCATAATAGATACGCACCTTGATTCACTCGTAACGTGAGTTTAAACGGAAGGGATTAGCTTCACATGGAAAAGTGAACTCACTGAACACATAACAGAATCTTTTCAGCATATAGATTCCTCTCTAAGATATGCTTCTTTCAGCCATATTCTTTTCTCGTAACGTTTTAACAGGCTTCATTATACCGTTTTAAAAGATTTGATGCAATGGTATAATCATCAACTTTATTGTGCTTTCTTCATATATCTGCAATGTGGAAAATTAGAACATCCCCAGAATTTTTCTCCAATATGTTCTCCTCTTTTCGCTTCTCTTAAAACAAGTGGGTTTCCACATCTAGGACAAACTCGTTCATTTTCTGATGTTTCATTTTGTGGTGTTTTTAATTCATCTTTTTCAATCAGTTCTTCAAATTTAGCTATACGATTAACTGGATTTTTACAGCTTCTCTCTATCCAGCGTTCCCCAATCATCTTCATTTCTTTTAAAGAATATTTAGGTTCTTTAGAAGCACGATTCATTGTTTTTATACTTTGAATAATTTGATCAGCTTTTATTACTTTATTTCTGACTTCTTTTTTAGCAAATCTATCATTCACTGCAGTTTTTGGATTAGCTAAAACGACTAAACTCTTATAGTAATCATAAAAATATGCAATACTGATAATTCTTTTTATCTTGCCAATACTTTCCCACGATTTATCTTTCATCACTTGTAGATGGCGTTCATTTTGTGTAATTGGTGAATAAATACCTTCTTTATATTTTCTATTTTCATATTGAATTGTGCGGATAAAATCACCTTTACTGTTGATTTCAATATTCCCAAATAGATTCTTACACTCCACTACATAACACAATTTATTTGAAATAATCAAAAAATCAATTTGTGCAGAATTTCCATCAGAAGTTTCTAAGTATAGATCATGTAATACAACAAGATCCATACCACTATTCTTTAATTCAAACAAGATATTATCTTCTCCAGCAATTCCTGCTTTTGTAATTAGAATTTCTTTTTCAATTAGTTTTAAAGCTTCACCACTTGCTTTTTTGCTTAACTCTTCTAATTGCGTTAAATATTCTCTCGCATCATTTGATTCTTTTAAGATAATAACTTCTGGCTTACTAAACAATCCCATTCTTTTCCCCTATACTAATTTTCTTCAAGCTCTAATAGTAAGAATAATACATATTATTTCTTACTCTCTTCAATCACTTCCAGCAATTAATACGGCCAAATCTGGCAGATTCTACTATACAATTGATAGTTTGATTCATTATCACCTAAACTATTTGCACAGTATGTTTTTAATTCTTTCTTTGTATGTTTATTTGCTGCTGCTTTTGATTGTTTTGTAATTGTTCCCTTTTTCTTTTCAGGAAATTGTTGTTGAATGATCGTAGCAATCTGCTTCTGATATTGTGCTACACCTTTTGCATCACTTGGATCTAGCTTAGCTTTTTCAATAACTGCTGGTTTTGGTGTAAAAAAGTCTTGAATTGATTCTGCCTTATTGATAACACGATTATTCTTATTCCAGTAATCCATCACTGCAGTATATCCATTATCTTTACTGATAATAACTGCTTCTGCATTCACATATCTTTCCATTAGTTGTCCTAGGATCGTGCATAATTGAAAGTCTAGATAGTTTTTAGATCCATTGGATATTAAATCATCTACATGAAAGTTTGCTTTCGATGACATTACTTTCAGTAATAAATCACCTTCTACCTTTTCTTTCTTAAAGTTTGGTGTACTGAGTACATATACTAGATCTGTATCGTCTAGTTTTTCTATACCATCTAATCCATGATGGTGTACATTTTCTGTATCTATTAGAAATATTCTCATAGTTAATTTTTCTCCAATGAAATTATTTTAACATTAATGAAGGATAGAATGGGAAAAGAGTGATGTTGGAGTTAATTGTTTTTGTGAATGGCTTTGTATGCTTTGTAGTCATTTTTAGCGACAAATTCAATATCATAATCATCTGAAATGATAGTTCCATTATATGCAGATATCAATTGATTAATTGCATCTTTTTGTTGATTTGTACAGTAAATACCAGCAAACATATCACCTTGATGTTGTCCCCAATAAACTTTAAATCCACATCTTTCTAATATTTCTACAGTATCAGATAACTTTGCATATTCTTCTTCGTAATTCTTGCATTTAAATAAATAATCATAATTGACCATTTGATTCAAAAAAGTTCAGAAATCTATTTAGTGTCCGTTTTTTTTGGTGCAGTAAAATCGTATTACCAGATATACACTTTAACTTCGTGGTAAAAGTATATGTCTAAATCTCATCCAATGACACGTAAACAAATTACGAATGCTTTGAATGCTGCTTTTCCTATTTTTGCTCAATAGTGAATCTGATGGTCAATTATGAAATATTTTTCATCTACGTAGAACCATATCACCTGCAGTATTTCTATCTGTATAATAACCCCCCTCAAGTATCTGAGCGCTGTCGAAAACTCTAAAAAGTTGGTAACAGCGCTCTTTTCTTTATGCCAACTTTTTGAACTTTACCCCCAC
>CAKVBD010000001.1 GCA_934725105.1 uncultured Bulleidia sp. | reverse complement strand
AAATACTGTACACACAAAAAGTGCTAAATATCGCATAAATATGCTTTATTTAGCACTTTTACTGTAAAACTTGAGATTATACATTCGTAATTGGTCTACGTTCAGATTTTTGATTATGTTGTTTTTCACGTCTTCTTTTTAATTCAGCATCAATATCTTCCAATGTAATGCCTTTTTCTACCATTAAAACAAGTACATGAAATAACAGATCATTAATTTCTCCAACAAGTTCTTCTTTTGACTGGCTCAAAGAAGCAATGATGACTTCACTGCTCTCTTCTCCAACCTTTTTCAAGATTTTTTCTAAACCCTTTTGATATAGATATGTTGTATAGCTGCCTTCTTCCGGATGCAGCTTACGATCCAGTGCATTCTGGTATTCCTTTTCTATTTCACTCATCAATGTTATCTCCTTCTATATTTCGATAAAAACAGCTGTAGTGTCCTGTATGACATGCTGCACCATCCTGTTCAACAAGCAGCAAAATCGTATCTTCATCACAATCAATCAAAATATCTTTCACATGTTGATAGTGACCACTTGTTTCCCCTTTCAGCCATAATTGCTGACGACTTCTTGAATAATATGTCGCTAAACGTGTCTGGATTGTTTTTTCAAAACTTTCTGCATTCATATATGCAAGCATCAATACTTGATGACTATGTACGTCCTGTACGATAACAGGTACAAGCCCATTTCCTTTTTCAAAATCTGGTCGAATCATTTTCTTACACAAATTCCTTTCTGATCCAGGTAGTCTTTTACTTGTCTGACTGTCAATCCCTCATAATGGAAAATGGAAGCAGCTAAAGCAGCATCTGCACTATTCTCTTTAAAAACTTCATAGAAATCTTCCAAGCATCCACATCCACCAGAAGCAATCACAGGAACATTCACCGCCTTTTTCACTGCTTTCAACATAGGAAGATCAAAGCCATCTTTTGTACCATCAGCATCCATACTCGTCAATAAAATCTCACCAGCACCCTTTTTCACACAGTCTTTCACCCATGATACAACATCAATTCCAGTATCAATTCTTCCACCATTGATCACAACATTCCATCCACTCTTATCTTCTCTCAGTTTTCCATCCACAGCTAATACAACACATTGATCCCCAAATGCATTACTACATTCACTCACAAGATCAATATTCCTCACTGCTGCAGAATTCAAAGAACATTTATCTGCACCTGCACGCAATATATTTTTCATATCTTCTCTTGAACGGATACCGCCTCCAACAGTAAATGGAATAAAAATATTCTTTGCGACTTCTTCGACATATTTCACCATCGTATCTCGATTTTCATTTGTTGCGGTAATATCTAGAAAGACAAGTTCATCTGCACCATCCTGATAATATTTTTTCGCACATGAAACCGGGTCACCAACATCTTTCAATCCAACAAAATGCACACCTTTTACAACGTTTCCATTCTTCACATCAAGACACGGAATAATTCTTTTCGCAATCATACACGCGCCTCTAAGATTGCCTGTTTTAGATCCAATGATCCACAATAGATTGCTTTTCCAGTAATGCATCCATAGAGATTCATTTGCTTCAAGGCTTGAATGTGTGAAAGATCTTTGATTCCACCAGAAGCAACAATATTCATCTGTACTGCTTCCTGTAGATTTCTTAACATTTCAATATTTGGTCCCATCAAAGTACCATCTTTAGAAATATCAGTAAAAATCAGATTCTTCACACCAATGTCTTCTAAATGTTTCGCAAAAGAAATGTAATTCATACTCGAACCTTTCAGCCAGCCTTCAACCATAACATTACCATCTTTACAATCCATTCCAACGGCGATTTTTTCACCATACTTTGCGATTGCATCTTTTAATAATTGTTCATCATTGATTGCACTTGTTCCAAGAATTACTCTAGAAATTCCATGCATGAGATACATATCAATGTCTTCCATTGTACGAACACCTCCACCAGCTTCAATCGGAACATTCAAAGCTTCTACTGCAGATAAAATGATATTCACATTGACCGGTTTTCCCTGCTTTGCACCATCAAGATCAACAATATGAATCCATTGTGCACCACTATTTTCAAATGACAGTGCCGTTTCTTTGACACTGCTGGCTACTACTTCTTTCTTTTGATAGTCCCCTTGATAAAGTCTTACAGGTTTTGCATCAATGATATCAATTGCTGGTATAACGATCATACAAATTCCTCCACAAAATACTTCAATATTTTCAAACCATCTTCTCCACTCTTTTCAGGATGAAATTGTGTACCAATGACATTGCCTTTTCTAACAATTCCCGCAACTTTTGTATTTCCATACATAGAATACGCAACTAGATCTTCCGCATTTTCTACCTGCGCATAGTATGAATGTACATAATACACATACGGATCACTCACAATTTCTTTCAGTCTGCATTCTTTTGTATACACTAAAGCATTCCATCCAATTTCAGGAATCGGAAGTGCTGTTTCCTGTATTTTCACAACATTTCCTTTGATCCATCCAAATCCTTGATGCAATCCTTTTTCTTCACTTGTATCAAATAACATCTGCATGCCTAAGCAGATTCCTAAAAGAGGAACATGATTTTTCACACATGTATCGATGCATGCATATAAATCTTTCTCCTGAATTGTTTCCATTGCCTGTGCAAAAGCACCAACGCCAGGCAAGATCAACTTATCACACTGTGCAATCTTTTCCTTTGTATCACAAATCATATGCTCTACATTTAAATATGACAAAGCATTGGATACACTTCCAAGATTTCCCATTCCATAATCAATGATTCCAATCATAATGCACCCTTTGTAGATGGTAATACATCTGAAGTAATTTCAACTGCCTGCT
The DNA here is from genome assembly GCA_934725105.1 of uncultured Bulleidia sp. Taxonomy (GTDB): domain Bacteria; phylum Bacillota_I; class Bacilli_A; order Erysipelotrichales; family Erysipelotrichaceae; genus Bulleidia. The sequence goes on along the minus strand of CAKVBD010000001.1, from coordinate 118,726 downwards.
TAAGAGAATGTCCAAATCCTTTAAAGATTGCTTCTACTTTATGATGATCATTTTCTCCATACAACAGATTGATATGTAATGTCACACCAGAATGCATTGCGAAAGCATAGAAGAATTCCTTTACCATTTCTGTAGCCATCATTCCAATCATATCTCTATTAAAATCTGCATGAAAGACAAGATATCCTCTGCCACTGACATCAGTATCCACACACGCTAAAGCTTCATCCATACAGCAGCGAAAGTTCCCATATCGCTCAATTCCCTTTTTATCACCAATGGCTTTGAGAAATGCTTCTCCAAAAGCAATTCCAATATCTTCAATCGTATGATGGTCATCAACATCAAGATCACCCTGAGCACGCAAAGAAATATCCATACCACTATGAAAAGCAAGTAAATTCATCATATGATCAAAAAAACCAATACCACTGTCAATATCCGCTTTTCCTTGTCCATCCAGATTCAGTGATAATTGAATCTTTGTTTCCTGTGTATTTCTTTCAATATATGCACTTCTCATACTTCCTCCTCAAAGCTGTACAGCACATCTAAGACTTCTCTCATTTCTTCTTCTGTACCAATTGTGATACGGAACGTATCATCCGCATAATTACGGATCACAATATTCTTTGCTTCAAATTTTGCTAATAGTTTTTGTTTCTCATTTATTTTTCCACGAATGAAGTTTGCCTGAGATGGATAGAAAACAATTGCTTTCATATCCTTGATTTCTTCATATAATGCATCTCTTCTCTTCTTTGTTTCCATTGCCTCTTTTTGAAAGAGCGATGCATAATTACAGACAATAGAAGCAATCTTCATCGTTACACTATTCAATGCATATACAACACTTCTTTGCTTCATAACTTTCATGTTCTCCATTTGACTGATCAAAAAGCCAACACGAATACCAGCACATGCATATGCTTTGGACAATGTTCTTGTAACATATAAATTAGAATATTGATCCAGTAATGTAATTGCACTTTCTTCATCAGCAAATTCAATATATGCTTCATCTACAACAACAGGAATATCATTCAATCCATCAAGAACTTGTTTTACTTCTTCCATTGTCAAGCAATATCCACTTGGATTATTTGGTCTAGAAAAGATAACAAGCGATACATTATTTTCTTTTCCTTTTTGAATAAAGCCATCAACATCTAAAGAACCATCTTCCTTTAAATCATACTTTAATACGCTTGCTTCATAACAGCTTGCATAATAGTCATACATGGAAAAGTCAGGATCAAATGTATATAACACTTTATCTTTTGCAAGAAATGTACCAATCATCAACCCAAGCATCTGATCTGAACCATTCCCTGCCAATAGATTTTCTTCTTTTACGCCAATGACATTTGCATAAGCATCCAGTAATTCTTTTTGAGAATTATCAGGATAACGATTGTATGCAATATCATTCATTGCATCTTTGATTTCATCAATAATACAGGAAGGAAGATTCTTTGATGATTCATTTGCATTCAACAGGATTCCTTTCTGTTCATGACTTGTATATGTTTCAATCACTTTACTCATCACTGACCCTCACTTTCACGGCATTGGCATGTGCCTGCAGCTGTTCTTCTTCTGCCATTACTGCAATATATTTTCCATATGCATTCAAGGCTTCTTTTGTGTAATGCAAAAATGATGTTTTCTTCACAAAGGCATCTACACCTAATGCACTAGAGAAACGTGCAGTACCACTTGTTGGTAAAACATGGTTTGTTCCACCAAAATAGTCACCAATGGATTCACATGTATAATATCCAAGGAATACACTGCCCGCATTTTTCACTTCATCTAGATAACGCATTGGATCACTCACACATAGTTCTAAATGTTCAGGTGCAATTGCATTGGCAAAACGAATACAATCAGAAATAGATTCACATAAAATGCTTTTTCCATAGTCCTTTAGAGACTGTTCCACAATTTCTTTCTTCGGCAGTACTTCTGTCTGCTTCTTTAATTCCACATTTACATTTTCAATCAATTCTGCACTATCACTCAAAAGAATTGCGGAAGCCATTGGATCATGTTCTGCCTGTGATAACAAATCAGCCGCAACAAACGCAGCATCTGCACCCTCATCCGCAACAACCAGTATTTCAGAAGGCCCAGCAATCATATCAATTGCGACTTTTCCATACACAAGCTTTTTCGCAGCAGCGACGAAAATATTTCCAGGACCAACGATCTTATCCACACAAGGAATTGTTTCCGTGCCATAGGCAAGAGAAGCAATTGCCTGTGCGCCACCAATCTTGTAGATTTCATCCACGCCCGCAAGTTTTGCGGCATATGCAATATTTGGATTGATTGTACCTTCCTTGTTTGGTGGTGTTACCATAACGATTTTCTTTACACCAGCAACTTTCGCAGGAATTGCATTCATCAATACACTCGATGGATATTGCGCTCTGCCACCAGGAACATAGATACCAACAGCTTCTAACGGCAATACTCTTTGCCCAAGATAGATTCCTTTCTCTTTTGTCTGAATATAGGATTGTTGAATCTGTGCTTTGTGGAAAGCAACAATGTTATTTTTTGCCTTTTCCATCGCTTCCTTGAAAGAAGCATCCACACTTTTGACTGCTTCTTCAATTTCTTCTTCCTTCACTCGAAAATCTTCTACGCGAATCCCGTCAAATGCTTCTGTATATTCTCTACACGCCTGATCTCCATTCTTTCTAACGTTTTGAATGATTTCACTCACTTTTACAAGAATCGAAGAATCAATTTCCTTGCTTCTGCCATCAAGATATTGTCTCAATTCTTTTTCATCATTTCGATTGATTGCTTTCAACATATTGCTTTCCTTCTTTCAGATCATTGATGATTTGTAAAACTTCATCTTTTTTCAATTTATAACTCACACGATTCACAATGGCACGTGCACTGATATCACAAACCGTATCATATACAACCAGACCATTTTCTTTTAATGTTGTACCAGTTTCCATAATATCGATAATGCCATCACTCAATCCAAGAACAGGTCCCAATTCTACAGACCCATCGATTTTAATGATTTCTACTTCCAATCCTTTCTTATGAAAATATTGAGAAGCTACATTTGGATACTTTGTTCCAATCTTAATATGTCCAACTTTTTCTAATGGATTGTTCCCCTTCAAAGAAGCAAGAATAAATTTACATTTTCCCACTTCTAAATCCAAAAGTTCATAGACATCACCACTCTTTTCCAGTAATGTATCTTTCCCAACAATGCCAATATCCGCTATGCCATGTTCCACATAGGTAATGACATCATTTGGCTTTGCCAAAAAGTACTTCACATCTTTTTTTGTATCATAGAATACAAGAGCTCTACCCTTATCCTTTAACTGTTCCACACCATATCCACATGCTTCCAGCATCGCAATGGCTTGTTTTTCAAGTCTTCCCTTTGTTAATGCGATTGAGATACTCATTGTCTAACCTCCCATGCATCACGATTCCATGGAATCATTTCAACATCTTTGTTTTTTCTTATTTCATCAGCTTTTTGAATTGCTTCAGTTTCTTTTCCTTTTGGATAATACAACTGCACAACTTCTTTATTCTGATTTTCTAAAGCATCCAGAATATAATCCAGTTTCATAGAAAATCCACATGCCGGAAGCTCTCGATTAAACTTCTGCATCAAATTGTCATATCTGCCACCAGATAATACAGATGTTCCACTCTCTTCAATAAACCCTTCAAAAATAATGCCTGTATAGTAATCCAAATGTGGGATCTTACCAAGATCAAACGAAATATGTTCTGCAACACCTAATGTTTGTAAAGCTGCATATAAAGAAACAAGCTGATCTATGACTGCTTGCATTTCTTCTGTAAAACAAAGCTGTTTTGCTTTTTCAAATACATCGTTACCAGAAAGAAATGGCAACTGCGTAAAGAAATCCTGTGCTTCTTTAGATAAATGCAATGCTTCCACAAAACAATTCAAATCAACAATTGATTTCTGATCGATAAGAGCTGCAAGTCTTTTCTGATCAGCTTTATCAAGCTGTAGCGCATCTACTGCACTCTGAAATAACTTTGCATTTCCAATTTCAATCTGATAATTTTTGAAATGCAGTTTTTCCATTACCTGGATTGCCATATATAAGATTTCAATGTCACTCTTTTCATCCAGCCCAATACATTCCACACCACAATCCGTCACTTCACCACGTTTTCCCGCAAATACATGTCTTACCTTAAATACATTTGATGTATAGAAGAAACGAAATGGTGGTTTTGAATTTGCATACTTAGAAGCACAGACTCTGCAGATTGGTACTGTCATATCTTCTCTTAATGTAAGAATTTCTCCATCCTGATCAAAGAACTTATACATTTCCGTTGCATCCACCTCTGAGAATCCTTGTTGATATGTATCAAAATATTCAATACTAGGTGTCATGATTTCTTCATATCCAAATGATTGAAAAACACGCTCTATTGTTTTCTGTGCAAATCTTTTCTTCGCACATTCTTCAACAATTAAATCCCTCATTCCTTGTGGTATTCTAATTTCTTTCATAGATTTTCTCCTGTATAAACAAAAAGACGTCCTAACATCGGGACGTCGTAACGTGGTTCCACCTGACTTTACTATTACCTCACGATAATAGCCTCATGAAGTGCATAGCACTTTCCTACGTAACGTGTACAAACGAAGATCCCTACTACATTTTCAGGACCTTAGCTTAAGGATGTGTTTCAATAGTACACCTTGCCTTTCCTTACACCATATAGAAAGTTCTCTTTCAAAGCATGGTCTATTTACTCTTCCTATCATTGCCTGTAGCGATATCATACAACAATGAAAATATATGTCAATCAAAATGTTATGTTTTTACATAAACCAGAAAGCCTTTACATATACATTTAGGCTATATTAGCAAAATCGTGAATTCAAGAAATAGAATAAATGAAAAGATCATCTTTCTTCATGTCAACAATACGGAAGAAATCTGTAATCTGATGCATTCTTTTCTTGATTGATAATAGAATTTCCTGTGTATCACAGCCAGTATACTCTCTTGCCAGTGTGAATAGAGCTGCATATCTATTGATATTCTTGCTTGCTACACCATTGTATCCTTTGTACCATTTCTCTATGAGCCTGTGGAATGCATTTACATTGTTCAAATGATCAAGGGATGTATATGTTGTATGATCCCTCATTACTCTTATTTCGCACTGCTTCGCTGAAAGTAAACTGTTATATGCAGTTTTTCCATCAATCCATGCCATACTGTTTTCTCCAATGTGATTTGATAATTTCATTAGATCTCCACTTGTTGTTGCTGCTGTATTTGTCGCTTTTAAAACAGCAGTGCCATTTCTCTGCACTGCTGTAGGTAAACAGATCTGTTCACTTGATAGTCCTCTTTTAGAAGCTGAACCACCACGTTTTCTTGGTTTTAAATTATCAATTTTTTCACCTTTGTGTGAATTTAGAAGATATTTTTCATCCAGTTCTATTTCTCCAGAGGCAACTGTATCTTCAAGCATTTTTTCAAGTATATGCAGCAGTTTCATACGCATGCGCCAGACTGTATATGTGCTGATATTCATATTCGCTGCTGATTTTTCTACTGGTACATGTGAAAAGGTATCTACGATAAGCTGGTCCCACTTTGATTCGCCCTGATGGGAATAATGTGTAAGCTGACCATTGTCATAAGTGAAGCGCTTATGGCAGCAGCGGCATTTCAGCATAGGTTTTCCACTGTTAGCATTTCCACCTTTGGTAAATCCTGGATCAACTGCACCACACTTTGGACAAACCTTGATACAGTAGTTTCTTGATTCTTTCTTCGCATTTGTTAAATCGATTAACTGTCTATCGATTTTATCCTTTGCATATTGATATAGATTATTGTAAAAGCTAATGATTTCAGTATCTTTCATAATGACATCTCCTTGAATGTGATGTCATTATAGTGCTACTGATCCATTATTATTGTCCGTATATCTGTATAGTAATGAAAATACGTTCACCATTTTGCTAATATAGCCTTTTAGATTTTGCAAAGTACACCATGTACGGAAAATATGCCAGTAAAATTTCAAGAAAAGTACAGCTGGTATTTTCGTCATGCTTGAAAATCGATGATTTCAGGAATTAAAAAACAAATCTTATGGAAAAGCTGTTAATTTTCGATAAAGATTTGTTTGCTTGAATTTTCAATTAATATCACTAAGAATTTATTTGCCTTAACTTAATGACATTGGATATCAATACAGCTTTTAAGATTAAATCTGGGAAAAAGGAAGCTGTAAAGGGCGAAATCATTCTCAAGGATACGATTATTATGGATCCACCTGGTAAGGAGATTGTCAAGTACGATAATTTGACCATTCCTTGCAACTCCGTGGTTGCGGTAATCGGTGATTCTGGTTGTGGTAAATCTTCGTTAATGAAATGTCTCACGAGATACTTTGAGCATGGCTCACATAGCACAATCTCTATTCTCGGAAGCAACATCGATACCTACAGTCAGAAAGAGCTGATTGGCATTAAAACACCTGCACTTCTTTTCATAAATTACCCCTTTAACCTTTAACTGCGCCAGCCGCAACACCTTTAATAATATATTTTTGACAGCTGAGGTAGAAAATAACGACTGGAATTAAAGCAAGGATCAACGCTGCCATAATCGCCCCCATATCAACTGAACCATAAGAACCTTTCATATACTGAATAATAATTGAAATTGTCTTATACTTTTTCAGATCTAGTACAAGGTACGGTAACAGGAAGTCATTCCATATCCACATTGTCTCCAGAATTCCTACTGAAATATATGTTGGTTTCATGATCGGTACAACAATTCTGAAGAAAGTCTGTAGTGGCGTACATCCATCAATCATAGCTGCTTCTTCAATTTCAATAGGAATGGATCGAACAAAGCCAGTGAACATAAATATTGCCAGTCCTGCGCCAAATCCCAGATATACTATTATGATACCAAAAGGATTGGTTAAATGTAACATATTTGCGACAAGTGACAATGTATACATAACCATCTGAAATGGAACAACCATACTGAACAGGCACAAAACGTAAATCATTTTTGTCCACCATGTCTTTACTCGTGTTATAAACCATCCGCACATACTGCAGAATAACAGAATCGCAGCTACTGAAAATACCGTAATAAATACTGTCCAGCCTACAGATTGCAGCAATCCATATTTACCTATTGCAGCACCGTAGTTTTCCCAGCCAACAAATGTTTCATTACTTGGAAGCTGGAATGGCTGTAAATTGATTGAATTTTTATTTTTGAAGGAATTCCATAAAACAATAAAAACCGGCATGATCCAGAAAATGCACAGAAATGTCAGAAAAGTACTGCCAATAATTCCATTTTTCTTATTTTTTTCATGCATATTACTGTTGAACCTCCTTTGACTTTGTAAAGTATTGCTGCAAACCTGCCATCACAATAACAATTAAGAAGAAGATAACAGCTTTCGCCTGACCTACCCCTTCAAAGCCGACACGACCATAGAATGTCTGATAAATATTGAGAGCCATTAATTCTGTCTGTTTCATCGGTGCCCCACCTGTCAAAGCAAGGTTTTGATCAAACAGTTTGAAACCGTTTGTCAATGTTAAGAAAGTACAGATTGTAATACTAGGCATCATCATTGGCAAAGTAACTCTGAACAGTTTCTGTACACCATTAGCTCCGTCAATTTCAGCTGCTTCCATAACGTCTGTAGGAATTGCCTGCAAACCTGATATGTAGATAATCATCATATATCCAATCTGTTGCCAGCACACAAGAATGACCAGCCCCCAGAAACCAAGCCTTGCGTTCAGATTTAAGGCTGTATTGAAATGAACAAGAATTCCAGAGAATATTAACTGCCATATGTATCCTAAAACGATACCGCCAATCAGATTTGGCATAAAGAAGACTGTTCTGAAAAGGTTTGTCCCCTTAAGTTTCTGTGTTAGCGCCATAGCTAAGAAGAAAGCAATAATATTAATGATAATGATAGTTGCAATAGCGAAAGCCAGTGTAAGGAAGAAGGAATGCAGATATGTTGCATCTGCAAACAGTTTTCTGTAATTTGCAAGTCCCACAAAATGCGCATCCTTGACGGTTGTAAATTTTGTAAACGACAGATAAATGCCTAGAATGAACGGGATTACAAATCCAATCGCAAAAGCAGCCATGACCGGTATGGTAAAAATCGGCCAATACTTTTTCATGTTTTTCTGCATAAAGACCTCTTTTATAAAAGAAACAGGCTGAGTGCATATCTTATCGCCCAGCCTGTTAACAGCTTATTCAGTCAGAATAATTGATATTATTCAGCTGTAGCTTCTTTTTCAACTTTCCAGTTATCAACGAATGCGGATACAACATTCTTCCAGTTAGCATCTGTCTGATCAGCTGCGTAAACTGTAAGAGCCTGTCCAAGATCATTCTTCCAGTTTTCGGAAGGCATTGTTGTAAAGTTCCAGGATACTGGAGTAGCTGTATTTGCATTTGCCAGCTTGAATAATACGTTTGTAGATTCTGGATTCTTATTGAAAGGAATATTGAAGCCCATCTTATCACCGGATGTCATTGCTTCTACACCCTTATCAGATGTAACACACCAGTACATGAAGTCTAAAGTAGCTTTTTGATCTGCTTCAGAAGCCTGTGTGTTTACACACCAGTAGTTTTCAGTACCCATGCAGATACCTTCGTTTTCATCATCTACACCAAAGTAAATTGGAAGATAGGCAATGTTTTCATCACCAATTGCCTTTACAGCATCGTATTCCCATGTACCATTCTGGAAGAATACAGCCTTTTCATCTACAAATTCTGCTTCAGACTGATCGCCAGTTGCTGTAGATAACTGAGAAGGATCAATTGTAGAGTTGTTAATGTACAGATCCCAAACAGCCTTGTAGTTGTCTAAATACTTTCCTGAAAGTTCATCTTTGTTATCAACACCGTCTGCCTGATATTCATAGTAAATTGGCAGATTAGCTAAATGTGTCTTAAATCTCCAGTCACTGGATCCATCCATGCCTGCAGATGTAAATGCACTGAATCCAAGTTCATCTTTACGAGCTGTAATATCTTCTGCAACTTCCTTCAGCTTATCGAAAGAAGTGATTTCAGAAGCATCATATCCAGCTTTCTTTAACAATGCGTTATTCGTAATAAGACCATAGGCTTCTGTAACATAGCCAATACCCGCAACCTTATCGCCATCTTTCAATTCATATGCCTTGTTTGTAAGTTCATTATCTACATCTGTTCCAGAAAGATCCGCACAATAGTCCTTCCATGAAGCAAGACCTACAGGTCCGTTTACCTGGAATAATGTAGGAGCTTCACTTTTTGCCATTTCAGATTTCAATGTCTTTTCATATTCACCAGATGCAGCTGTTAATACTGTTACTGGAACACCTGTTTCCTCAGTATATTCCTTTGCCAGATCCTGCCAGTATTCATCAGCTTCAGGTTTGAAATTAAGATAGTAAACTCTTCCCTTAGAGTCTGAGCCAGTAGCAGAAGTTCCACTTGCACTGCTACAGCCAGCGATCATCGTAGCTGCTAAAGCTATCGATATGATAGATTTTCTGTTCATTTTATCCTCCTTGAACAATTCATGACACCTGTCAATTGAAGTATAACGATTTTACGAATGTTCCTCCGGATGAATATTTATGAAACCGCTTACGACTTTTATTCTTATACTAGTTCAACTATTTCTTTTTTGCAATACTTTTGTGTTAATTTTATGAAATTCTTTTCACATTTTTCTCACAATTCTTTTTTTACTTCCAGATTTTTTCCTTCTGCATCAAATACATGAATAACTGCAGGTTCAAATGTAAACTGAATTGTTTCTCCCATACGGAAGTTTCTGTTACTGTTGCCCTGGGTATCAACAATCATGACACCTTCTTTTTCCTGAACACGAATATGAACGTTGATATGTGATCCCATCATTTCACTGACATCTACAGTTGCCTGAATCATCTGGCCTTCGCGCTGAGTCAATTCCATATGTTCTGGGCGAACGCCAATTGTAACCTTTTGTGCCTCTACACCTTTTGCAGCCATCTTCGCTTCCTTTTCAGGTGAAAGTTCAATTTTTACACCATTCAGCTCAACATAGTATTTCACCCCATCTTTGATCAGTTCTCCATCAAAGAAGTTCATCATAGGCACCCCAATAAAACCTGCCACAAAAAGATTGACAGGTGTGTCATATACCTGCTGCGGAGTACCAACCTGCTGAACGACACCATCCTTCATGATAACAATACGATCTCCCAGTGTCATTGCTTCTGTCTGATCATGTGTGACATAAATGAACGTTGTATCAATACGTGATCTTAGCTTGATGATTTCAGCACGCATCTGATTACGCAGCTTTGCGTCCAGGTTAGATAAAGGTTCATCCATTAACAGCACTTTTGGTTCTCTTACAATGGCACGCCCAATAGCAACTCTTTGTCTTTGACCACCAGAAAGCGCCTTAGGTTTACGATCCAGATATTCTGTTATACCAAGTATTTCCGCTGCTTCATCTACTTTTTTCTTAATCTCTTCTTTCGGCATTTTTCTCAGTTTCAGTGGAAATTCCATATTCTGTCGAACTGTCATATGCGGATAAAGCGCATAGCTTTGGAATACCATAGCAATGTCGCGGTCTTTCGGTTCGATATCATTCATAAGTTTATTGTCAATGTAAAGCTCGCCTTTTGAAATTTCCTCAAGACCAGCTACCATGCGTAATGTTGTTGATTTACCACATCCCGATGGACCGACAAGTACAATAAATTCCTTATCTTTGATTTCAAGATTGAAGTCATCTACAGCTAATACTCCTTCGTCTGTTGTTTTCAGATTATTATGCTTGTGATGCCCTTTCTTTTCATTATTCGGATAAATCTTGCAAATGTGTTTTAATTCTAGTGTTGACATACTTTCTCCTTTTAGCCCCACCATAAAGTGGATTATGAGGGATATTTTCCCTTCTGGCATATCTGTAATCGCTTACATCTATAACTGAGTATATTCTTCATTTTTTTGAAATCAACCATTTTGTGATAGATTTGTGAAAATGCTTGTTAAGGGTTGTTAGATTTGTGCAAGCTTAATGTCAAAACGGTGAGAACACGCAACAAAAAAAGGTTGACTACACATATTGTAATCAGCCTTATGTTCTTAGTTGTTTCTTTCAGACAGAATCGCTTTTCTGATTTCTTCGATAGATAGATGCTTTTCATTTGCTATACGGGCGAGATCTTCAAATTCGATCTTTTCACGCTTCACATGATAGCCTTCGCTTATCTTTACACGAACTTCTCCAAAAGAAGTCTGTATCTTTTCAATCTTTCTGTCCAATGCATGCCTGCGGCATGCAGTTTCACGTATTCCAAGAGTTGGCAAGTGTTGGAACATCAGTTTCAGCATTTTATCTTTATCATTCATTCTGCACATGCATGTAAAAACATAGCCAGGACGGTTTTTCTTCATATGCACTGGAATAACATACACATCCAGCGCACCTTCCCGAAACAGTACATCATATGCATAGCCAATATTTTCAGGTGTAATATCATCCAGATTGCATGTCAGTTCTGCCACTTCCCCATCATCCTGCATTTTGCCCAGAAACGCACGTACACAATTTGCTGCCGGAAAGTCTTTGCATCCCATACCATAGCCTATTTTCTGTGTTGTCGTTGTTGGCATAACTTCAAATGAATGCACAAAATGTTTCAGTAAAGCAGCTCCTGTAGGAGTACAGAGTTCCCCTTCCATATTTTCAGCATACGTTGGAATACTCTGTAAAATATATGCCGTAGCAGGCGCAGGTACTGGCAGAATCCCATGTGCACATTTCACCATGCCATTACCTAGTGCAACTGGTGTTGCATAAATTCTTTCAGCACCAATCATCTCAAATAAAACACAGTTTCCAACAACATCTGCAATGACTAATCGAATACCTGACATAATTTTCACTTTCTAATAGAATCTATATACGCTTCATTAAAGATCTTTCCATCTTTGCCTGCTACAATGGTACCTTTTCTATTCAGGAAACCATGCTTTCTGCTAGGATTGACACATGCCATTTTCAGACATTCTTCCAGAGGAACATTCAGATTTGTCACTAGATTCTTTATGCCGTAGATAATGCCGCAAGTACACCTGCTTTATCTCCTGTAGCAGCATTTTGCTGCACCTTTTCAAGAATTGCCTGCATGATGATTCCCTGGTGTTCATTTCTGCCATAATCACCATTTTGCTAATATAGCCTACATTTAACAAAAAACACCTCAACCATTGGCTGAAGTGTTTATAGAAATTACATTAATTGACGAAACATTTCAAGAACTTGTTCTTTTGTTGCTTCTCTTGGGTTGCCAGGATAGCATGCATCATGTAATGCATCGATAGATAACTGTTCAAGATCTTCTTCCTTGATTCTATCGTTCTTAGGGTTGATACCTACATCACTAGATAACTGCTTAACTGCGTTGATTGCTGCATCTCTATATTCTTCCTGAGACATTGCATCAACACCTTCAACACCCATAGCACGAGCAATTTCTCTATACTTTTCACCTGTGAAGTCTCTATTGAATTCCATAGAAATTGGAAGTAAAGAAGCACAAGCAACACCATGAGGTGTGTCATAGTAAGCACTTAAAGTATGTGCCATTGCATGGTCAATACCAAGACCAACGTTAGAGAAGCCCATACCAGCAATGTACTGTCCAAGAGCCATGCCTTCTCTGCCATCTTTTTCATTGGCAACTGCTTTTCTTAAGTTCTGAGAGATTAAACGGATAGCTTCTAAGTGGAACATATCTGTCATTTCCCATGCACCCTTTGTTGTGTAGCCTTCAATCGCATGTGTTAATGCATCCATACCAGTAGCAGCTGTTAAGCCCTTAGGCATAGAAGACATCATTTCAGGATCAACTACCGCAACGATAGGCATATCGTGTGTATCTACACAAACGAACTTTCTCTTCTTTTCGATATCTGTAATAACATAGTTGATTGTTACTTCAGCAGCTGTACCAGCTGTTGTAGGAACTGCGATGATAGGAACACAAGGGTTCTTTGTTGGTGCAACACCTTCAAGTGATCTAACATCTTCAAATTCTGGGTTTGTGATGATAATACCAATTGCCTTAGATGTATCCATACTAGATCCACCACCAATGGCAACGATCACATCAGCACCACTGTTCTTGAATGCTTCTACACCAGTCTGTACGTTTTCAATTGTTGGGTTTGGCTTAATGTTACTGTAAAGCTCCCAAGGGATATTTTCTTTATCAAGAATATCTGTAACCTTTCCTGTAACACCGAACTTTACAAGATCTGGATCTGAAGCAACAAATGCCTTCTTGAATCCATGTGCCTTGATTTCTGCAGCGATTTCGTTGATTGCACCTGCACCATGATAAGATGTAGGATTTAATGAGATTTTGTTTGCCATTTTGTAAACACTCCTTTATCTGCTTTCAGTTTAAATCTTGTGAAAACAAAAACAAGTTACACCTTCGCAAAAGTGTAACTTTTTAACTCATAATCCTTGCTCATTTACAAAAGCGTAGAAGTCTTTTTCCTGCTGTGCATCTTTTTTAGAGACTGTGCCTACAGGCATTGCATACATGATAAACTCTTCTTCTCCATCAAGCCCAAAAGCTTCATCACTCACTTTACCATTGACAGCTCCAATCGCACATCCGCCAAGTCCAATACTTGTACATGCAAGGTACAGATTTTCAGTAATATGACCAGCATCACACATAACCATGCGATGTGCATAGATACCATATCTCCACTCTGCACGATAACATACAAAACTGTAATAAAATACAACATTTGCTTTACAAGCCCAGTCTTGCTTCTGCAAAGAAACAGAAATAAAGTCATGCAGATCACTATCTTCTTTTAACATCTCAATCTGATGATGCATTGGAAGATAATGATAATATCCATCTTTTAAACCATCCACATTCTGAATGACCATATAACATTCAAATTCATGTCTTGCACCACCACACGGAACTGTTCTAAGCGTTGCATAGGATTTTCCACGAATTTCCTTCACCCCCTGTGTACACCACAACAAATATGACAATTCCAACAATGACATTTTCTGTTGTGTATAAACACGATGTGATTGTCTTGTATTAATGACATGCAGGAAATCATTATCAATTGTTAAATGATCAAAGTCAGTTGGTAAAGCAATGATATTGGATGTCATTGCTTTCTTGACTAAAGGTGGCTGTGGTTTTTTCAGATCCTGATCAGATTGATAATCAGTTTCTTCTTCAATCAGAGGTTTTAAAGAATTTCTACCTTCTTGGATTCTTCTTTCAATTTCTTCTTGATTCATAGTTCTGCCACTGCTTCAATTTCACAAAGCAGTCCCTTTGGCAAAGTCTTCACAGCGACACAGCTTCTAGCTGGTTTCGATGTAAAATACTTTGCATATACTTCATTAAATGCCGCAAAATCAGCCATATCACTTAAGAAGCATGTTGTTTTGATTACTTTAGAAGCATCACAACCCGCTTCCTTCAAAATAGCCATAACATTTTTACAAGACCATTCAGCCTGTGCCTGAATACCTTCAGGAGCTTCCCCATTACCTGGATCTACTCCCAGCTGTCCCGATGTGATCACAAATCCATTTGCGATATATCCTTGTGCATAAGGGCCAATTGCGGCAGGCGCATTTTTTGTTACGATTTCTTTCATTTTCATTTACCTCATTTCACTAAGTGGAAATTTGTCTGCCTTCCTGCTAAGAAGTATTTCTTTCCATCTCTTAACATGATATCAGATTCCATACTGAAGATTTGCTTTTTTCCAAAGAATTCTACTGTAGCATTCAATTCCAAAGAGTAACAAGTAGCATCATGAATGATATAGTCACCTTCATGTTCAACACCATCCTGATGATCCCATAGTCCAATCGTTGGTCCAGCAGCATGTCCATCAAATCCAAGTGGATGAGAATAAATACATGGTTCAATTCCTTGTTTCAATGCTTCTTCTCTTGCTTCTTTCAAGACTGCATTGCCACTTTTTCCAACTTCAAATTTATCAAGCGTAATATCCTGCAGATGATTAACTACAGCCATAGCATCTTTCAATTCCTGTGGTGCATCCACTTCTCCATTCTTCAAGATATATGCCATTTCTTGTGTATCTGTACAAAGACCTAAATAGTGGAAGCCAATATCACAATGCAATACATCTCCCAGCAGAATAACATCTTCGCCTTCAATATCAGCATCTTTTCGAATGATCGAAGTTTCAAAATCAAACCAAGGCTCAAGTCCAAGACTTCTCGCCTTTTCCATCATCCAGAATCTCACATCATCATTTGTTGTGACGCCAGGATGAATGACTTTAGAAGAATATGCTTCTTTGATCAATGCGTGCGCCATCTGTACGATACCATTGTATGCATTCATTTCTTCATCAATTCTTGTTTCCAGCCATCCAATACAAAGCGGTTCTGCGGAAACAACCTTATCACGTTCTTCTTCATGCAAAGCATCCATCACTTTTAAATACAGACTATGTGATAAACCATCTGCATATGCGTCGTGTTCTGAATAATCCAAGCCAATTTTCTTTGGATGTAATTCATGAATCACTCTGCCTAGACATTCCCATTGTGTTTCTGGTACTTCACTTACTTTCACACCTTTTTTATTTTCCAGGAAATATTTATCATTTCCCCATACTGCATCCTTCGGATTCAGCCAGCAAGGTGTATAAAGATGAGCAATATCCGGTACTGGATGTGTGAAAGAAAATCTTTCCACACTGCCATCTTCCTTCAAATGCATGACCAATATTGTCAATCTTCTCGCGGACATCATCAATGCTGGCGATAATGTACGGAATACAGGATCTTCATTATGTTCATTGTTACAGATGACCCATGTATCAATACCACTTCTTTGCATAATCATTGGCAGTACTGTATCCAGTCTTTTTACGAGCCAGCGATCAATGATTTCACATTGTTTCCGATACGATACAATTTTTTCTTTTAATGTATCAAAAGAAGGAATATCCATTAAAAAATCTTCATTTGATATGTTCATAGCACAAAATCTCCATCATCCATAATCACAACTGTTTTTCCATCATGTGTAATTCCTTCCACGTGGTAATGTTCTGTACCAACCATAAAATCATGATGGCAGCTCGCAACATTCACGCCATGCTTTAACAATTCTTCTTCATCCATATCTGTTCCATTTTCAATGTTTGTTGGAAAACTAGAACCAAACGCTAAATGAGAAGCAGCATTTTCATCAATCAAGCCATTGTAGAACAATCTTCCAATCTGATTGATTGGCGATTTCTTAGAAACAAGTGCAATTTCACCAAGTCTTCTGCTACGATCATCATGAAACAAAGCATCTTTCAAAAACTCAACGTTTTCTTTTGCACCACAATCAACAGCTATCCCATTTTCAAAGCGAATCCAGAAATCCTTCACAAGCTTTCCATTGATCATCAACGGTTTGGAAGCATATGCAATTCCATCCACATGATCACGATGCGGATCCGTAAAGATTTCTTCTGTTGGCATATTCGCAATATATTTTGCTTTCACTTTAGCTTCACCCATATCTGCAGCAGAACACCAGATATGATTTTCAACAAGCTGCACTGTTAAATCAGTACCTAGTTCACTTGTTAAATGTAATGATTGAAACTGATATTGATTCAATACATCACCAACTTTTCTAAGACGATTACAATGATCATCCCATGCTTTCAAAGGATCATCCTGATCAATACGCATCATGCATGCAATATCTTTTTCAAGCTGTGCCAATGCATCACTTTCACTCAGTTCAGGATAAACAGTATTTGCCCAGTCCTGTGTAGGATAGGCTGTCCCCGTCCATTGCAGCGTACCATCATGGATATATTTTCGAATGACATTTCTCACTTCATTTCCAGCATAGGCAAGTGCCATTGCATTTTCATCACTCACACCATCCATCAAACCAGGATACGTACCCATCAAACCAATCTGCACACAATCATTTCTCAAAAAATAATCCAGTTCTTCTTTTTCAAAATCATATACAACAGCACATTGTTCCTGAGATAAATATTTCCCACGCAATTTCTTGATCAAAGGATCAGAAATAGAAACATGCACATCCTTCGCCCCTTTCAACAATGCTTTTTCACAAATGATACGTACAAGAGGCAATGTATCAATACAGCACTGCAGTAACAGATACTGACCTTTTTGAATGTTTACTCCCTTTTCAATTAAAACATCCGCATATTTTTCTAATAATTCTTTGGAATACATATCAGGCATCCTTATGCAATTCTTTTAAGATGACATCTTTCACTGCCTGATATGTCTTATCCGCATCTTCACTCTTCACAACATTCTGGAATAATGGAGCCAGTTCCATATCCATTTTTGCCTTATTGATACGACGCGTTGCACTTGCTTCATCATCTTGATAAATTTCATGAATTGTACTTTCTAATTCATCAATGGATGCTGGAGTAATAAAGATTGCAAGTGCTTCAGGCAATTCCAGCTTAATTGGACCAACACCTTGTGCTTCAACTGTAATCAATACATTTTTTCCAGTATCTCTTAAAAATTCCACCTGATTTTTAGGGGTTCCATAATACCAGCCATTAAATTCTGTATATTCAAGAAGATTATGATCCTTTACAGCCTGCGCAAAAGATGCAAAATCTACAAAGTAGTAATCTTTTCCATCCACTTCATTTTCCTTTTTCGGACGTGTTGTTAAAGAAACAGAATATACCAGATCCAAATCAGGATCATTTAACAAACGATTTGTCAGGTCATGTTTTCCTACAGAACATGCACCACTCAAAATTACAACTAAACCTTTTTTCATATTCTTATGCCTTCTTATCTACATTTGCAATAATTGTTGTTAATAAAGTATATGCTCTATCAAAGCTAGCTAAATCAAGGAATTCATCTGGTGTATGACAACCCTGTGAAATTGGTCCACATGTAATAATATCCATACCACCATCGATCTGCGTAAATGCAGCACATTCTAATCCACCATGTCCTGCATGCTCTTGCAACTCTTTTCCATCATACAAGGAAGCAAATACCTTCTTGAATGTTTCTCTCATCTTTGAATTTGGATCATAGTTCCATGCTGGATATCTCGCCATTGTTTCTACGCTTCCACCTGTATAGGAAGCTAAACACTTGATATGATCCACATCATCATCAATTGCTTCTTCGAGTGCACTACGAATTGAAGAATTACAGATGACATTTTTACCTTCCGTTTTTACAATGCCTAAGTTCAAGCTTGTTAATGTCAATCCTTCAATTGCCATCGAACGATGCTGGAAACCATTGTCTACAAGATACAAGTAATCAATGACATGCTTTGTGCTTGTCTGATCCATGCATTCATTACACATATCTACACTTTCAAATACTGTTTGGAAACCAGAATCAGAATGTTCAAATTCTACAGAAATTTTTTCTGTTTTCTTTTGCACAATATTTTTCAGATAATCAGCACCATCCTTAGAAGCAAATACCGCAACAGATTCTCTTGGAATTGCATTGTCTTTTGCGCCGCCATTGAATGACACTAAAGAAACATCCACGCCATCATTCATGAGTTCTTTTAAGATTCTCGCAATAAGCTTATTTGCATTTCCTTTTTCCTTATGGATTTCTCCACCAGAATGACCACCTGTTAGTCCTGTCACCTTCAATTGATAACAAGGATTGCTTTGCTTTTGAAACGTACATGCAATGGTATTCACTGCCTGGATACCACCAGCAGAAGAAATACCCGTCACAACTTCTCCACCACCATCTAATGAAATCATACGATGAGAGTGCAGAAGAGACTTATCCATTGCCAAAGCACCGCAAAGACCAACTTCTTCCTGGACTGTAAATACACATTCCAGTGGTGGATGCTTCAATGAATCATCTGCTAAAATTGCAAGCATTACAGCAACACCCATGCCATCATCAGCACCAAGTGTCGTACCTTTTGCACGCAGTCTTCCCTCTTCATCCACATATGTTTCAATTGGTTGTGTTTCAAAATCAAAATCCAGTCCCGCAACAGCTTCACAAACCATATCCAGGTGTCCCTGCAGCATGAGAGGATCATAATCCCGATATCCATCAGCAGCATCTTTATAGATAACAACATTCCACATAGCATCCTGTACATATCTCAAATGATGTTCTTTCGCAAAAGAAACAACATAATCACTGATTGCCTTTTCATGATAAGAACCATGAGGAATCTTACAAATTTCATTAAAGTAATAACAATACGGTTTTGTTAAATCAAATTTCATAAACATTTCCCCTTCTATGAGAATAACCAGGCTCCACATGAAGCCTGGTTACAATCCATTAAGATAATTTTACATATGTTAGATCCGCAGATCCCTGAGGTGTAAATTCAATACCTGTGATACCTGGCTTTAACAGATAGAATGAACCATACTGGAATAGAGGAATATTGTAGTTCATATCCTTAATGAAGTAAGATTCAGCTTCATGTAATAGCTTGTAACGTTCATCATGATCTGTAGTTGTTTCAGCCTTGTTAACAAGTTCATCATAATGTTCATCACTTGTAATCTTTGTAGACTGTGTATCATAGATCCATAGGTTCATATAGTTAGAAACATCCATATAGTCTGCAGAGTATGCATTTCTTGCAGCCTGGAAGTTACCAGCTGTACGATCATCGAAGAATGTTCTGATTTCACCAGACTTCAATGTAACCTTAACATTGATCTTAGCTAATTGCTGCTGAAGAACCTGAGCAACTGTTGAATGTACTGTTGTATCGTTGTAGTAGTATTCAAGTTCGAGTGGGTTAGATTCTGTATAACCCTTGCTTTCCATGATCTTCTTAGCATCGTCTAGATCTTCAGTAATGAGATCTCCACCTTCTTCACGGAAATCACTGCCTTCTGCACTTCCAGGAAGTCCCTTTGGAACGAAACCATAGAGTGGAACATAAAGATCACCAGCATCTAAAGCTGCACACATTTCCTTACGGTTAACAGCTTCAGAAAGTGCCTTACGAACATCCTTATCCTTAAGTGCTTCACAAGTTGTTCCATCATCTGTATTCAATTCAACGTAGTAGTTAATCACACCACCTGGCATGACAAGATCATCCTGACCTTCATACTGCTTGATAACAGAAGTATCCAAGCTCTTTGCGAAATCAACTTCACCATTCTGGTAAGCCATGAGCTGTGCAGAAGTATCTGTAATTACCTTATAGTCGATTTCTTCTGTAGTAACCTTGTCTGCGTTGTAGAAATATTCATTTTTGACAAGTACAACTTCCGTAGAACGGTCAATAGACTTTAGCTTATATGGTCCAGATACTGGAGCATCTACATCATCAGCCCACTTATAATCGTGTTCTGTATAAACGCCTTCCTTTGCTGGAGAATATACGCCTAGAGATGTCAGGCATGGGAAATAATCACATGGTTTTTGGAGGGTGAACACTAATGTATCGTCATCCGTAGCCTCAACACCTAAATCCGTCATATCACTTACAGCGTTACTTTCGTTGTACTTGTCACCATTTTTAAGGTATCCAGAAATGTAAATGTTAAATCCAGCATCAGCAACACTCATACCAAGAGAACGCTTAACGCCATACTCAAAGTCTTTTGCTGTTAGATCTGAACCATCACTCCATTTCAAACCTTTCTTTAGATGGAATGTATATGTTAATCCATCCTCACTGACATCATAGCTATCAGCTGCAGCAGGTTCCATTTCACCAGAGCTAGTGAGACGGTAAAGTGTTACAGCTGTCAACTGTGTTACGCTGCCAGTAATTGAATCTGATGCAATTGCAGCATCAGGATAGTTTGATTCACCTTCCATAGCTACACGGAATACACCGCTATTTGAGCCAGAAGATGTTGCTGTGGAACCGGCTGGTGTACTAGAGCAAGCTGCCATACCGAGAACCATTGTTGCAGTTAGAACTGATTTCAATACTTTGTTCATAATTTTTTCCCCTTTACTTTTCATATAAGAAACATGCCACGCTGCGTTCACCGAGCTGCACTGGTTTTGGTGTCTCTTTTCTGCATCTTTCCGTTGCTCTAGGACATCTAGATGCAAATGGACAACCAGCTGGCGTGTTAATTGGTGAAGGAATTTCACCTTCCAAAACAATTCTCTGTTTTGCTTTTGCGACGTCTGGATCTGGGATTGGAATCGCAGATAAGAGCGCCTGTGTATATGGATGTAGTGGTGTATGATATACAACATCACTTGGACCACACTCAACAATATGACCAAGATACATAACACCAATACGATCCGAAATATGTTTTACCATTCCTAGATCATGTGCGATAAAGATATAGGAAATACCCATTTCTTTCTGAATGTGTTTCAACAAGTTAATGACCTGTGCCTGAATAGAAGCATCCAATGCACTGATAGGTTCATCACACACAATGAATTTAGGATTTACCGCAAGAGCTCTTGCGATACCAATACGCTGTCTTTGACCACCAGAGAACTCTGAAGGATATCTTCGAATATGATCAGGTTTTAAAGAAACAATATCTAGAAGTTCTCTGACCCTTGCTTCTCTTTCTTCGTCCGTATCATAGATATTGAAGATTTTCATTGGTTCTTTGATGATTTCACCAACAGTCATTCTTGGGTTTAAGGATGCATATGGATCCTGGAAGATCATCTGCATATCTTTACGATATGCTTTCAATTCTTTTCCTTTGATCTTAGAAATATCTTTCCCTTCAAATTCAATCGATCCATCTGTAGGTTCGTATAACTTTACGATTGTTCTGCCAAGTGTACTCTTTCCACATCCAGATTCACCTACAAGACCAAACGTTTCATTTTTATATACTTCAAAACTTACATCATCCACTGCCTTAACAATCTGTTTCTTCGCAAACACACCTTTTGTTACGTCGAAGTAAGTTTTCAAATGATCAACCTTTAAAATTGTTTCACTCATGACTTGCCTCCTTTGCCTGGATCAACCAGCACGCACATTGATGTGTTGGTGAAAATGTTGTTGTTTCAGGCAGCTGTTCTTTACAGATTTTCATCGCATGTTGGCATCTAGCATAGAATGGACAGCCAACAGGTGGTTTCAACAAATCTGGTGGTGTACCAGGAATTGGCTGCAGATCTTCATCAGAATCATCTTCCGGGTTCGTAATACAGCTTAATAAACCTTGTGTATATGGATGCTTTGATTCATAGAAGATTTCTCGATCTGTACCGATTTCAACAATCTTTCCACCATACATAATCGCTACACGATCACAAAGCTTTGCTACAACACCTAAGTCATGTGTGATCATGATAATGGAAGAATCACTTTCTTCTTTCAAAGAGTTAATGAGTTCCAATACCTGTGCCTGAATTGTTACATCCAATGCAGTTGTTGGTTCATCCGCTATGATCAGCTTTGGATTACATGCAAGTGCAATCGCAATGATGATTCTTTGTCTCATACCACCTGAGAACTCAAATGGATATTGATTGATTCTCTTTTCAGGAGAAGGAATACCAACTTGCTTCATTAATTTGATTGCCATATCATAAGCTTCTTTTTTGCTGACTTTCTTATGATTCATAATTGGTTCAATCAACTGTGTTCCAATTTTCAAAACTGGATTCAAGAATGTCATAGGATCCTGGAAAATCATCGCAACTGTATTTCCACGAATCTCATTCATCATCTTGTTATATTCTTTTTTGCTTTTGAATGATTCTGCACTGATATCTTTTCCATCAAATGTTACTTTACCTTTGACTGGCAATGCATTTTCACTCAACAATCCCATGATTGTATACATTGTCTGTGATTTACCAGAACCAGATTCACCAACGATTCCAAGTACTTCACCTTGATTTAATTCAAATGAAACTCCACGTACTGCGTGAACGATTCCTTGATCTGTCTTAAACTCTGTATGCAA
Organism: uncultured Bulleidia sp.; assembly: GCA_934725105.1. GTDB lineage: Bacteria > Bacillota_I > Bacilli_A > Erysipelotrichales > Erysipelotrichaceae > Bulleidia. Next base: position 95,657 of record CAKVBD010000001.1, on the reverse strand, counting down.
GTCTTCTACTTTTAATAAGGACATCTTTCACACCTCCTAACGTTTTGCTTCTAATGCTTCACCTACACCATCTCCGATAAAGTTCAATGATAGTGTAATTAAGGCAATCGTAATAACTGGCCATACAACCTGTAATGGCTGTGTATTGATCAACTGTCTAGCTTCATTGGCTAATGAACCCAAGGAACAAGCAGGTGGTTGAATACCAATACCGATAAAGCTCAATGAACTTTCTGTAAAGATTGCGGAAGGAATCATCATTGTAAGACAAACAATGATAGGTCCTAATGCATTGATAACTAAGTGTTTCAATAAGATTCTTAGATCAGAACATCCAATGACTTTCGCAGCCATTGCAAATTCCATTTCTTTCAAGCTCATGACTTGTGCTCTTACCTGACGTGCCATTGTAATCCATGATGTCAAGGAAATTGCAAGCATCATTGAGAATACTGAGTTACCAAATACCATCAAAATCATGATTGTATAAAGCAGTGATGGAACCGAATCGATAATATCTACGATTCTCATCATTGTCATGTCTACTCTTCCACCAAAGTATCCAGCACATCCACCATAAACAATTCCAATACAGAGGTTGATTGCAGCAGATGTAAAACCAATTGCCAATGTAACTCTCATACCAGAACAAACTCTAACAAGGATATCTCTTCCAAGTTTATCTGTACCTAATAGATGTGCAGCAGATGGAAGTGCATTTGTATTTGCAAGATCCTGTCCATCATATGTGTATTGAGAAAACATTGGAACAAAGATTGCCAATAAGATCATGATGACAAGTACAACCAGGCCAAGAATTGCAAGTTTGTTGGAACAGAATCTTTTCCATGTATCCTGCAGGAAAGTTTTACTTTCCATTGCGATGGCTTCATCATTTTTTTCACTTTCATCTAGTTTTTCAAACATAGATGGATCATATTTCATTTCACTCATGATGTGCCTCCTTAACTCTTCACCTTGATACGTGGATCAACGATTGCGGCAACGATATCACTAGCAAGCTGCATCAGAATAACGATAGCGCCAAGGAAGATCGTCAGCCCCATGATCATTGGATAGTCACGGTTAGTAACAGAACTTGTAAATTCTTTACCAATGCCAGGAATTGTAAACAATGTTTCAACAACGAAGCTGCCAGTAACAAGACCAGCAAGTAATGGTCCACAATACGTGATGACTGGAAGCAATGCATTTCTTAATGCATGCTTGATAATAACTTTCACATCATCTGTACCTTTGCTTCGTGCAAGAATGATATAGTCTTTATTCATGACATCTTTCAAAGAAGAACGTGTCAATCTAGTTACCATTGCAATTGGACCAATACTCAATGCAATTGTTGGAAGAACATAACTTGCTGGCGTACTCAATCCGAGCAGTGGGAATATTTTCAGTTTTACACCTAAGAAGATCATCAATAAGATTGCAACGATGAAGCTCGGCAAGGAAACACCAAGTGTTGCTAAGAATGTAATAAATCCATTGACCCATTTCTTCTTTGTCAAAGCACCAACGATTCCAAGTGTGATACCTACAATTACTGAGATAATAAATGCACATGCACCCAATCTAGCAGTCACAGGAGCTCTTTTTAGAATGATGTCTAATACAAGTTCACCTTTCTTTGAAATACTTTCACCAAAATCCATGTGCAATAAATTCACCATGTATGTTGTGTATTGCTGGAATAAAGGTTTATCCAGGTTATACTTTGCTTCCATTGCAGCATATTGTTCAGGTGTTAGATTCTTGTTATCTGCGCCAAATGGGCTTCCTGGAATTGCATGCATCAAGAAGAATGTAATTGTCGCAAGAATGAACAGAGTCAATATACCAATGGCAAGACGTTTTAAGATATATTTTCCCATGTGATTTCCCTCCTCATATAATCTGTCGTAACAAATTATGTTTTCAAGTTTATTACGCTATAGAAGTCATTGCAACAAGAAACAAGCATTTTTCAGAAAAGTTTACACGTGTGTTCTGAAACAATTTTCATTTAGATTTCACAAAACAAAAATAACTTCCTGGTTTCCCTAAGAAGTTATTAATCTAAAATATTCAGTTTTTTAAACAATTGTGATAATGGATAAGGCATTGCTTCTACCATCAGATCTGCGAGATCTTCTGCAGATCTCGCATTCTCTTTCATGATCCATTTCACTGTCATATAAACAGAAGAATGACAATACATTTCCAGCATATCCTGTATTTCAGGTTTTGGATACGCTCCACTTTTTTCATGAATCAGATTTTTATAGAAATCAAAAATCATTTCAAAATCATGATCTGTCAGATTATTCTGATCATCATAAGAAAACGCAGCACGGAAAAACAGTTGTTCCTGTTGAATGTACAGGAATTTCAAAACAAGACTCTCACGAATTGTCGTACCTTTTCCCATCTGTTTAAAAGATTCATTCAAGATACGATCAAAATACCAGTTGATCAAATCATATTTATCACTAAAGCAGCGATAAAATGTCTGTCTGGAAAAGTTTCCCTGTTCACAGATCTTTCGAACAGTAATATCTTCTACTGCTGCTTTTTCCATACATTCACGCATTGCATATGCTACTTTTAATTTTGTAATGTCATTTGTTTTTTCCATAAGCTAAGCTTATTTTATCAAATTAATTCTCATTTGAGTACTGCTTCATAAACACGCAATACGTTTCGATAGCAGATTTTTTCAATTTCTTCTTCTGTATAGCCTTCTTTTTCTAATGCATCACATAGCAAGTACATCTTGGAACACTCTTCCATTTCTTTTCTTGTAGAAATACCATCAAAATCAGAACCAAGTCCAATATTATCAATACATCCAAGATCTCTAATATGATTCATGTGCTTTACAATGTTTGCAACACTGCCATCACTATCATCACTGACGAAATCTTCACAATAATTCATACCCATGACACCACCATTTTTATGCAATGCCAGGATCATTTCATCACTCATGTTTCTAGCAACACCACAAACACTTCTCGCATTGGAATGAGAAGCAACAATTGGCTTTGTGCTCAGTGCAATCACATCCCAGAAACCTTTATCGCCTAAATGAGAAACATCCACAATAATACCTAAACGATTACATTCTTTGACATATTCTCTTCCAAATAGTGTTAAACCATCTGTTTCATTGATATGTCTTAACATGTCACCACGATCTTCATCTTTTCCAGGTGTAAAGTTAGGGAATGCAATACCATTTTCATAGTTCCATGTTAATGTAATCATTCTTACACCAAGACGATAAAAATCTCTTAAGATACGTAAATCATTATGTACAACTGCACCTTCTTCTAACGTCAGCATTGCATTCATAAATCCATCTTTACGATTCTTTTCAATGTCGTCATAACAATACACAGGACGAATGATATCTTTGTTCCCGTCAATTTCTTCATAGTATTTGTCAATTGCACGCAATGCAAATTCCATTGGATCATCTACATGTCCAAGTGGAGTAAATACCGCAAAGTTCTGTAATAAATAATTTGCCTGTTTCATGCGATTCAGATCAATATGAAGATCATTCTCTCTTAAGCTGGATGATTTTCCTTGGTCCGCATCTTTCAGTAATCTTGTGATCGTATCACAATGCATATCAATATAGTACATACGCTACCTCTTTTCTTTGTTTTTAATTATTCTCTTTTTTTATTTCTTGTAAAGAAAAAATCACTTCAAATGAAGTGATCTTACTTGAAATATTTATTTTCAATTTCAATTAACTGATTGACACGTCTTTCATGTCTGCCACCTTCAAATGGTGTTTCCATGAATACTTTTACAATCTGCTTAGCTGTTTCTGGTCCAATAACCCTTGCACCAAATGTAACTACATTTGCATTGTTGTGACGTCTAGAATATTCAGCACTGTATGGTTCTGAACAAGTACAGGCACGAATACCCTTTACCTTGTTACATGCAAGTCCAATTCCTACACCTGTTCCACAGATTGCAACACCTCTATCAACTTCTCCATTTGCAACTGCTTCTGCTACTTTTTCACCATACACAGGATAATCAACAGAATCATCTGTGTCTGTACCGAAGTTTACAACTTCGTAGCCAAGGCTTTCCAGATACTCCTTGACTTCATTTTTCATTGCGACTGCTGAATGGTCATTTGCGATACCGATTTTCATTGTTTCTCCTCTTTTCTTTGTCTACTCCAAATCATATATGCACCAAGTACTACTACAAATAATGAAATAAATTGTGATGTTGAGAAAGGACCAATTCCACCGCGAATCAGATCCCCTCTTAAAAATTCAATCAAGAATCTTCCAACAGAATACAAGATCAGATACCAGGCTCCCGTATCTTCTGGATGTTTTCCTTTTTTCAGGTTATACATCAAAAAGGCAAAAATCAAGAAATCTCCTGCACTGGATAATAACTGGGTTGGAATAATTTTCTGTGTTGTTGTCCAGGCTAATGAAGACGCAGGGAATTGTATGCCATACCATGCATCTGTTACAGCACCACCACAGCATCCCGCAAAGAAGCAACCAATTCTGCCAAAACCTTGTGCTAAAGAAACACATGGCATCAATACCTGAAAGTAATCCATGAACTTCCACTTTTTCCATTTACACCAGATCAAAGCTGCAAGTAAACCTCCAAGGATACCTCCATATACGACCCATCCTCCAGATCCAAGAACAGATAATGGATCACTTAAGAATTGATCAAATACTGTTAAACAATATGTCAGCTTGCTAAAAGCATATCCAATAACGATGACAAATATAATAAATGAATCAATATTTTCGTAGTCCAGCTTATATTCTTTACATAGTTTTGTTGCCAGCCATGATGCTGCTAAAATACCAACCGCAATCATCACGCCATATCCATGTACAGTAAGCGGACCTATGCTAAACCAGTCATTAAACATATGAATCCTCCGAGTCAATATTTTAGCATAAATTCCTTGCAGAAAGGAATTTATACATCATACATTCTCTTTATTTCGTACATGCAAAAAGGATAGCTATGCTATCCCTCTAGATTTGAATCATTCGTTTGTTCGTCTTCTTGTGGTTTTTCAACTGCTTCAACGTTGATCACATTGCTTTGTGCATCCTTGATTGCTCCTTCAAAGTGTTTTATAAACGCATTGAATTTACTTGCTAAAAAGAATTGAATAAATAGATCTGATGCACCACTATAGATCAAACCACATCCAATAATGATAAATATGATGTTCTGTGTTGTTTCACCAGACAAGAAGAACATGACCGCAATACCAACAATAATAGATACAACACCTAATAATGCATATGTGAAAGAAGCATTGTATTTAATGCGTGCCGCAATCACAGCGCGATGCAGTTTCACAAGTCCGCTTGTCACAATCAATAATCCAAGAACAAATGGCACAAGATCCATAATGAGATCTCTTTTTACAATCACTGCCAAACCAAATATGATTGTAATCAATCCAACCACAAAATTATTGTTGTAGAGCGTCTCACGAATATCTGCCAGGAAATACGCTGTTAAAGAAACAATTCCATATACGATTGATGTAATTCCAATAATATACGAAATATATTTCGCACTGATATCTGGGAATATAACTAATAGTACACCCGCAACAACATATGCAAGTGCCATTAACACATCCGTCCATTTAATATGTTTCAACATACAAACGTCCTCCTATTACTTATATTTTACACCACATCATTTTCAAACCAACGTACAAATCATAAGAATTGTTGATGCATTTATTGATTCACAATATCTTTATGTGAAACAATTGTCACCGCATTCTTCTGCAGCCATTTCTTAACTTCTTCATTTTTTAACATTGCCACCTCTTTTTCACGATTCACAGTTAAAGAAGAGTGCATTTCAAGATATGCATCCACATATCCAGGATGCGTAACAAATACATTTACAACAGATGGATCTGCATCCTTGACTGCTTCCTGCAGTGTTAGAAATGGATCATATTCTTTTTCCATAGAACGCATTCTGCATTGTCTAACTCTCTTACCACAGAATGTACCATATTCATCCATAGGTGATAGATTGAAATATGGAAGATGATTTCTTTCAGCTACAATTTCTAACGCTTCTGAAAGATGATTTGATGCAATTGCATGTGCTTCAAAATAATCAGGATCTTTCCCTGTAATTTCTTTAAATCTACGATACTGCGCTTCAATTTCAAGAACAGCATCCTCTAATGTAATTAAATCCACTCCATCCTTGAATGCATTTCTAAATTGTGAACTTGATTTCAATTCCCCATTTTCATTCACAAGACTTGGAATATCTTTTGGATCACAACAAGGAACACCTAGACACAAATTTGTATGTTGTCCAATACAAATATCTTTACCTTTCAACATTTCAAATCCATTCACTGCTTCATCCATATTTGGCATAAGACCAACACTCTTTACTAAACCTGTTTCTACCGCATCTTTGATACCACGATTCACACCATCGCAATATCCAATATCATCTGCACGAATGATTAATTTAATCATAATTACCTCATATCCTTTTTGATAATATATCACAATTTTACCTTCCAAAAATCAGCTTCAAATAAAAACACAGTGTTATAATGCATTTGAGGTAACGAATATGAAAGCTTTATTTTTAACACCAATCGAAGAAAACAAAAAACAACAGTTTTTAGATACAGGAATTACCTGTATTTTCAAAGATAAAAAAGCAGTCACAAAAGAAGATTTTAAAGACATTGATATTGTTTTTGGAAATCCAGATTTAAATATGATCAAAGATACACCTGTGCAATGGATTCAATTAGATTCTGCTGGTGCAAATGCATATTGTTCTTTGCCTGATTCCATTGTATTAACAAATGCAAAAGGCGCATATAACGAAGCCATCAGTGAACACATGCTTGCATGCACACTTGCGGTATACAAAAATCTATTCGCATATGAAAAAGTTGCGCAAAAACATGAATGGACAAATCTAGGATCTGTTCCAACAATCTCACAACTCAAAGTATTATCCATTGGTATGGGAAATATTGGTTCTGCATATGCAAAGCTCATGCACACACTAGGTGCAAAAGTATATGGTTTGACACGTACAAAGCATGAATTACCAGACTACCTAGAAGACCTTTATACATTTGAACAATTAGATGAAGTACTGGCTGATAAAGATGTTATCGCATTATCTCTTCCAGAAACAGAACAGACAAAGCATTTATTCAACTACGAAAGACTGCATCAAATCAAACAAGGTGCAATGATCATCAATGTTGGCAGAGGTTCAGCAATCGTTACAAAAGATCTCGTACGTATCATGAAAGAAAAGCATTTACGTGCTGCCTGCTTAGATGTTACGGAATATGAACCACTTCCTAAGAACATGGATCTTTGGAATGTTGAAAATGTGTATATCACACCACATATTTCCGGTCGATTCAATGCACAGGCAAACTATGACAATGTCATTCATATTTTTCATAAAAACCTGTTACATTTCATCAACAAAGAACCACTAGAAAACATTGTTGATAAAAAACAAGGGTATTAAACATATCAGAAAAAAGACGCTATGTACTCCATAACGTCTTTTCTTTTGCATATACATAAGCACCATATATAAATATTTCCATCAATAATTCAAAGCAACAAAAAAAGATTTATAAGCGAAACATAACGAATTACTATACAATTGAACTATGAAAAAGAAAAATCTGATTGGTTTAGCAGTTGTTGTTATTGTGTTAGCTTTGTTATTAGAAACAGGCATTTTGAACTATGTAAATGAAAGAAATGCCTCTGTAACTTCTCAGGTATTGCTAGACCGTGTAATTTCTATTATTGATAAAAATGAAACAAGTGAAGCACAGCTGATTGATTCATTAAAAGATGATTATATTGTTAGAGCCAAAGCCGTTTCTTACATTATCGATGCAAAACCGAAAGTAGAATACGATGTAGATGAATTACAGAAAATCGCAAAACTGATGTCTGTAGATGAAATTCATATTTTCAATGAAAAAGGTGTCATCTACAGTGGCTCAATTCCGAAATACTATGGATATTCTTTTGATTCCGGAGAACAAATATCATATTTTAAAGACATGTTGAAAGATAAGAATCTTTCTATGTGCCAGGATGTTACACCAAATACATCTGAAGCCAAAGAAATGATGTACGCCATTACATGGAATGAATCTAAATCAAAGATGATCCAGGTAGGCATTTCTCCAAAACGTCTTTTAAAAGAACTAAAACAAAACGAAATATCCAAAGTGGTTGCGAATATGCCAGTATACGATGGCATGGAACTAATTGTTGCAGATCGTACCACCAATGTAATTGAAGGCGCAACAGATTCAGAAAAATTAGGTATGACCATGCATGAAATAGGTATTAAAACACCTGCATTAACTGACACTCCTTTAGACATGTATGTGACAATCAATGGAAAAAATGAAAGATGCATGTTACGTCAACATGGCTCTTTCATTGTCGCAGTAACTATGGAAAATACCTTCTATCACGAAGGAAATAGCATTGCCATTATTATTGTCGGTGTTTATCTTGCGATTGCTTCTTGTTGTATGATTTTCCTTCTTTCTAAATTCATGAAAGAAAAGTACGAAAAAGAAAAATTACTATATACCTCCAATACCGATGAACTCACAAGATGTTATAACAGACATGCTTATGAAACAGATATACATGCTCTTGATCTAAATCAAGAATGGATTTATCTATCTTTAGATCTCAATGGATTAAAACATGCCAATGATACATATGGCCACGCCGCAGGTGATGAACTAATCAAAGCTGCTGCAGATTGTATGAAAGAAGTATTTTATAAGTATGGCAAAGTTTACAGGGTAGGCGGCGATGAGTTTGTGGTTCTTTTAGATAAGCACGTAAATGATTTCAATACACTTGTACAATCATTTGAAACGAAAGTTGACAATTGGCATGGTGAACTTGTTACATCCATGGGTATTTCATATGGTGTTGTATTCAGTAAAGAACAAACATGGCAAAGTGTGGAAGAAGTTTCTAAAATCGCAGATGATAGAATGTATAAAAGTAAATGGCTGTATTATCAGAAAAATGGTATGGATAGAAGACAAAGATAGAGAGCCCATTCAATTTCAAAACAATGACTAAAAAATCCATGTAACGGAAGTTCATTTAAGCGAATTGAAACAAAATCTTATCCAAGAGCATCTATTCGCGAAATAGTTTTAAATGCAACATACCAATTACTTTATTCGTTCTAACATCAAAATTGAATTTATCCCTGACAAGGTAAAAATCACAAGTCCTGGTGGAATATTCAACGGTTCCATGGAGGATATTATGAACGGTGTGCAAACATATCATAATCCAAGATTGGTACTTATGTTCGATAAACTTGGCATGATCGAAAGTTTTGATACAGAAATTCCTAGAACAATTGAAAGTTATAAGAATTACGACGTGAAACTTGAATTTAATCAACAGAAATTTTCTTTTTCGTAACTCTTCCCAATATTAACTATGCTTCAAATGACTCTATAAATGACTCTATAAATGATATTGGATTAGAAATCCTAAAGACAGTAAGTAAATCTCCTGGAATTAGTGCCCCAAAAATAACACTTCAAATGCAAAAATACGATTCTTCCATTACATTGTATAAAATCAAAAATGAAATTAGACGTAATTTAGGAAATTATATTGAATATCGTGGCTCTAATAAATACTTAAAAAGCAAAAATAATTAATAAGATTCACGTAAGTAAGCGTCAAATAAATGACATCTAGATAAAGAATAACAGGATATGTACTATAGAAGTGTTCTTAATGAACAAATAGTAATATCCTGTTCTTTCTTTTACATTTTAAGCGACAGATCTCACTCAAAACTCGTGATAGCAGGTGTAATATTTCCCAAAATCACTTTTTCTTTTGTTCCTAAATATTTTTCGCAACTTCATAACCCTGGCTGATAGCATCTTTGAGTGTTCCAACCTTTTCACAATCACCAATGTAGTGTACATTCTCACCATTCACTTCAACTTTCTTAGGTGCATAGCCGACCGCAAAAATCAAAGTATCAGCTTCTGTAATCGTATGTTCAACGTTATCCTTTACATATGTAATTGTATTTTCATCAACCTTTGTAACCTGTGCATTCAATTCAATCTTGACGCCTTTCTGCATGAGTCTAAGTGTCAATCTAGATTTTGCTGCACCACCTTCACCAGGCATTAAATTATCAGTCATTTCCAGTAAAGTAATCTTACGATTCATTGGGAACAGATCATTAATCAGGGGTGCTAAATAATCAGCCGTTTCACAGCCAACACTTCCACCACCAAGAACAACAATATTTCTTCCAGGATATTTCTTGCCAGACAATACATCATCCGCACTCATCCAGTTCTTGAATACTTTAAATGGTGGAATTTCTTTTGGTGTAGCACCACTAGAACAAATCACTTCATAGCCTTTGAATTCATTTTCCAGCATTTCTTCTGTTACTTCTGTATGCAAACGAACTTCAACACCTTCATTATCCAGTCTTCTCTTCATGAATTTTACAACTCTGCATAATTCCTGTTTTGCGATAGGTACTGCCGCAATTCTCAATTGTCCGCCAAGTTCATCTGATTTTTCACACAAAACAACATGGTGACCACGCTTCTTCGCAACATATGCAGCTTCCATACCAGCAGGTCCACCACCAATTACTAAAACATTCTTCTTCACATCTGCTTCAGTAATTGTATTGTCTTCAACGCTTGGATTTACAGTACAACTGATACGCTTTCCAAACATAATACCTGTCAAGCAGCGACCACAGCCAATACATGGACGAATATCATCCACTTTACCTTCAAATGCCTTATTGCTGAATTCACTATCGCATAGATTTGGACGACCAATCATACACATATCACACTTGCCATTCGCAATTAATTCTTCCGCAATCCAAGGTTCATTGATACGCGCAACTGTAGCGACAGGAATATTCACATATTTTCTAATTTCTTCACTTGCATGTGCGTGCGGTGCAGGATTTGTACCTGGTGCAGGCATACTTGATCCACGCTTAATTGTATTGCCGCCAGAAACATGGATGAAATCCACTCCTGCCTTTTCTAATTGTTTCGATACATAGATCTGATCATTTAATGTCAAACCACCTTCACTATATTCATCCCCACTGATACGAACATCAATAATAAAGTCATCACCACAATATTTACGAACTGATGCAATGACTTCAAGACACAAACGCAAACGACCATCAATGCTTCCACCATATTCATCTGTACGTTTGTTATACAAAGGTGTTAAAAAACCACCCAATAAACCATGTGCATGTGCACATTGAATTTCAACACCATCACCGCCAGCTAACTGTACACGATGTGCTGCCTGACCAAACTGATCAACAATTGTATGTAATTCTTCAACCGTTGCTGCTCTAGGTGCACTTTTTGCATAATATGGTCCAACATTGCTAGGTGCAATCAATTGTGGTGTACCTGGAATTGGGAATGCCATGTATGCTGGATGGAACAACTGCGCTAATATTTTTGTTCCATATTGATGCACACCATCAACAAGCTTCTTCCATCCTGGAATAAAGCTGTCATCATAGATAGACATATCTCCAGGTAAATACACATATGTTGGTTCTACTGTTACGACTTCCGTAACAATCAATCCAACGCCACCCTTCGCACGTGCAGAATAATGCGCAACCAAGTCATCTGTAACGTAGCCCTTATCTGCCATATTTGTAGAAATTGGTGGCATGAAAATACGATTCTTTACTGTTGTTTTTCCTATTTGAATAGGTTCAAATAAATGTGGAAATTGATTCATTGTAGATTCCTCCTCAAATTGTCTTCGAATGATTCAAAATAAAAAGTAAGTGCCAACATCATTATACTGTATAACTTTATTAAATCTCACTATGAAAATAAAAAAACAAGACATCATGCCTTGTGAATTTGTATATATCTCAGGGAAGTATCCCTGTTGTTGTTATATTTCGCAGGACTGAAGTCCTGATTGCTTTTATATATCACTCGATGAGTTTTCTCATCGATTTGATGTTATATATCACTTGCTCCTAAGAGCAATTTTTTGTTATATTTTCTCTCGTATATGCTTTGCAGTGATACGAGTTATTGCCTTTCAGCGAGTAAGAATATACCATTTTAAAAAACAGAAGTCAACACTTTTTTCAAAAAGTTTTTTCAACTTCAAATAAGCATTCCATTTTCTTATATTTTCGTCATATAATACTGCCATGAAATACTATATTTATGCACTATTCGCAATGTTAATGTGGTCTTCTTCTTTTATTGCCACAAAGATTGCCTATCAAGCTTTTTCACCAATATTATTATGTCTTTTTCGTTTTTCAATCAGCTTTATTCTTTTATTCATCTATCGCTGTATAACACGTCAACACACAAAAATTGCAAAACAGGATTTAAAAAGTGTTATCCTCAGTGCAATTGGAGGAATTTCTATTTATTACACATTAGAGAATACTGCACTTTCTTTAACAAGTGCTTCTATGACTTCATTAATTGAAGCATGTTATCCCGCTTTAACAATACTTGTTGGCATTCTTGTGTATCACGAAAAAACAAGTAAAAGAATGTTATTAGGGATTGCTTGCAGCGTTGCAGGTGTTGTTATTCTCACTGGCTTCTCTTCTGCCTCTTCCAATATGCCAGGAAACCTACTATTGCTATTTGCGGGAATTCTATGGGGATTCTACAATTACCTCGTACAGAAAATTCCACTGCACTATGATTCTTTAACAATTACGTATTATCAAATGTTTTTTGGTGCCATTGGATTTCTTCCACTTCTTCTACTAGAACATCCAATGATCACTAATATTACGCCACAGATTCTCTTTTCCCTTCTTTATTTATCTGCAGGATGCTCCGTTGGTGCAATCCTTCTATATAATCATGCTTTAAAAGGATTAAAGGCATCTCATGCTTCTGTACTAATGAACTTTATGCCTGTGTTTGGCATTATTCTTTCCTATCTGATTCTTCACGAAAATATCACTATTACACAAATCATTGGCGGTATCATCATTTTATTTGGCGTTATTATATCTACAAAAAAAGAAAACGCTTGACTTGTAGATTCTTTCGTATATAAATATATGTATAAGCATTTGTTTAGCAAATTTATATTAGCTTAGAAAGGAAAACATGACTCAAAGAGAAAGACAAATCTTACAATGGATTGAAGAAAATCCAATGATTTCTCAAGAAGAACTTGCACAAAAAGCAGGCATCTCTCGCTCTTCTATTGCCGTTCATATTTCTAATCTCATGAAAAAAGGATATATTGCTGGAAAAGGATATGTTCTAAGAAGTGGTTCATATGTCGTTGTCATTGGTGGTGTCAACATTGATATTGGTGGTAAATCATATAAACCGCTCATTGCTGGAGATTCCAACCCAGGACAGTCCACAACATCCTTAGGTGGTGTTGGAAGAAACATCGCACATAATATTTCATTGCTCGATACAGATGTACGCTTCCTAACAGCGTTTGGAGACGATGAATACGCACAGCGTATTGAAGCAAGCTGTGCAAATCTTGGTATTGATATCTCTCATGCCAAGAAAGTTAAAAATGCATCTACAAGCACATATATCTTCTTATCTGATCCAAGTGGTGATATGGCACTGGCAGTCAGTGATATGAGTATCTGTGAAGAAATCACACCTAGCTATCTTGCGGAAAACCAGCAAATCATCAATAACGCGCAAGTCGTTGTCATTGATGCAAACATTCCTGAAAAGTCAATCCAATGGCTTGCAGATCACTGCACAGCTCCAATCTTTGCGGATCCAGTATCTGTTTCCAAAGCAGGAAAGCTAAAACCATATTTAGCAAAGATCAATACATTAAAACCAAATAAGATCGAAGCAGAATATTTAAGTGGTGTCAAAATAACAGATCAGACATCTTTACAAAAAGCAGCCGATGTCCTGTTAAGTACAGGATTGCATAGAGTCTTTATTTCATGCGGTACAGATGGTGTATTTGGCGCAGACCATAACACTTCTATCATGTTTCCTTGTTACAAGGCAAACATGAAGAATGCAACGGGAGCAGGAGATGCATTTATGGCCGCAATTACATGGGCATATCTGGAAGGCACAAATCTTTCAGACACATGTGCCATTGCTTCCGCTGCAGCTGCAATCGCTGTAGAAGGCGCAGAAACAATCAACCCTATGATGTCGGTTGAAGCACTCAAAGAAAAAATGATACAAGAATAAAAAAAGAAAAGGAGAAAACACACATGTTAAACAAATTTTTAGATGTAAACCCAGAAGTTGCAAAAGCAGTGGCTGAAGGAAAACCAGTCGTTGCACTAGAATCCACAATCATTTCTCACGGTATGCCATACCCACAGAACGTTGAAACAGCTTTAAAGGTAGAACAGATCATTCGTGATAATGGTGCCGTTCCAGCAACAATTGCAATTATTGGTGGAAGACTCAAAGCTGGTCTAACAAAGGAAGAAATTGAATACTTCGGTAAAAAAGGACAGGCTATTACAAAGGCTAGCAGAAGAGATTTAGCAGTCATCTGTGCAGAAGGACAGGATGGTGCTACTACAGTTACAACAACAATGATCATTGCTCATATGGCAGGTATCAAGTTCTTCGCTACTGGTGGTATCGGTGGTGTTCATAGAGGTGCACAGCAGACATTCGATATCTCCGCTGATCTTCAAGAATTAGCACATACACCTGTTATGGTATGCTGTGCCGGTGCAAAAGCTATCCTAGACCTTGCTTTAACACTTGAATATCTTGAAACACAGGGTGTTCCAGTACTTGGCTATCAGACAAAAGAACTTCCAGCATTCTATTCCAGACACTCTGGATTAGAAGTTGACTACCAGATGAATACACCTGAAGAATGTGCAAAGGTATATAAATCCAGTGAAGATCTTGGATTCCATTCTGGTATCCTATTAACAAATCCAATTCCTGAAGAATTTGCTATGGATGATACAATTATCAACAATGCAATCAATGAAGCAATCAAGGAAATGGATGAAAAGGGAATCAAGGGAAAAGCATGCACACCATTCTTACTTGCTAAGGTTGCAGCATTAACAGGTGGAGATTCCTTAGATTCAAATATCCATCTCGTATTCAACAATGCACAGTTAATGGCTAAGGTTGCCTGCGAATATTCAAAGATGTAATTCTATGACCTGGAGAAATCCAGGTTTTTCTTTTTGCCTGTTTTGTTTTATGATATGTATATGATCCAGTTAACAGATTACTTATATAATGGCGATACACTTATTCGTATCCTTCATAAATATAGTGCTGCTTTAGAAATGGAAGCGAAAAAAACAAATAATATTGTTGATCTGGCACATGTATCATTTCTAAAGGAATACACTTCTTTATTAGAACACAATGATTTTTTAACATCACAGTCCCAAAGAATCCGTGAGTTCTATAAAATCATGGCAGCAGATTATCCATTCCTTGCATTTACATTTCGTGGAAGAATCAAATCATTGATTCGTGCAGAAGAAAAATTCAATGGATATATCGTTCGTTATATTTATGAATATAAACAAAAGAACAATACGTATCCAACTGCTGAACAAATCGTAGATGCAGTATCTTACTATCGAGATCTGATTGCGTATCGTATTGTGATCTGTATGCCAAAATGTCATTTACATCCAACAGACAACAAAGAAGAAATTGAATTAAATTATCTGTATGAAATTGCGAATCGACTTCCATCTTTTATGGAACAGAATGGATTTACAAGTGAAAAACAAAGAAAATTCCGTGTTTCTTCCCCATTATTAAATGATGATGTTAAGCCATACTACAGAGATTATATTCATGATGCAAAAAAGAACGGATATCGTTCGTTACATATCTCGTTCTTTGATGATTTATCCAATTCTTATGTAGAATTACAGTTACGCACAAAAGAAATGGATGATTATTCAGAAATTGGTGATGCAAATCATACATTGTATGAACAAAGACAAATCAAGCAGCGTTCAGAAAGAAGTGAAGTGAAACAAAATGAATGCATCTATTTTGATGAAGCATATCAAAGAGGCTTATCTTTACAAGAACTAGATTACTCTAAAGTGGATGTTAATATGTTTACCGCATTTGATGCATATCGTATCAATGATGGCTGTGGTCTTGTACAAGGCAGACTCATTCTTCCATATGAACACTTAAGCAGATTTCAAAATGACGTCATTGATTGACGTCATTTCTTTTACTTGTCCAATACTTCTACCTGAATATTCTTGATACTGTCTTCCATAAATTTACACTCAGCATCTGTCAGTGTAATATTGCATACATTCACTGTATCTTTTACACTGCTTTCTTTTCTCATGCCAACGAGCAAATTCAATGATGCAAATTCATGCAATGCCCATGCTTCAACTAGATTTGCATAGGAACAATGGTATTTTTCACATAGAGGTTTCCACGTATCAAAGGCACTTAATAATGGCTGCTTATATTGCGGCTGTACCCAAGGAATACGAGAACGAATATCGCTAGCCTGATATTTCTGCTTCAAGAAGTCAGGTCCTGTCAAGAATCCTTCTTCTAATACACCATATACTTGAAATACAGTATTGTATTTCTCACACACCGGAAAATAGTCTCTACCATGAAATGGGGAAAGAATAGAGAAGAATTCCTGTACAAGAGAGACATCACCATATTTTTGATAATCTTTTAAATCAGATGGCTGTGAATTAGATAATCCATATACACGGATCTTTCCTTGTTTCTTTAAATGTTCCAAAGCGGATACTGTTTCTGAAGCATCCCAATCCTTACATACATAATGCACAATAATAGAATCAATCCAGTCTGTATCCATTCTCAATAAAGAATCATCTACATCATGGATGATCGCATCATAGCTTGTATCATTATTTACTGTATAGCCATCTCTGCTATAGTGGAAATTTCCACCATCATTTCTCCAGTTCAATGAACATTTTGTCTGTAAAACAAAATCATTTCTACGCGTTTTTAATGCCTTGCCAAGAAGCATTTCACTTTCACCCGTACCATAAACCGGTGCTGTATCAATATAGTTGATGCCATGTTCTTTACATACATCCAGTAATAATTCTGTATCCTTTAAAGAAGAGTTATGATCAGTCCATACACTTCCTCCACCAAGTCCCCAAGTACCTAAAGACACCTGAGATACTTCAATATTTGAATTTCCTAACTTTTGATATTTCATTTTTAAAACCCCTTCAATTGAAAATATTCTATCACAAAATACAATGCACAAAATGATTGTTAATATATAATATATTTATATCACACAAGCGTTTTTGATTTTTCTTTGCATTGTATTTTCAAACAACAAACATTGAGGTGAGTTTATGTTACCATTCACAGAAAGAAAATTATTTCAGACAAATCAATATTCAAAGGTATCACTAATTATTTCTGCTTTGAAAAAGAATCACATTGATTTTCAAGTCAAAGAAAAAGATATCAATGCTAGATATGGTGTATTTGGAATTGATAAAGCAACATCTACATATATCCCCAGAAACGCCAACACTATCTACTCCATATATGTCAAAAGAAAAGATTACAATACTGCATTACTCTTGCTGCATTCATCCATAAACAATTAAGTATCAAAACCCTATCGTGGAAAGATCAAATCTGGTCTTTCCGCTTTTCATATCACTTCACAAAAAAACTAACTGAAATCTCAGTTAGTCTTATAGCGTAATTGTCTTTGTATCTGTTCCAGCTTTTTCTTGTTTACATGTCACAGTAATTGTAGAACCTTCTTCCGCTTTTACGATCCATGAAACTTTCTTCTTTGCTTTCGCATTTGCATAAGTTGTGATTGCACCATAGAATGCACCTGTAGAAGTTGCAGAGAAACCATCTAAATTTCCAATGCTTTCTTCTTTTTTTCCACTGACAACTTCACATCCATCAACACAGACAGTCACTGGTTGACTCACATGCAGCTGATTTGCTTCTTCTGTAAGATTTGTTGGCAGATATCCACGGTTTCCAACAATTGCAGAAATTTGATATACACCATCGCTTACCTTCTCACTTGATACTTCTTCAACCTTTAATGCTGGCAAAGATTTCGCAAAACGAATATTGAACTTTGTATCATGTTCACATTCTTCACACAACATATTTTCTGGCGGGTTTTGCACAGTAAACTTTGCCTCAAATCCACCAATTTCAACACTTCCAAATGTTGGATGATGAAATTCTTTCCAAGGAGAATAATACTGTGGTGCATTTTCTTTCACCCATGCAAGTGTAGCATTGAAACGTTTAAACATTGTTGCTGGATCCTCTGGTTTTCCATTCCAGATATGAGGAACACCTGCTTTCGAAGCAGCATCCCAGAATTCCATTGTATATGCTGGAACACCTTGAGACTGATAGAACCAGTCATCAAATGCACCAGAATCATAATGCTCCTGATCTGACATGAAAGAATCAAAGATATTCATTGCAACATATCCAAGTTCTTCTTCACCCATTTTAGCAATTGCCTTCATGCATGTCATATCTAATTTAGGTGCAGACTTTTCAGCTCTTGTTCCAGGAGGATACAATAGCATACCACCACTTGTATGACCAATGGCAGCACCGCCAATATTGTTATGTGCTAAAGCAAAATCAACAAGTGCCTTGTTTTCAGGATTGCTCAATGGATATTTACCAGCACCTGGCTGTCTAGAATCTGGGAACCAGCCCAATGGAAAGTTTCTATTAAAATCCAATCCCCAGACATCTTTTTTCGTCTTGAGGTTTTCATCACCATTGCATGCTTCAAAAACACCTTCTGGATAAATATCATAGAAATCCCCATCTACATCACTTGGTTCTCTTAATGTCATAGAACACTCCGTAGCAGGATCAATCTTCCAGGCACCATATGGCGTTTTGATACGCATCATACGAATCACGCCATCACCATCAAGATCTTCTTTCTGGATACCACCCTTTTCTTCAAGATATGGACGTGGTGCAGAACGCAGATAATATGGTGTTGTTAAATACTTTTCTGCACCATCTGGTGTAACACGAGGAATGACATAGAATGTTTTCTCATCCATTAGCTTAGTAACTTCATCATCTTTTCCATAATTTGTAACAAGATAGTCAATTGTATGCATCGCACACATTGTAGAAGTAACTTCTCCAGCATGAATATTGCCATCAATATATAATGCAGGTTTACTGTCTGCAGAACCATTCTTTGTATTTGTGAGTGTTACCGCATATTGATTTCTACCTTCTTCTGTCACTAGATTTACTTCCAGTTTCACAAGATCAGGATATGTATTTGCGAAATACTCTAAATTACTTTTAACTTCATCATACTTATAGTAATGATCATATTGAAATGTTGTTTTCATATATTTACTCTCTTATAAGACTTGTGACAAGAACTCTTTTGTACGTTCATTTTTTGGATGATTGAATACTTCATCTGGTGTACCTTCTTCAGCAATAACTCCACCATCAATGAATAACACTCTATCACTTACTTCCTTAGCGAAGCCCATTTCATGTGTAACAATGACACATGTCATACCACTTTCAGCCAGGTTTTTGATAACTTCCAAGACACCTTTTACCATTTCAGGATCCAAAGCACTTGTAGGTTCATCAAATAACATAACATCTGGATGCATCGCCATCGCTCTAACGATTGCTAAACGCTGTTTCTGACCACCTGATAATTTACGTGGATATTCATTGGCTTTTTCTTCAAGTCCAACCTGTTTTAATAACTCCATTGCTTCTTTTTCAGCATCTGCTTTCGATACTTTCTTTTCAAGCATTGGTGTAATTGTAATATTGTTCAATACTGTTAAATGTGGGAATACATTGAATTGCTGGAAAACCATGCCAATCTTCTGTCTATGTGTATCTAAATCAGTACTTTTAGCATCTAATTCTTGTCCTTCAAAGATAACCTTTCCACTTGTTGGTGTTTCAAGCAGGTTCAAGCATCTTAGAAATGTACTCTTGCCTCCACCACTTGGTCCAATAATAGATACAACTTCACCTTGATAGATTGTTTGATTAATTCCTTTTAATACTTCCAAAGAACCAAAGTTCTTCTTGAGATCGACTGTCTCGATCAATGGTTTTTTCATATCAGTCACTTTCAGCCAACCTCTTTTCTAATAGTCCAGATAGCCATGTTAATACAGTTGTCATAACTAAATACATACCTGAAATGATAAACAATGGCTGCCATGTTAAGAATTTATTTGCGAGCAATACTCTTGTATACATCAATTCATACATCATGAATGTACCAGCTAAAGATGTTTCCTTGATCATAGAAATATATTCGCCAGCCAGAGAAGGTAGAATTGCCTTCACTGCCTGTGGAAGAATAATCTTGACCATACAGTTTTTAGCACTCATACCTAAAGATCTAGCTGCTTCCATCTGGCCTGGATCAACAGACAAGATACCACCTCTAATGATTTCAGATACATATGCGCTAGAGTTCAAGATCAATGAGATAACAACCCATTGTTCTTTTGAAATAAAGTTCAATGCCGGAAAAGCAATTGGCAGAAAGAGATACGCAATGTACATCTGTACAAGTAATGGTGTACCTCTTAAAACCGTAACATAGACATTCGCAATCACTTGAATCACTTTGTTTTTAGATAAATGCAATATCGCAATCAAAGTACCAACAATTGAACCACAGATAACCGCAATCGCTGCGTATTCCAGAGTACCAATCGCACCCTTCAAAAATATTGGATAGTATGTACACCAGACTTCAATAATTCCCTTATTCATTTTTCCCTCTTATTCTTCATTTGGAGATACGCCTGCAGCATCACATGCGGCATAGTACATATCTGTATATAAATTGGATTCGTATTTTCCACTTGTAGCCAATGAATCAATCACCTGGTTAACAGCATCAATCAAAGAAGTTTCACCCTTTTTAACTGCAGCTACGTTACCAGATTCTTCAGCATATAGACTCAGATCAAATTCAACACCGTTCTTTTCATAAACACTGACAAACATTCCATCACTTGTTTCAGCATAGTTCTTAGCAGTTGTACTATCTAATGCAATTGCATCAATCTTTCCTGTCTGAAGTTCAAGAATTGCCTGATCAAGTGTAGCTACCTTCTGTAAATCTGCATCAGGAATCTGATCAGTTACATACATTTCCTGTAAAGAGTTTGCCTGTGCATCAATCTTCTTTCCAGAAAAATCAGCAAGTGATTTATATTCATCTGCTTTGTCAGCAGGAACAAGCAATGTATGATGTGCAGCTGCTGAAGAAGCCTGATAACCATGAGAGAGTTCAAACTGTTCAGCTCTATCTGCTTTGTATCCAAAACCAGAAATGCCAATATCTACTTTTCCTGTATCAACAGCTGCCAATACAGCGTTGAAGTCCATTGTTTCAACCTTTAGATCTACGCCAAGGCTGTTTGCGATATATTGAGCAAGCATGATATCTGAACCTTTGACATTTCCTTGATCATCCACAAACTCACTTGGTGGATAATCAGGAGAAGTCGCCAATACAATTTCACCTTTATCAAGAATATCCTTTAGCTTTCCATCTGCCTTAGATAGATCAACATCTGCTTTCCCTAATTCTTCATATAACTTGTCATAACCAGGACCTGTGTACCAGTCACTTGTGGATGAAGATGCAGCTGCTGTAGAACTGTTTGTAGAAGTGGATGCACAACCTGTAGTGAGTAATAATCCTGCTGCCATAAGTCCGGCTAATACTTTATTCATGTTTTTCATAATCTTTTTCTCCTCTTTCTGTTTTACATTGCTTAGATAAATTGAATCACTTTCTTTCTGCGTCGGACTTTCATAACATTTCCTCCTATAAACAAAAAATCGTCACTGGATATATTCCAGAGACGACTATAAATCGCGGTACCACACTGGTTATTGATAAAAACTAATCTATCAATCACTCTTATCATTAACGCAGATCTCACGTTCCTTACTATGATTTCATAAGGACTTCTCCCAGATGCGCTTCACCAACCCTTCCCTTATCGACCTCACACTCTGTATCGACTCGCTTGAAGTTTCAGATAGGTTACTCTTCTGTTCTTTGAATGTAACTAAGATTCTAAAGGCAACCTATTTCTTTGTCAACAGTTTTTACAGCTATTTTTCTGAAAATATTTTCAATAAATAATCACATTTGTAATTTTTTCACTTTTGAATAAAGCCTTGATCACCTTGTGGTATTTCTTCAGAAGTAAATCTTTCCACCTTCATATGCAAGTCATATTTTTCACGCAATGCTAAAATAACCTGCATCATTTCTGAAGCATGATGAACATCAATTGCTTCCTGATTTTCCCAGCAGTCAATCAATAAAACTGTTTCTGCATCATCAACAGGATAAAAGTATTCATATCTTAGATTTCCATGTTCTTCTCTTATTTTCTGCACTGTTCCACTATCTATCATTTCCTGTGCAAACTTTCTTGCGGAACCATTTGTTCCTGAATAATAAATATTAACTGCGATCATATATCTCCTCTAATTTTTTTGAATTTGTGCATCATTTGTGTATCACAAAAAAAAGAAAAACCGCTTATTTATGCGGCTTTTTCGAATAAAAGTGGAGCTGACGGGAGTCGAACCCGTGTCCAAGAGTAGTCCCACATTCAAGCTTCTACAGTTTAGTTCACTGTTAGATAAGACAACGAACAAGTCAGTGAACACACATTCGTTGAATTTGCCTATTCATTTTCATGCATTCCTTATAGACATCAGGAACACCCTATCCACGTGGTCCTGGCATACCAGGTGCGAATTATGATCAGTGGCCGATCATAAGACTGTGCTATGCTGCGTAATATTTACGACTTAGGCAAAAGCGTAGTTAACGTTATTGTTAGCGTTTAAATTTAATTGATGATTAGGTCATCACTCCACTGCAGCCTGAATCAAACATAAACCTGTCGAAACCATGACAACCCCATGAAAGATACATGCATACTATAGCATGTATCAATGAAATTTCAAGGCCTTCTCCATTTCTCTTTTCGCATCTCTGATTTTGTCAGACTGACGCTTATCATAGAGATTTTTACCTTTTGCTAAAGCAATTTCCAATTTAGCTCTGCCATTTTTTAAATACATTCTAACAGGAACAACTGTATATCCCTTCATACGGATATTGTCATAAATCTTTCTAATTTCTTCCTTATGAAGTAAAAGTTTACGATCTCTTTCTTCATCAACATTGAAGATATTTCCATAACTATAGTTAGAAATATGCATACCTTTGATCCATGCTTCTCCCTTATAGATACTGATATAGGAATCTTTAAACTGCACTTTCCCAGCACGAATCGATTTAATTTCTGTTCCTGTTAACTGAATCCCACATTCATATCGATCTTCCAGGAAATAATCATGAGAAGCTCTACGATTGAATACTACTGTTTTTTCTTTACCGCTTCTTTCTGCCATTGCTTCTCCTTCTTTCTTTTGATCTACGAACATGTTTTCTACTTGTCGTAGAACGCTTACGGTTAGATGTATTGCGACTTGTCGATCCATTCTTTCCAACAAGTACAAAATCCACTTCACCCTTCATCTTATTTGCATCAATACACATCACTTTAACCTTCATACCAACACGATAGCAGCGATGTGTACGATTACCAACAAGCTGCATACGATCTTGATCATAGCTATAGAAGTCATCATGCATTGCATTCACACTGACAAGACCTTCGATTGTATTATCAAGCTGAACATAAAAGCCATATGCCTGTACACCTGTAATGATACCTTCTGCTTTCTCATTTAAATGATCCAGCATATATTCAGCTTTCTTCATATCATCACAAGCATATTCTGCATCTGTACTAGCTTTTTCTCTTTCAGAAGCCTGTTCTGCGTATTCACTGCATTTCTCTTCATCCAATTTTCTTTGCTCAAGATCCAGACAGCCCTCAAATGAATATTTTCTTAACATTCTATGCACTGCTAAATCTGGATATCTACGAATTGGTGATGTGAAATGTAAATATTCTTCTTCTGCCAAGCCAAAATGGCCAACACATGCATTATCATATTTTGCCTTTGACATGCATCTCAACAGCATCATACTCAATACAGGATATTCACTGCTGTTTTTTACAGACTCTAGATATCTTTGAATCACATTTGGATGAATATCTCCCTTAGGAAGCACTAATTTATGACCAAGCAATTCAGATACGCGTACAAATTCACGAATTCTCTTCTGTTGAGGCTCTTCATGAATACGATAGACACTAGGAATTTCCTGCCACTTCATAAAGTTGGCAACAGAAACGTTCGCCGCAATCATACAGTCTTCAATCATTTCTTCTGCATGTCCTCTTGTTCTTGGACGAACATCCGTTGGATGACCGTCTACATCAACAATGATTTCACTTTCCACAGAATCAAATTCAATTGCACCTTTATGTACTCTTTGCTTACGAATTGAATCTGCACAATTCCTTAACACAAAGAACAAATCACCAAGATGCTCATATTCCTTCTGCACTCTTTGATTTCCATTCAAGATCTTATTGACGTTGTTATATGTCATTCTCTCTGTAGAACGAATCACAGACGGATAGATTTCATAATCCACAATATTACCATCAAAATCAACATTCATATCACATGTTAATGCTAGTCTTTCTACATGTGGATTCAATGAACAGATACCATTACTCAATTCATGTGGAAGCATTGGAACAACACGATCCGTAACATATGTAGAGAAACTTCTCTTCAACGCTTCTGTATCCAAAGCAGAACCTTCTTTGACATAGTGGGATACATCCGCAATTGAAACTTTCAGATTATATCCCTTGTCTGTTCTACTGACAGATACCGCATCATCAAAGTCTTTAGAAGAATCCCCATCAATTGTCACTGTAACAACATTTGTAAGATCTCTTCTATTCTTTTTCTCTTCTTCCTGTACTGTTTGAGGAATATTACGAACTTCACTCATTACTTCTTCAGGAAATTCCGGTTGAATATCGTGATCAAGAAGGACAGAAAGAATATCCACACCTGGATCATCTTTATATCCAATACTCTTCACAACTTCAACAGCCATAACTTTTCCATAGCTGACGATATTACAAATGACTTTCATTCCATCAATTGGCGTAAAAGAATCATTCTTTAATACTTTAATTGTCTGTTGCTGAAGTTTTTCATCATCTGGCACAAATACCAATCCACGGCTCTTTTGAAGATATGTACCAATAATATGCTCTCTAGCACGTTTGATAACCTTAACAACTTCACCATATGTCTGCCAAGGAAAACACTTTACAAGAACAGTATCTCCATGTAATGCAGATTTCTGACTCTTCGCATCAATACGAATCGAATCCCTATTTTCTAGATCAATAAATCCCATACCAGCCTTGTTGATAGAAATTTTCCCTTCAACAATGCCAGCCTGTTCTCTATTTTCATATTGTCCACCTTCAGATTTAAACAACTGCCATGCATTCACTAAATCATCCAAAGTATTGCTTAACGCACTGACCTCTTCATCAGAATGCATCATAAAAGCATCTGCGATATCCGCAAATTTTCTTTTTCCTTTTGGATGTTCATCAATATACTTTAATATTTTTTCTTTTAGTTCTTCCATATATATCACTTAAAATAAAAGCCGGCTAAAACCGGCACTTTTTTAAACAAGACGAATAATAATTACTAATGCAAAGAAGATAATTCCTAATACTAAAGTAAGATTAGAAATCACTTTTTCACTTCCTCTTTCTTTTACATTTGCAAATAAGTTCAATCCACCATTACCAGTGAATGCACCTGACATACCATCTGTTTTACCACTCTGCAATAATGACAAGATAATCATTAAGGCAGATACAATCATTAAAATTGCATCAAGCATGAATAGCTCCTTTCGTGCGCTTAGAAATTATAACACCGCTTTGCATCCTATGCAATGTTAAGAACCATAGGAACAGCCGTTATCACAACCCTTTGCCGCATTTTCTTCCTGTGCCTGTTTAATCACAAGCGCATCTTTATTTAACGTATCTTTTAACGCATTGACTCTTTCACTTGTCCAGTAATCCTTGACTGAAATTTCATCTGTATCGTTTGTATTAGACTCACCATTCCATGAAATGATTTCTCCATTTTTGATAAATACTACTAAAGGCACATAGATTAGAGGCTTTCCATCATTGTCATATAAAACAATATCTTGGTCATCACTCTTGTTATGATCAATCAATAATTGTGCAATTTCATCATAGAATGGTCGATCATTCTGTTTATCATTGCGTGCATTATAATAGTTTGCACGCATTCCAGTATTTTCTAACACTTCATTCAGCATTGGAATATATGCCTGACACCAAGGACACTCTGGAAAGCTAAAGTAAAGAATTCCAGTACCATGTTCAATAAATGTCTTCAAATCCTCTTTCTGCATAATATCAAAAGCATTTTCGTTTGGAAGATTATCGTAAATATCTGTCAGAACAACATCACTATTTTCTGAACTATTCGATTGTTCTGTACTTGTTGATGTTGAAGGATTTGCTTGAGCGCAGCCACTCAACAGCATTCCCATACATAATAATGCTAAAAAAGTCTTTTTCATTTTCTTACCTCACGGAACAATTCTAACGATGTTTCCATTATCTTTCAACGAATGTGATATCAAACACTCTGAACTTTTTGTGAACAAAGCAAAAAAGATGCTTACCCAAAGGATAAGCATCTCATAGATCCGAATTAGAATTATTCAGCTGAAGAAAGAGCCTTAACGTTGTAGAAAGCTTTTCTTCCACGGAATTCAGCTACATCACCGAGTTCTTCTTCGATTCTCATTAACTGGTTGTACTTAGCAATACGATCTGTACGGCTCATAGAACCTGTCTTGATCTGTCCTGCGTTGATACCAACTACGAGATCAGCGATTGTGCTGTCTTCAGATTCACCAGAACGGTGGGAAACAACAGCTGTATACTGAGCTTCCTTAGCCATTTCGATAGCATCGAGTGTTTCTGTTAATGTACCAATCTGGTTAACCTTGATTAATACAGAGTTAGCAACACCAAGTTCGATACCCTTCTTGATGAATGTTGTATTTGTAACGAATAAGTCGTCACCAACTAACTGAACCTTGTCACCAAGTCTTTCAGTTAACTTTTTCCATCCATCCCAGTCGTTTTCAGCAAGACCATCTTCGATGGAGATTAATGGATACTTCTTTGTCCATTCTTCGATCATGTCGATCATTTCTTCAGAAGTCTTTTCACCCTGACCGGACTTAGAAAGTTCATACTTACCTGTTTCAGGATTGTAGAATTCACTAGAAGCAAGGTCCATAGCGAAGCAGATATCTTCACCAAGTTTGAAGCCAGCAGCTTCAACAGCTTCCTTCATGAGTTCTAGAGGTCCTTCGTTCTTGAGTTCTTCAAGTGGTCCAGAACCATTAGCTAATGAAGAAGGAGCATATCCACCTTCATCACCTACACCTGTGTCATAACCATACTTCTTAAGAACCTTCTTAAGAGCGTGGAAAGTCTGAGCACCCATACGAACTGCTTCGTGAAGGGACTTAGCACCAACAGGCATTAACATATATTCCTGGCAGTCAACTGTACTATCAGCATGAGAACCACCATTTAATACGTTCATCATTGGAACTGGTAATACCTTACCATTTGTACCACCGATGTACTTGTAAAGTGGAAGACCACAAGAATCAGCAGCAGCTCTAGCAGAAGCTAAGGATACAGCTAATGTAGCGTTAGCACCGAGGTTGCTCTTGAATTCTGTACCATCGAGATCGAGCATTGTCTTATCGATCAAAGCCTGATCAAATACGTTTAGTCCGAGAACAGCTGGAGCGATCTTTTCGTTAACGTTAGCTACAGCCTTTAATGTTCCCTTTCCATCAAATCTATCCTTGTCGCCATCACGAAGTTCGAGAGCTTCTCTTTCACCTGTGGAAGCGCCTGATGGAACGATTGCACGTCCCCATGCACCGGATTCAGTTGTTACTTCACATTCTACTGTTGGGTTACCACGAGAGTCTAATACTTCACGTGCGTGTACTTCAGCAATTGGATCTACAAAATTAGGCATCTTATAATTTCCTCCTATGATTACCTATATATTTCAAGAGATATACTCTTTGAAATCTTACTTAGTTGCGTCAACTAATTCCTTGAATGAATCAACCTTCAAGGAAGCACCACCGATTAATGCACCATCGATGTCTTCACAAGCCATATATTCCTTAATGTTATTTGGCTTTACAGAACCGCCATACTGAATACGTACAGCTTCAGCTGTAGCTTCATCATAAAGGCTCTTAACTGTTTCTCTAACGAGCTTGCAGCACTTTTCAGCTGTTTCAACGTCAGCAGACTTACCTGTACCAATAGCCCAGATTGGTTCATAAGCGATAACAAGTCTAGAAACTTCATCACTTGTTAAACCTTCAAGAGATTCCTTGATTTCTGTGGATACTACTTCAGCTGTCTTTCCAGCATCATATTCAGCTTCTGTTTCACCTACACAAAGAATAGGTGTAATATCAGCAGCGAATAATCTCTTAGCCTTAGCTGCACAATGTGCAGATGTTTCAGCATAGTATTCTCTTCTTTCAGAGTGACCAATGATGCAGTATGTAATACCAACTTCCTTAAGCATTGGTACAGATACTTCACCAGTGTATGCACCTGAATCTAATTCATTGCAGTTTTCAGCAGCAACCTTGATTGCGCCAGCATTTTCAACTGCGATTGCTAAATCAACATATGGAGCGCCGATTCCGTATTCAGCAGCTTCATCACCTGTTACATAACCCTTGATACCTTCGAAGAATTCTTTTGCTTCGCTAGGTGTCTTGTTCATTTTCCAGTTTCCGAAGATAATTGGTTTTCTTGACATGTCTATATTACTTCTCCGGGATAATTGCTACACCCGGTAACTCCTTTCCTTCCATGAATTCTAGAGAAGCTCCACCACCTGTAGAGATGTGAGAGAACTTATCAGCAAATCCGAGGTTCTTAGCTGCACTTGCAGAGTCACCACCACCAATAATTGTAGTAGCGCCTTCAAGAGAAGCGATTGCCTTACAAACTTCAATTGTACCGTTTGCATATTCAGGCTTTTCAAATACACCCATTGGTCCATTCCAGAATACAGTCTTAGCACCTTCTAATTCCTTAGTGAATAATGCAACTGTTTCTGCACCAATATCGAGACCCTGGTAACCATCATCAACTGCACCAGCCTTAACTGTCTTGATATCTGTAGCGTTGTCGAATGCGTTAGCTTCAACTGTATCTACAGGAAGGAATAACTTTCCTGCACCCTTTTCTAAGAATTCCTTAGCGAGGTCTTCCTTATCAGCTTCTAATAAAGAATCACCAATCTTGCCACCAACAGCAGCAGAGAATGTATAAGACATACCGCCACCGATCAATACCTTATCAGCAATCTTTAACAGGTTTTCAATAACACCGATCTTATCAGAAACCTTAGCACCACCAAGAATAGCAACGAATGGTCTCTTAGGATCATTTAATGCACCACCAAGTACATTGAGTTCCTTTTCAACAAGGAAACCAACAGCAGCACAGCCTTCTGGCAAGTTGCTTGGAATACCTACTGTAGAAGCATGAGCTCTATGAACAGAGCCGAATGCATCTTCTACGAATAAGTCGCCTAAAGATGCCCAATATTTACCTAATTCAGGATCATTCTTGGATTCACCCTTTTCATAACGAGTGTTCTGCATAAGAACGATAGAACCATCTTCCTGAGCCTTAACAGCAGCTTCAAGTTCTTCACCACGTGTTGCGTTAACAAACTTTACAGGAGCGCTCTGTAATCCAGCTAAGCAATCAGCAACAATGCTCATATCATTCTTAGCCTTATCTTCTTCTGTCTTAACCTTTCCTAAGTGAGAAAGTAATAAAACCTTAGCTCCATTTTCTGTTAAATAGTTAATCGTTGGCAATGCAGCTCTGACACGATTATCATCAGTAATCACACCGTTTTTGTGTGGAACGTTGAAGTCTACACGAACAATAACGTGCTTTCCTCTAACATCAAGATCTTTTACTGTAATCTTAGACATGTAAAAAAATTCCTCCTAATTTCTGTCATCATTATACCACCCACTAGTCTTGAAAAAAAACACAAAAAACAAATTTTGTGCAATAATTCACGAATTTTTTTCATTCATATCACTTTTCATTCATACCTCTTGTTTCTGAAAGCCTTTTCAGAATCAAAAGAGACTACAACGGAACGTCATAGTCTCTCATTTACCACAAATTTTATTCGTCTGGCCAGTTGCAGATTTCATAGTACAACTGTTCATATACACCAGCAGACTGGTTCCAAGATACATCTGTTGTCATAGCACTCTTGACTAAGCCCTTCCATCCTGGCTTATTTGTATTGTACTGTTCAACAGCCCATCTGAGTGTGTAGATCATATCATCTGCATTTGCAGCCCAGAATGAGAAGCCATTTCCTTCACCAGTATATTGGTTAAATGGCTGTACAGTATCCTTCAAACCACCCGTTTCACGAACAACTGGTAATGCACCATAATGCATCGCAATCAATTGTCCAATTCCACAAGGTTCATATAGAGATGGCATTAAGAACAAGTCACTTGCCGCATAAATCAAATGTGCAAGGTCTTCATTGTATCCACAATAGTAGACTGCCTGTCCCTTATATTCCTGTTCCATCCACTTGAATGCATTTTCAGCATTCGCTTCACCTGTTCCAAGAACAACGAATTGAACATCCATTCCCATGATTTCACGGATACGATCCGTAATCATGTAAACGCCCTTTTGATTTGTCAGTCTAGATACCAAACCAATCAATGGCTTCTTATCTGTTTCTTCTAGTCCTAGCTTCTTCTGTAAAGCAAGCTTATTTGCTTTCTTGCCAGAAGCATAGCTCTTCACATCAAAGTTCTTAGCAAGCAGCTTATCTGTCTTTGGATTCCATAGATCTGTATCAATACCATTCACGATACCCCACAAATCACCTCTACGATAACGCAGTACCGCATCCATTCTTTCACCATATGTCTCTGTTAAGATTTCATTAGAATATGTTGGTGAAACTGTTGTGATCTTATCAGCGTATACGATACCTGCCTTCATAAATGAAATTCCAGTATCAAACTTGATAGAACCATCATCAAAGTAGCTGTAATCCAGTCCAAGACATGTAGGAAGCATATCCACACCAAAGTTGCCCTGGAATGCCATGTTATGAATCGTATATACATGTTTAATGGATTGATAACGATAATCATCCGCATAGCAGGCATGTGCCATTAATGGAATCATACCAGTTTGCCAGTCATTAGAATGAATAATGTTTGGCCACCAGTCAATGAAATAAATCATATCCAGAACTGCACGCTGGAAGAAGGCAAAACGTTCACCATCATCTTCATAGCCATACAATCCTTCTCTTTCAAAATAGCCCTGATGTTCTACAAAGTAGTAGATCACACCATCTGCTTCTGCTTTGTAATATGTTGCTGGCTGATCGATCCATCCAGAATGGATTTGAATCGTTCCAAGTCTTTCCAGCTTATCATAATGCTTTTCAATGATTTTACTGTATAGAGGAAGGACAACTCTAGCATCGTGTCCCTTTTGTACAAGTGCCTTTGGTAAAGCACCAATGACATCTGCCAATCCTCCAGTTTTTACGAATGGCAGACCTTCACCTGCCACGAAAAGAATTGATCTTCCCATAAACAATCTCCTTTAAATACGGTCTCTTCTCTTAACGTATACTGGTTCTTCTGCAGTACCCTTAAGTTCTTTTACATGATGAATAATTGCATACTTATCTACAACAACGTGATCCAGTTTAGCATTTTCACCAATATAAGCACCTGGAAGAATAATAGAATTCTTAATGATTGCACCCTTGCGAATTGTAACATTACGTGAAACAACAGAATCTGTAACTGTTCCTTCAATTACACATCCATTCGCAATAACACTTCCACAAACATCAGAAGTCTTTCCATAAATTGTTGGTGCAGAATCGTTTGTCTGTGTATAAATTGGCCAGCCAGGTTTGAATAGACCCTTTGCAGTTGCACGATCACTCAAAGCCATTGTAATACGGAAATATTCACTCAATGAGTTAATGCATCCAACAAATCCCTTGATGCCATATCCTGTAACTGTTAATTCTTCTAAAGAATCATTGAGAATATCTCTGAACCAGTACAATGAAGATGTTTCTGCAGCCTTCTTGACAAGCTCAATAAATAACTTCTTGCTTAATACATATGCTTCTAATGAAATAGATGCACTCTTTCTCTTGCCACGGTTATGTCCAATTTCTGTGATTCTCTTATCTTTATCCATTGTTAATGTATCACAGTCAAGGAAGTGTTCTTTTGCTTCACTTGTGTTTGTATAAAGAACTGTGATATCACTCTTGGATTCAATATGCTGCTGAAGAACATTTGTGAAGTCCAAGCTATAAATAAAGTAACTTGGTGCAACAATCACATATGGATTGCTGTCTTCTTCAATGTACTGCATGTTTAACATGTAGTTTGCAATATCATTGTTATATACTTCTGCAGCGAATGATTTTTCACCATAGAGAATTCTTAATTGTCCACGCTTAGAGTTGATATTGTATTGCTGACCAGCTCCAAGATGATCAAATAAATTACGAGGTTTTTCCTTACAATATACATGAACATTATCAATACCAGAGTTTGTCATGTTAGAAAGAATAAAGTCAATGATTCTATATCTTCCTAAAAATGAAATGGCAGGTACTGGTCTATAATCATCCAAACCACCTACGTTGGCTTGAGAATTTTCAAAACTAATAATTCCTAATGCTTTCATATCGATTCTCCTTACTCAGCGTACTTTTTAGCCACAAGATCAATGTGTTCTGATTTACTTGATCCAAGTACTGCACCTGGTGCAACTTCTACGTTATCAGCAACGATACAGCGTGTAACCTTTGCACCTTCACCAATCTTTGCACCTGGCTGAATAACAGAATCTACGACCTTGGCACCCTTGCCAATTTCAGCGCCTGTACCAATAACAGAATTCTTAACTTCACCTAAAACAATAGAACCCTGTGTAATATATGCATTATTGATCTTTGCTTCATCACCAATGTAAGTTGGCAATGAGTTAATGTCTTCTGTATAGATCTTCCATCCTGGATCTCCAAGATCTAACTGGTTATTGGATTCCAATAGATCCATGTTACTTTCCCATAGAGAATCTACTGTACCAACATCTTTCCAGTAGCCCTTGAAACGATATGCCGCAAGTCTTCTATGATCATTCAAATATGTAGGAATGATATCTTTACCAAAGTCATGAGAAGAATCAGGATTCTTATCATCTTGTAATAAATACTTACGTAATGTCTTGTAGTTGAAAATATAGATACCCATAGATGCAAGGTTGCTCTTTGGATGTGCAGGTTTTTCTTCGAACTCTTCAATCATGTCATCTTTATCACAGTTCATGATACCGAAACGTGTAGCTTCTTCGAGTGTTACCTGTAATACCGCAATTGTTGCATCTGCCTGCTTTCTTTGATGATAAGCAAGCATCTTTTCATAGTTCATCTTGTAAATATGGTCACCTGAAAGAATTAAAACATATTCTGGATTAATACTATCTAAGAAATCAATATTCTGAGTAATCGCATCAGCAGTTCCTCTAAATACATCTAGACCTTTATCGTCTGTTTCTCTTGGTGTTAATACATAGACACCACCGTTATTTGTGTCTAGACCCCAGAACTGATCTTTCGCAACATATGCATTCAATAAAACAGATTCATACTGTGTTAATACACCTACTGTTGAAATACCTGAGTTTGCACAGTTACTAAGTGGGAAGTCGATAATACGATACTTGCCGCCAAAATGAACGGCTGGTTTCGCTACTTTTTTGGTCAGCTCATGCAAACGGCTGCCTCTACCGCCAGCAAGAATCATCGCTGCCATGTTATTTGCTCTCATTATGATTGCCTCCTGATTTCTATCGTTTGTTAACGCTTACATTATAATACATTATCTAAATTAATTTAATGATTATTGTAAATTTTCATTAAAAGTTTCAGAATGAATCAACAAATTTCTTACAATAGATATGAAGTATAAGCTTCCTGTAATTACAACTGATCCATTGCGATGCATTTGTTTTGCCATTGAAATTGCCTTTTTGTAATCTTTTTCAATGATTGCATCTTTTACATATAAATCTTCTGCTGTATCTGCTCTTTCATTTTGAAACTCTGTAATGATCAACGTATCACAATTTCTTTTTAAAAGACCTGCCATTTCATGTACCTGCTTGTCTTTCAAAGCAGAAAATACACAAGTTACAGGTGAAGGTAATTGTTTCATTGATTCACACAATGTTTTGATGCCCTGTTCATTATGTGCACCATCAATGATGATCAATGGATCTTTACTCATTGTTTCAAATCTGCCCTTCCATTGGCTATGTCCAACTGCTTCTTTTACATTCTTCTGCTGAATAGCAACGCCTAAAAGTTGAGCTGCCTTCAATGCCAGAGCTGCATTATGGAACTGATACAATGCAATTGTAGATAATGAATATTCTGTATGATTATATTCTAATACACCATTGTTACGAATGCCATAGCTTTCTAGTGAAATCACACGTGCATGTTTCCTGTACGCATGATAAAAAATGACTTTTCTAGCTTTTTCACTTAAATGTCCAATCAAACATCGCGTATATGGCTGAATGATTCCTGCTTTCTCATACGCAATCTGTTCAATTCTTGTTCCAAGTAATGCCATATGATCAAAGCCAATACTTGTAATAATGCAAAGTTCAGGATGAGCAATCAGATTTGTACTATCTAATCTACCACCCAGTCCCGTTTCAATGATTGCATAATCTACCTTTTCATCAAAAAACCACTGGAATGCGATCAATGTATCAATCTCAAACATTCCCAGCTGCTTTTCTTCAATGGCATCATAAAACTTCATCAAATACGCATGAAATGTATCTTCTGGAATATAGGAATCATTGATACGAATACGATCACGATGCGTTATCAAATGTGGAGAAGTAAACATACCTACTTTATACCCTTGTGAAACAAGAATATCTTTCAAGTAATTACATGTACTTCCTTTTCCATTTGTACCCGCAACATGAATACACCGATATGTATTCTGTGGATTTCCAATGGATTCTAAAATATTTTTCAAAGGAGAAAGGCCATGATTTAGATTCCTTCTCTTCATGACCCATTCTTCATTTATAGATTCTCGATTTGCCAATGGATTGGCTCCTTTCCATGTTGTACTAAAAATGCATTTGCCTGAGAAAAATGTCTGCACCCAAAGAATCCATGATACGCAGACAATGGAGAAGGATGCGCACATTCTAGTACAAGATGTTTATTACGATCAATCATACCTGCTTTATTTCTGGCATTTCTACCCCAAAGCATAAATACGACCGGATCTTCTTTTTCGTTAATTTTTTGAATTGTATGATCGGTAAAGATTTCCCATCCTTTATTCGCATGAGAATTTGCTTTTCCTTCTTCAACACTCATGACCGTGTTCAAAAGAAATACGCCTTGTTTTGCCCATGGCATTAAATACCCATTATTTGGAATATAACAGCCAAGATCATCATGCAGCTCTTTATAAATATTCACAAGAGAAGGTGGAATCTTCACACCAGGATTGACAGAAAAGCACATTCCATGTGCCTGATTCACTTCGTGATAAGGATCCTGTCCCAGAATCACAACCTTCACATCCGGATAGTCACAAACTTCAAAAGCAGAAAACACTTTTGCTTTTGGAGGAAAAATCGTTTTTGTTGCGTATGCTTCATGAAGAAACGCACTTAACTGCTGGAAGTATGGCTGCTTCCATTCTTCCTGTAAAAAAGGCCACCATGTATTATGAATCATGATTGAAACGGATCATCCTTTCTAGATTTAACATATAAAATCACACCCAATGCACCAATGACAATGATTCCACATCCACACACACCATACACTAACCAGTTCACATCTTCTTTCACTGGTGTCTCTTTGTTATTAGAACGATGAGAAATAATATTGTTTTCATCATTTCCTTCAATACCACAATATGCATTCACATCATCTTCAACAACTTCAAATGGACGGTTTCCATCATTCAATAAAACTTCATTGAATGCTTTTTGATCAAAATCATTTCCTAATGCATTCTTTGCTTTATTTTCCAATAATTCAAACATCGCAACGCCAACACCATATGGCAAGATCGTTCCTGGCTGCAGCGTCGCAAAATCATACAGATCTTTGGCAATACTGCTGTTCAAATCTAGATTATCTAAATACTTCGATACATCTTTTGTTGACCAGCCTAGACCATTTACACCAAGATCCACTGCCGCAGATAAAACATAATTCAATTCAATATTGATTTTCTGATATTCACTTGCATATTCACTCAAACCAGATACATGCAATGCCTGCCCTTCCGCAAACATGCCCCATCCTTCTTGATATCCCATCATTGTTAGCTGTGTACGAAGCAAAGATGGCTGCTGTTGAATATAGTAGTTTGTCTGATATAAATGACCTGGGAAGCCTTCATGTGCAAGTGTTGTATATAGATCAATCACATCACTCACATTATCCCCATTGATTTTAATGACATTATCTCTCATATCATTTACAGGAGGACTCAAATAGTAGGCAACGATACTGTCGTTAGCAACACTAGGATCAAGATATTGTACGTTGTAATACACTTTATCCAATGCAGGAAATGCATCTAAATGTCCTTCCAGATAAGAAAGCACATCTTCAGCACTATCAAAATCAAGTGTTTCTTCTGTAACTTCACTATGATTCTGCATAATGTCATACAATTCATCTACACTTTTTTCAATGTATTGTGTACAGATATCCAGGATTGTTTCCACATCCGCATCAATACTTGTTTTATATCTCGCTAATGCAGCGTAGTATTCACTGCCGCCATCCAAAGAGCTAACGTTGTAGTCAGCTTTTCTTGCGCCTTTTAACTTCTGTAATTCTTCTGCAACTTTTTCATAAGAAGGAATATATGCATTCAAGACAATTTCTTGATTCTTCTTTTTATATGCTTCTTTTTCTTCTGCACTTAATCCATCAAATGCATCAATATTTTCATCAAAGATCTTGATTAATTCATTATCATCTTTTTTATCAACAAACTTTTCAATTGCATCTTCTGTTTCCTTTAACATCGCATCTGTTAAAAAATACCCTTCTGCAGCCTGTTTCTTTGTGTTTTCTAAACACTGATCCAAATACGCAGGTACAGAAGCAAGTGTTGTGAGATAATCATCAATATCTTCTTTTTCATAAAAAACAAATTCAGTGAATGTCGTTAATAAATTATCAATTACACCTTCAGCACTATTAAATGCCCAGTCAAAATATGGGTAAGAATTTAATTCTTTATTTCTTTCAAGATAAAAAGCAATCGTACGATAATCTTTCTGTTCTGTTTCAGATAAAGAGTCATAGTCAAAAGATTGCAGTTTCTTCAAATATTCATCACAATCTTCAACACTATCTTCATACTCATCCCAGGAAGCATCTCCAATATTTACTTCTGGTTTTTCAATGCCATATTTCTGATAATCACGCAATGAAAAATGAAGTGTTGTGTAATCTTCAGACATCATTTCTTGAAATAACTCATCTTCAAACTCTGAAAATGATTCTTCCGCATGAATTGGTGTCAATATACTAGAAATCAATAAAAATGTCCCTAGAATTCCATTCACCAGTTTTTTCATTTTATTCTCCTAAAAGGCCAAAATGTTGAAATGCATTGTATAAACCATCTGCATCCACATCATCTGTAATATATGTTGCCGCATTTTTCACAATTTCATTTCCATTGCCCATCGCAACGCTATTTCCACAAGCTTCGAACATTGGAAGATCAACAACGCCATCACCAAAAGCAATCATATCTTCCTTTTGAATATTACAATGCTTCATCAACATTTCAATACTGCTCTTTTTATCAGCTTCTCTTCGAACCGCACCATATAAAGCCATTTCATCTTTTCCGCCCCATGTATCAACAATGAAATCAGAGAATTCTTCTTTTGCATCCAGATAATCCTGATAAGAATTTAATACAAATGCGGTCTTATTCACATCATCACGGTAAAGATTTTCCCCTTCTATCATCCATTCCTTGAGTGGTGGAAGATATCCTTTTCCATTTTCATTTCCCGCAACATACTGCATTCTAGCTTTTCTAGATTTCACTTCATAATCACTAGAAATATACATTCCACCATTACATTCCAAGCGGAATGCTAAACCTCTGCTTTTACACCAGTCAACAAAATGCGTACACTGTTCCAACGTCAAAGGAGAATGATAAATCACTTCATCATGTAAACGAACATAGCATCCATTTCCACCGATGATGCCATCAAAATTAACACCAATCTTTCTACCTTCAATTTCACATTCACTGCATCCAGTACACACAATCAGCTGATGACCATTCTGTTGTGCCTTCTTTAAAGCTTCTAATGCTGATGCAGGTGTTTCCGCATGATAATTAATAATTGTTCCATCTACATCTAAAAATAAGTACATTTCCTACAACTCCGTATACTTCTTAGCATTTCCACATGCTTTTTCTACTGGATACTTCTTTTCATTCATATCCATTTTCATATTCACGATTTCATCAACATCTAAATGCATACGATCCAATAGATCCTGACAATAAATAATGACATCCGCCAATTCTTCTTTCACATGTTGTTCATCATACTCATTGCTCCATTGAAAACATTCCAGTAATTCACTTGCTTCTATCGCAATCGATTTTGCCAGATTTTCTTCTGTATGAAATTGTGCCCAGTCTCTATCTTTCACAAATTTACGTATTCTATCAATTGTTTCCTGTTTCATAAACTTTATCTCTTGAAGTTTTCAATAAAAGCTTCTACTTCTTCTTTTGTTGGCATCACACGTAATGCACCCTTCTTTGTTGTAACAAGGGAAGCTGCTGCGTTAGCAAACTTCAACATTTCTTTCAGTTTTTCTTCATCTAAATGATCAATACCATTTTCTAGCACTGTATGAATCATACATGCACAGAACGTATCCCCTGCACCTGTTGTTTCAATGGTTGCTTCCTGCAAGAAAGCAGGATATTCAACATGAATATCACGATATACAGCCTTAGAGCCATCTCCACCCATAGATAAGCAGATCAGTTTCAAATTTGGATATTGTTTCTGTAAGAATGCAATCCCTGCATCATAGTCATCCAGTCCCGTAAACCATGTAATTTCATTATCAGAAATCTTCACAACATCAGCCTGTTGTAAACCCCAGGCAACCTGTTCATGTGCTTCTTCCAAAGATTTCCATAATGGTTCTCTCAAGTTTGGATCAAATGTAATTGTTAATCCATTTTCCTTTGCAATCTTAACTGCTTTCTGTGTTGCCTTTTTCACAGATTCATCAGTTAAAGACAATGTACCAAAATGAAAGATAGAACTAGAAGCAATCAATGATGCATTAACTTCCTCTTCCTTGAGATTCATATCAGCACCTGGATTACGATAGAACGCAAAGTCACGGTCACCATTTTCTTTCTTTAAGACAAGAGCCAATGTTGTATGTACATCATTGTCATACACAAGACCTGTTGTATCAATACCCTGTTCCTGTACTGCTTTTGTTAATAAATGCCCAAAGCCATCATCACCAACTTTACCAATAAAAGCTGTATGATCTCCCAATTTCTGAAGCATACTTAAAACATTGCAAGGTGCTCCACCTGGATTTGCTTCTAAAAGAGGATTTCCTTGTTCACTGAGTCCATTTTCTGTAAAATCAATCAACAATTCCCCTAAAGCAACAACATCATATTTTTTATTTGTCATAATTGTTTTTCTCTCCTGAACCTTATTGATATCTTACTATCATACAAAGCAAATGAAAAGAACTCATTTCTGAGTTCTTCTATGCAATTCTCGCAAATATACGAATGGACAATGCTGGAACTTCCACATGTGTTCCATACTCTTCATGTACCTGTCCATATTCATCAAAAATACATTTCCAGTTTGGTTCAAAATCATATTCTCTTCCATTGTAGGATGGATTAAAGATACAGCGGATAGCATCAATATGATGCTGTTCATCTTCCATAAAAATATCATAGAATACAATTCCACCATCACTCACATTCACTTTGACATGTTCCATGATTTCTTCTGTTGTATGTAAACGGAACTGTTTATATTCTTTTCTTAATGCAATACATTTTTTTGTATATTCAATAATATCAGAGTAGAACACTGCTCTTTCCCAATCCATCTGATTAATTTTATCAGGTGCATTATAAGAGTTAGAATCATCATTCTTTGTTCCACAGAATTCACATCCAGCATGCAGGAATGGAATTCCCTGAGAAATCAATGTCGTTAAGATCATCATTTTCTGACGCTCTTTACGCGTCTGACGATCCTCATTGTTACAACAAGCATGCATCTTATCCCAGCTTGTAGAGTTATCATGTGTTTCAATATTATTGATTGTTTGATCCGGCTGTTCAAAACGCTTAAACAAAGGATCACCCATTACATTTCCAGTAATTGCGGAAAGAAAAGAAAATGCATGTTCTGTATCTCCAGTAATATATCCTTTACTATATTTCTGATCATCACTTGTTTTTCCCTTGACAACATCTCTGAAATAATCATTAAAGTGTGCAATTTCAGGCATGACATTCTGATTCATGATACTTGCTTTCTTCTTGTAATCAAGCATTGTTGGAAGGTCCCATCCTTCTCCATATAACATGAAGTCAGCTTTCTTCTTTTTGCCTTTTTCCTTGATTGCATTCATTGTTTCCACATCTAAAATACCCATCAAGTCAAACCGAAAGCCATCCACATCATATAGATCCATCATCTTTGAAATCACATATAACAGATATTTTCTTGCCATTGGTTTATCAGAAGCAAAATCATTTCCACAGAAAGATCCATTAGATAAGAAACCACCTTCATTATAACGATAATAGTAGTATGGCATGACACAGTTAAAGCAGCAGCTATCAACATCATATGTATGATTAAATACGACATCCAAGTTCACACGCATTCCTTTTTTATGGAATGTAGAAACAAGTTCTCTCATTTCTAGCATACGAGAATATGGATCATCTGGATCTAAAGAATAGCTGCCTTCCAATGATAAGTACTGCATTGGATCATATCCCCAGTTGTAATTCTTTTCTGGGTGAAATTCATCCACCGTACAATAATCATGTACAGGCATCAATTGAATATGTGTTACGCCTAAACCAGACAGATAATTCAAACCTGTAGGAATGCAATCATATTGTGTATGATCTTCACATAGAGAAACATATTTTCCATGTGTTTTTGTTCCCGTAAGAGAAGAACTCGTCATATCTCTAACATTTG
This sequence comes from uncultured Bulleidia sp., assembly GCA_934725105.1. Classification (GTDB taxonomy): domain Bacteria; phylum Bacillota_I; class Bacilli_A; order Erysipelotrichales; family Erysipelotrichaceae; genus Bulleidia. The sequence goes on along the minus strand of CAKVBD010000001.1, from coordinate 53,972 downwards.
CTTCATACAAAATTGCATCTGTACCACAAACTTTTCTTTCTGGTTTTACAAAAGGAACTTTTTTCAATAATTCTTCATTAATTACAGCACTATACTGACCATTTCCATTACTGCTCAATGCATAAGGGTCCAAAGATCTAACAACGCATCCATTTCTTTCAACAAAGTAACAATACAAAGCATGTGAAAGATCTCCCTCTACACGCATTCTCCACACACCATGGTCACTTCTCTTCATCGGATAAGAATCAACTTTCTTATCTTTATGAATACGTAAAGTAACAGATACTGCAGTCGGTGCCCATAAAGCAAAATCAGTATGCGTTGGGTGATAAATAGATCCTAAATCATCTCCACCATAATAGAACATACGGTTGAATTCATCTGTTGATACAATATTTCTAATTTGCAAAGGAACCATCAATCCATGAGATTCACGTATTTTATAGTCTTTTCCAAATGTTCCATCTGCAGGACATGTAAGAACATATTTCATTTTTGTATCATGTTCTTCCGCATTGACCACAACTAGATCCTGCGATGAACTACCTTCGACTAGACTAAAATAATCGCTTCTTCCACCATAAAAATTTTTATTCATCCAGATTATGATTTTTCCAAAATCATCTAGATAAGCATGCATTGCTGGCATAGATCCCTCCACTATTTTTATTGATTTTCTAAAATAAAAGGCACCATTAATGGTGCCATATTTTTTTTAAAATTTCAATGGTTCAGCGTTCCAGATATCTTCTGCGTATTCTTCAATTGTTCTATCGCTTGAGAAGTATCCACTCTTCGCAATATTGACTAAGCACATCTTAGCCCACTGCTGTTTATCCTGATATAATTCTTCGATCTTTTCCTGTGCTTTTACATAAGCATCAAAGTCTGCCAATACGAAGAATTCATCATTCTTATTCTTGATTTCATTCAAGATCAATGTAAAGTCATCTGGATCAGAACTCCAAGTACAGTCAACAAGAGATCTCAATACATTTGCGATTCTTTCATCGCCATCAATGTATGACTGTGCACGATAGCTATACTTCATATCGTTGAGTTCTTCTACTGTATGTCCAAAGATGACATCGTTGTCTCTACCAACAAGAGCATCAATTTCAACGTTAGCGCCATCCAATGTTCCAAGTGTAATTGCACCATTCATCATGAACTTCATGTTACCAGTACCACTTGCTTCTTTACCTGCAGTAGAAATCTGTTCAGATACATCTGTACCAGGAACAAGAATTTCACTCATTGTAACGCAATAGTTAGGCAAGAATACAACCTTGATCATACCATTTACATCAGGATCATTATTCACAACCTTCGCAACACAGTTAATCAGCTTGATAACTTTCTTAGCAAATGTATACGCACCTGCTGCCTTAGCCGCAAATAAGTATGTATGTGGCTGCATACGGTAATTTGGATCAGATTTGATTCTTTGATAGCGATAGATGATATTCATGACATTCAAAAGCTGTCTCTTGTATGCATGCAAACGTTTTGCCTGTGAATCAAAGATAGAAGTTGGATCAACAACGATACCTGTCTTTTCTTCAATATACTTTGCAAGAAGTTCTTTTCTTTCCTGCTTAACCTTTAAGAATGCATCCTGTGTTGCTGGATCATCTACATACTTCATTAAGTCTTCAAACTTTCTGAAGTCAACTTCATAACCCTTGCCAATCAATTCATCTAAGAATTTCTTTTCCTGTGGGTTGTTATAAAGCATCCATCTTCTTGGTGTAATACCATTTGTCTTATTAGAGAAACGTTCTGGGAATAACTGATAGAAGTCTCTGAATAAGTCATCTTTCAAGATTTCAGAATGGATTTTAGCAACACCATTGATAGAATGAGAACCAACAATAGCAAGATTTGCCATATGTACTGTGTTATTCTGGATCACACGTACTCTTTCAACCATTCCTTGATCACCATTGCAATGTTCCCATACATATTGTGTGAAACGACGATCAATTTCTTCAATAATCATAGCAATACGTGGAAGCAGGTTACGGATGTAATCCATTGGCCATTTTTCCAATGCTTCAGACATAACTGTATGGTTTGTATATGCACAAGTTTCCTTTACAATTGCACTTGCTTCATCCCATGAGAAATGATATTCATCCATCAATACTCTCATTAATTCAGGAATCACTAATACAGGATGTGTATCATTCATTTGAATTGCAATCTTTTCACCTAAGTTCTTTAAGGAAGGATACTGCTTCAAATGAGATTCCACTACAGAATGAATACCAGCACATACAAAGAAGTATTCCTGCATCAATCTAAGATACTTGCCTTCTTCTGTAGAATCATCAGGATATAGTTTCAAACAAATATCATCTACTAAAGACAGATAATCTCTTTCAGACATATACATAGGCTTGCTTGCTGGTTCTGCAGACCAAAGTCTTAATGTATTTGTAAAAATTGTATTTGCTCCAATGAGTGCCATATCATATGGAACTGCCATGACCTTTGTAGAATCACGGTGTTCAAAATGCATTGTTCCATCTTCATCATACCAGGAATCAATATGACCATAGAATTCAACTTCTACCGCATGTTTTGGTTTACGGATTTCCCATGGATTACCATAACGCATCCAGTAGTCAGGCAATTCTACCTGTTCACCAGCTTCATTGATCTGCTGTTCAAATAAACCAGAACGATAACGGATACAGTTACCATTCAATGGAAGGTTTAAAGATGCACCTGAATCCATGAAACATGCCGCAAGTCTACCTAAACCACCATTTCCAAGACCTGGATCCAATTCCAAGGATGCAAGTTCATTATAATCAATACCTAATTCTTTGAGTCCATCTACGACCATGTCATAGATACCAAGATTCTTCAGGTTATTTGTCAGCATCTTACCTAACAAAAATTCAATAGAAAAATAATATACCTGTTTTGCCTGTGTATGCTTGATCGCAACTTTTGTATCTTTCCAGTTAACGTTTGCATAGTCTCTAACCATCTTGCCTAAGACCATGTACTTTTCTGTTGGATGTGTATCTTCTACTGCACATCCAAAGCTTTCAACAAGGCGTCTTGTGTACTGCTCTTTGAATTCTTCTTTACTTCTAAACATGTTTTTTCTTATCTCCCTTTTTGTCACATACAAAATAAATTGTAGCCCACGGTGCTAATTGTATCGTAATATGCGAAGAAAATACACCCTGTTTTCCATCAGTTATGGAATGCAGAGGTTTTTTATTGCACATATTACATCCCCCATACAACGCATCTTCTGTATTTAAAATCTCTTTATATATGCCATTTTGTGGTACTTTGACATCATATTTCGGATACGATTCTGGCTTGCAGTTCATGATACATACAATATATTGTTCATCATCTTCACGTACAAACGAAAATACTGACTGCTTCGCATTATCTGCATTGATCCACTGAAAACCTTTTCCGTATGTATAGTCATATTGATACAATGCTGGATATTTCAAATAAATATGATTCAAATCTGAAAAGAATTTTGCAAACGCTCTATGCATTGGATACTCCAGCAAGAACCAGTCAATTTCTTTCTTTTCATCAAATTCTCTAAACGAAGCAATTTCATTTCCAATAAAATTCAATTTCTTGCCAGGATGTGCATACATATATGCATACAGATTTCTTACCTGAGAAAACTTTGCTTCATAGTCTCCCCACATACGATCAATGATCGTTTTTTTGCCATGTACATTTTCATCATGAGAGAATGGAAGAATAAATTTCTCAGAGTAAAAATAATGCATAGAAAACGTCATCAGATGATGGTCATATACACGATACAAAGGATCTGTAGAATAATATTTCAATGTATCATTCATCCATCCAAGATCCCATTTATAGTCAAATCCTAAGCCACCATCCAACGTTGAAGCCGTAACTTTGGCAAAATCCGAACTATCTTCCGCAATGAGCATCACACCAGGATATTCACGGTTCAAGTAGTAATTCATTCTCTTCACAAAATCAACACTGCCTTGATTCACACCACGATTACTATTTCCACCCCAGTATATCAGATTGCTCACCGCATCCATACGAATGCCATCAATATGATATACATCACACCAGAAACATGCAGAACTCATCAAAAAAGAACGTACCTCTTCATTCCAAAGATTAAAATTCATCGTTCCCCATTGAGATTCTCTATTTTCGACATCCGCATATTCATACAATGGCTCACCATCAAATGCAATCAAACCAAATGCATCTTTCACAAAATGCACAGGAACCATATCAATGATTAAGCCAATCCCTTCTCTATGACAAGCATTCACAAAAGAAGCAAATTCTGTTGGATTACCATATCGACTTGTTAAGGAATAGTATCCGCTTGCCTGATATCCCCATGATCCATCAAATGGATATTCACACAAAGGCATCATCTCAATGTGTGTAAATCCCTTTTCTTTGACATATGGAATCAATTCCTTTTCTAAATCCAGGTATGTATATGGATACTCCCCATGTTTTTTCCATCCTCCAGCATATACTTCGTAAATATTGACTGGCTGATCAAAATTTTTATTTCTAGACTGCATCCATTTTTCATCACTCCACGCGATATCATTGAAGTCATAAATCTTTGATGCATTACTTGGTCTAGTTTCTGAATAGAATGCATATGGATCCGCTTTATACAGGATATCTCCTTTTCCTGTTTCAATTTTATATTTGTAACAATCCCATTCAAAAACATTACTGATAAAAACACTCCAGATGCCAAATGCATCTGTTCTTTGCATTTCTACTGGATGTTCATCCCATTCTGTAAAATTACCGATAACATATACTCTTCTTGCATGTGGAGCATATACCGTAAAGCGAACACCAGATTGATTATTTTCTTTTCCAATATGTGCACCAAACAATCGATATGCTTCAATACAATGACCTTCATGGAAGGTTTCAATGATCTTATTCTTATTCATGATACCCCTTTCATAAGTATTCATATTTTATCATGGTTATGAGATTGACTAAAGGTCATTTTTAAAATTTCTTTCGATTCAATGTGTATCCAACAACTCCACCAACAATTCCACCTACGATATGTGCCATATTAGAAATATTATCATTCACCGCAAAAGCTTCATATACCTGTTCTCCAACATAGAAAAACATAATCAAGATGAATGTTAAAGGAATCTCTCCCTGTTTAAATTCTGTAAAGGAAGAAAGCACAATAAATGCAAATACAACACCACTTGCGCCACAAAGTGCAATATCCCAAAAGAATATATAGTTAATGAGGCCAGTTGCTAAAGCAGTCATACCAATCACTTCCAACAGTGCTTTTGAGCCATATTTTTCTTCCAGCATTGGCCCCAGCAATAACAAATACGAAGCATTGCCAATGAAATGCTCCCATCCTTCATGTCCTAATACATGTGTAAAAAATCTGACATATGTCATGAAATCAGCCAAAGAAGAATGGTAAGTCATAAAAAACACTTCTGTGATCTTTCCACTCGATAAAACACCTAAAAGTGTTGCAAAAAAACAAAGCAGAACAAATCCCAATGTCACTGGTGCATTGAATGTAATTCTTATCTTTTTCATATAATTTTTTCTCATTTCTAACAACATTCTATTACATTCCAAGCAACAAAAAAACCTGGCAAAATACCAGGTTTGTATATTAAGCAAGAATAGGCTTGATTGCTTCTGTTAAAGCATCTTTCTTTGCCTGTGCTTCTTCCAGTGTTGCACCGCTTGTTGTGAAATATGTCTTGATCTTTGGTTCTGTTCCACTTGGACGAACAATCAATACAGATCCATCTTCCAGGTCATATCTCAATACATTAGATTTAGGTAAGCCAGTCGAAGCAGTATCAAGATAATCTGTCACCTTTGTAACTTTCTTTCCAGCAAATTCACAAGGAACATTTTCTCTTAATCCCTTCATGATTCCAGCCATCTTATCCATTCCAGATAAACCTGGGAATTCATATGCATCTACAAGATTCAGGTAACGGCCATACTGTGCATAGATTTCTTCCAGTCTCTGCTTGATGGAAGAACCAATACTTCTATAGTATGCTGCCATTTCACAAATCAACATCGAACCAATGATAGCATCTTTGTCTCTAACATATGGTCCAGCTAAATAGCCATAAGATTCTTCAAATCCAAAGATGAAACGATCCACTTCACCAGCTTCTTCCAGCTTAGCAATCTGATCACCAATCCACTTAAATCCAGTTAATGTATGTCTTAATTCAACACCATAATGTTCAGCAACCTTTTCTGCAAGAGGTGTAGAAACGATAGATTCAACAGCGACAGCATTTGCTGGCATTGTTCCCTTTTCAATTCTACCAGCACAGATATAGTCAAGTAATAGAACACCCATTTCATTACCAGAAACAAGTTCATAGCTTCCATCTGGACACTTCATCGCAATACCAACACGGTCAGCATCTGGGTCCGTTGCAAGCATAAGATCTGCACCAACTTTCTTTGCAAGTTCTACGCCCTTTTCCATTGCCGCATAGATTTCAGGGTTTGGATAAGAACATGTTGTGAAGTAGCCATTTGGATATTCCTGTTCAGGAACAATTGTAATATCTGTAATACCCATGTCTTTTAATACATGTGTTACTGGAACAAGACCAGTACCATTCAAAGGAGAATATACAAGTTTCAGTCCTGCACTCTTGCATAGACCTGGACGTACTTGTCTAGCTTCAATGGCTTCATATAAACCATTCTTGCAATCTTCACCAACAAACTTGATCAGACCCTTTTCAACACCTTCACTGAATGGCATATACTTTGCACCAGTCAATACATCAGTTTTCTGGATAGAATCATATACAACTGCGACTGCATCATCTGTCATCTGGCATCCATCTGGTCCATATGCCTTATATCCATTATATTTTGCTGGATTATGAGAAGCAGTTACCATGATACCTGCATTACATTTGTAATATCTTGTTGCGAAAGATAGCGCAGGAACTGGCATTAATTCATCATAGATACGAACATTGATACCATTCGCTGCAAGTACCCCAGCAGCTTCACGTGCAAAATTCCAGCCCTTTAATCTTGAATCATAAGAAATTGCTACGGTTTGTGTTCCACCTTGTGTCTTCACCCACTCAGCAACGCCTTGTGTAGCCTGTCTAACGACCCAGATATTCATACGGTTTGTACCAGCACCTAATGTACCTCTCAAACCTGCAGTACCAAATTGTAAGCTTACTGCGAATCTTTCTTTGATTGCTTCATCATCGCTGGCAATGGAGTCTAGTTCTGTGTTTAAGTCAATGTCTAAAAGATCTGTTTCTTTCCATCTTTTATATTCATCCAAATAAGTCATTTATTTTCACCTTTCTGTAAGCGTTTTCTATAATTATAAAAATAATATCAGCTTTTTTTAGATGGAGCTGCAACCATGCAGTTGTGAAAAAAGGGAGAAGCCAAGACGCTACTCCCTTTTCATACTCAATTAATTAAGCAATTACCTTTTGAGCACGAAGTACATCTTCGATTGTCTTGACAGCTACGTCTTCGTCTTCACCTTCACAAGAAACTGTAATTTCTGACTGTGTAGGAATACCTAAAGACATAACGCCCATGATGGACTTCATATTTACTGTACGGCCCTTATAAGCAACCTTAACTTCACACTTGAACTTGCTAGCTGCATTAACTGCTACTGTAGCTGGACGAGCATGTAATCCAACAGGGTCAATCACTGTAACTGAAATCTGTTTCATTCAAAATTCCTCCTGATTCATTTACTAGGTTTATTTTAATACAACAATTTCTCACTTACAAGCGTTTACAGGTCAACTTTCATAATATTCAATAATTATTTCATTGAGACACATTCCAATTGTTTCTAGCATACACAAGCATCATCTGCTTGATTTTCTTTGCTAGAGTACGATTATAGCTGCCTTTTTCACATCGATAACACCATGCTTCCTGGTAATTTGCCAGATCATTCATACGTATTTCACTGCCAAGCAAATCCTGCATCTGCACAATTGCAATATCACTTCTAGAACCATACAGACAGCGAAGCATTGCATCCTGTAATCCAGCCTTGTCACATCCAAGATATGCACATGCACGTTTCACACGTTCACTTTGATTCTTGTCTTTAATCCACTGTTTTAATGTTTCATTATCATGTGTTCCAATATAGGCAACACTGTTTTTTTCATGCTGGAAAGGCATATACAATGAATACGTATCGTTTGGATCAAATGCATATTCCAGAATACGCATGCCAGGATATCCACTCTCTTTGATCATTTGTTTAAATTCATCAGAAAGATAGCCAAGATCTTCAACAATAATTTCAACATCTTTCACTTCTTCTTCAAGATAGTGGAATGGTTTCAAACCAGGACCTTCACACCAATGACCATCTTTTGCTTCACCATCAATTTCTATCGCATAGTAAGATAAATACCCCTGGAAATGATCAATGCGCAAAACATCACACCACTGCAATGCATGTTTTGCACGTTTGATCCACCATTGATACTGCTCCTGTTCCATTCTATCCCAGTCAAATAAAGGATTTCCCCACTTCTGACCATTTGGATTTGCACCATCCACTGGCATACCACTGACATATTGAATGGAATGTGTTGCCTCATCCATTAAAAACTGTTCGCTCGATACCCATACATCACTAGAATCACTCGCAATATAGAATGGAAGATCACCAATAATCTTGATGCCATTCTCATTTGCATATTTTTTCAATGCCTTGATCTGTTTTGCAAAAAGATATTGAATTCTCTCATAAAAAACAACACGTTCCCTTAAACGATATGCTTCTTCTTTCACTTCTTCACTTGTATGATCACGAAGCTGTTGTGGCCATTGTGACCATGGCTGTCCATGACGATCTTCTTTGATTGCCATAAACGTCGCATAATCTTTCAGCCAGTCTTTTTCTTCTTCTAAAAAAGTAAAATAATCTTCTGATTTCGCACTCGCTAATCTACGGCTTGCTTTTTCCAGTACCGCAAAACGATTTGCATACAATTTGCCATAATCCACTTTGGAAGCATCTTTCCCCCAGTCAATATCTTCTACTTCTTCTTTTTTCAATAAGCCATCTTCAATCAACATATCTAAATCAATCAAATATGGATTTCCCGCAAAAGAAGATAAAGCCTGGTAGGGAGAATTTCCAAACCCAGTTGGATGTAAAGGCAGCATCTGCCAATACGTTTGTCCAGCTTCTTTCAAAAAGTCAATAAATGCATATGCTTCTTTTCCAAATGTTCCAATGCCATAATTGGATGGCAAAGAAGAAACATGCATCAGCACCCCAGCACTACGATTCATATTTCTAGCTCCTATTTATGATACGGTTCATGATTCATGATCTTAAAAGCACGATAGATCTGTTCCAGAACAATGATTCGACACAATTGATGCGGAAATGTATTCTTTGAAATTCTCCATCTCTCATTGCTTCTTTGCATCAATGCTTCACTCACACCAAGAGATCCACCAATCACAAAATCAATCTTGCTTTTTCCACCTGTATGAATCTTTTCAATGTATTCACTCAGTGCACATGAATCAATTTCTTTCCCATGTAAGTCTAACAATATCACATAATCATCATCTTTGATACACTTTAAAAGACGATCACCTTCAATATTTTTTACTCTCGTATTTTCAGCTTCAGAATTATTATCTAAAGTTTTTTCATCTTTCACTTCTACAATTTCAAGCTTTTCATATGGCTGGATCCGTTTCGCATATTCTTCAATCCCATCACGCATCCACTTTTCTTTTACTTTTCCACACGCAATCAATCGAATCATTTCAAAGTTACCCCGCTTGTAGAAGTCGTACCATCTCTTACATATGTAATTTCCACTTCATCATTTGATTTTAAAGAATACATAACATTTCTAAGGTCTTTTAAAGAATCCACCTGCTGATCATTCACTTTCAGAAGCTGATCACCATGCATTAAAATCCCATAGCCGCAAGAATCACTATCCACACTGCTGACAAACAATCCATTCATTGTATCAAGATCAAAACCATTCTCATTCTTTTCATAGGATTCCATATCTTTGATGGCACGCACACAAATATCCAAGGATCCACGTGTTACTTTCCCATCTTTTCTGATTTCACGATACACTTTTTTCAATTCTTCCTGTGATAAAGCATATGACATATGGGAAGAGTACTCATTTGGATGATGAATCAGCATACCAACAAGATTTCCACTGAGATCTACAAGTGCACCACCATATTGTTTCTCACTGACATTCATGTCCATTTCAAATACTTCAGCTAGATACACACTATTCACATGCATACGATACGAGCCTTCTTCGCTGCACACACCAGAATTAATAGAGATGCTATTTGTTACGCTGTTTCTTCCACCAACACCAATGACATTGGATCCCGCTTTGACGATAGAATCATCTGTTAAATGAAAGCCACTCACTTCAAAATCAACATCACATTTCAAGACACATACATCTGTATCTTCATCATAGCCTACAACTGTTGCGTCCTTTTTTGCCCCAGAATCAAACGTTACCGTGATTTGATCACTCGCAGCTTCAGAAACACTGACGATATATAAACTGCCTTCTTCTTTTTCAATAATGACACCAGAATATATATCATCTCCAGATGCAACACTTACAACATTTGTTCTCACTTGACTCACAACAGAAGAAATGTCATTGGTATCCACTTTATTATGCACAACAACATTTCCCTCACTATCCGCATTAGACAGTCTATTCAGTTGATACGTCAACAGCAGATTCCATACCAATAAACCGCTTAACAGTGCCAGTATCAGTTTTTTCATGTTTGTCTCCTTTTATGATCATTTCAAATTGACCAGCCGCACACACAACAAGTTCTTTATGCAAAGATCCTGTATGCTGATGCAGAAGCACATCACAACTCGTATCTAATGCAAGCTGTCTAGTATTTGCTTCTTGTGAAATATGCGCAAGAATAATCATTTTCGTATTCTCATCTGTAATAGAATTTAAAACTTGTGCGCAGTCCATATTATTCAAATGTCCATCATCTCCATAGATTCTCTGCTTTAAAAATTGAGGTCTAGAAGTATGCATCAAAATATTCACATCATGGTTACTTTCAAGAACAATATAATCTGCACCCTTCATCATTGGATAATACTTTTGATTGACATATCCTGTATCTGTAACATACACAAGCTTTTCAATCCCATCTTCAATAATATATCCCATTGTATTCAATGCATCATGACTCAATGCAAGAGGTGTAAATACAAGATTGTTAATTGTAAACTTCTGCAGAGCACGTACACGAAATGTATCAATATCATTGATTTCAACAGGAGAATAGATATCAATGTCTTTAAAATGCTTGATCTGTGATACATGATCTGCATGATCATGTGTAATCAGTAAAGCATCTAGATCTTCAACATTTGTATCACATGCATGCAATGCATTCATTAAATATTTCTTTGTTGATCCACAGTCAATCAACACTTTTGTTCCTTCATCTTTAATCAAAAAGCTATTTCCTTTTGATCCACTCGCTAATAACGCAAAATTCATCATACATGCGGTACACTTTCACAATCATAAAATTCACATGCATTATGTCTTTCCCCATCAACTTTAAAATACATATGCACATGTGGACCAGTCGCTAAACCAGTCATACCAATGTGACCAATCACATCCCCCTTAGCTACAACCGTTCCTTCAGGAAGATCACAAGGAACATTCATATGACCATAATATGTCTCATAGCCATTGTTATGATTAATCACAACATAGTTACCAGAAATTCCATTATATCCAACTTCTTCAATGACACCATTATCTGCGGCATATACATCTCCCCAGGAATTATACTGGTCAATAAAGTCAGTTCCTCTATGACCATAGTAACAGCCCCATTCACAAGAGATGCCAACATTTTCCACAGGATATCTAAAAGAGCCTGTACCAACACCAGGTTCATTTTTTGTACCCAAAGCAACAACTTCATTACTTGCCTGTTTTGTTTCATAAGAAGAATCCAGCGTACCACTCGTCAAAACGCCATTGATCCATTTTTCTGTATATAATGCATTTCTAGAGCCATTTTCACCCGCAGTACGTACTTCAGCTTCCCCTTTTACAAGATTTTCATCTTGAATATATGTCGTTTCAAAATAGACCGTTTCCTGACGTAAAGTCTTTTTATATACCACAACATCAATTGGAGATTCAAAATATGTAATACATAACTGATCGCCTTCTTTTAAAATCTGATCTGTAGAAGAAATCTTATCACGGTTAATATTCATAACCTGCGTTGCACTTAAACCATAGTTTTTCGCACCAACACCAGCAACCGTATCATATGCCTGCACTGTATAATATTGCTTTTCTGTATTATTTCCATACTCAATATACGCAAGTACAGATTCTTCTGTTGTACGGATTTCAGAAGGAGAAGCATATGTCTTTTCCTGGGTAATCTGTTGAGAAATAGACAGACCAACATCTTTTGAGCCATAACTTGTCAAGGTTGTCTGCGTATTTGCATTTTCTGTTAAAGATGCAATGGAAGAAGGATCAACAAACAATGAAAGATACGCATTCATCGCATCTTCATACAGTTTTGGATCACTCACATAAAACCTTGCTTTGACGTTACCATCTTCAGAAATATTGATCGCAGTACACTGTAATGTATACAATTCATTTTCATCAAGATAGTTCAAAATTTCTTCAGATGCATCAGAATACGTATAGTATGATTTTTCATCAACAATATAGCAGTCTCTTCCAATATGTGCTTTTGTATCTGGAAAATCAGCTTCATATTTATCATGATAGACTTGTTTTAAATGACGATCTAAAGCTTCCTGATCAGAAAAGATACCAACAAGCGCGTCTTTGTAGTAGAGCTTATGAATCGTCTGTTCTTTCGCATTGACAGATTCGACTGTCTGATGAAACATACCTACATGATTTGTAGATTCACTTTCAACACGCACAAAAGAAAACGTATGAAAAAGCATTGGCATTACGACAACAATTACAATACTAATCAAAGTACATATCAATAATGTCATAAACTTTTTCATACGTTTGCCTCCTTATTCATTTGGAATAAAATCATTATCATTCTGAATATTATAAAGTGCATTTGTTGCACCTTCAAAAGCAACAATGACTCTGCCTGTAGAACCATTTCTGTGCTTCGCAATATTGATTTCCAGTTTTTCACTGCCAGATTCCTGTGCCGCCTGTTTAGCTTCGTCTTTATAATAAGCTTCACGATATAACATCAAAACAATATCGGCATCCTGTTCAATCGCACCAGATTCACGCAAGTCAGATAACATTGGATGCTTATCTTCACGCTGTTCAACCGTACGAGATAACTGAGACAATGCAATGACAGGAACACTCAATTCACGCGCAAGTGCTTTTAAGCTTCTAGAAATATCAGAAACTTCCTGCTGACGGTTATCTCCACGCTTGCCAGAACCTGTAATCAGCTGAATATAGTCGATCAAAACAAGATTCAATCCATGTTCTGCCTGTAATCTTCTGCATTTAGAAAAAATCTCAGGAATCTTGATCATAGAAGTATCATCAATATAAACAGGCAGTTTTCCAAGATCAGCTGCAGCTTCATTGACCGCATTCCATTCATCATTCGATAATCTACCAGTTTTAATATTATCGCCAGGAACATGACTTCTTGCGCTTAACAAACGCATCCCAAGCTGTTCCGCAGGCATTTCCAGTGAGAAAATTGCAACGGCACCTGGCTGGTTGTACGTCGCAACATTCATCGCCAGATTTAACGCAACCGCAGTTTTCCCCATCGCAGGACGCGCAGCTAAAATGACAAGGTCACCCTTCTGAAAACCATGCAGACGATGATCCAATGCCACAAATCCCGTTTTATAACCTGTGATATCAGATTTATTTTCACTCATCATCTGTACACGTTCCATAACTGCACGCATAACATCCTGTGGTGTTCTAAATTCCGCTGTTTTACGGTTTCTAGAAATATCCAGTACTGATTTTTCTGCATCATCTAAATACGCATCAATATCACTAGAATTTTCAAAACCATCTTCCGCAATCTTTTCTGCAGTCTCAATCATTTTACGTGCAATTGCCTTATCACGAATCAATTCCACATAACTTTTTGTGTTATACGAAGTTACAGAAGCATCAGAAAGCTTTGTCAGATATTCAATGCCACCTGTCTCATTCAAAAGATTCAAATCATTCAATCTTGTATAAACCGTCGTCAAATCAATCTGCTGACCACTATTGTAAAGATCAGAAGCAACACGAAAAATCTTACGATTTGCTTCCACGAAGAAATCATCTTCACTCAGCCCTTCTTCCATCGCAATACGCGTAGAAGCAGGATATACAAGCATTGTACCTAAAAGACTAGCCTCTGCTTCTGGTGCAGAAGGTAACTGCCTAGGCATTACTTTTCACTCCCGACAAGCTTTACACGAATTGTTCCAACAACATTTTTATGGAGTTCAATTCTAACATTTGTAATACCCAATGTCTGAATTGGATTTGTATCCAGGATCTTTCTTTTATCAATACGAATTCCCTGTTTTGCTAATGACTCTGTGATTTGCTTTGTCGAAACGGAACCAAATACTCTACCAGATTCACCTGCTTTGACAGTAAATGTAAGCATCATCTTTTCCATCTTCTCAGCGAGCTGTTTTGCTTCTTCGACACGCTGTGCTTCTAGTCTAGCTTCTTCAGCTTTCTGTTCACCTAAGATTTCCAAAGACTTCTTTGATTCCGCAACAGCCAAACCTCTTGCGATCAAATAGTTACGGCCATATCCATCGGAAACATCAACGATATCTCCCTTTTTACCAACTTTTTTAACGTCCTGCTTAAGAATTACTTTCATCTTCACTATCCTCCTTGAAATATTCAATCGTAGCTTCTAGAAGATCATTCTTCAAATCAGCTACCTTTCCTCTTGTCTTCTGCATAGCTGCAGCACTCATATGGCCACCGCCACCCATCTTTTCCATGATCATCTGTACATTGATCGTACCATCACTTCTCGCACTGATACCAGCTTCATTTTCACCACAGTTTGCGATAACAAATGCTGCTCTGACACCTTGCAGATCCAACAAAGAATCTGCAACCTGGCTCATCAAAGAACGAGATAAAACTCTATTTTCAACATTTGCAACTACAACACCATGATCATATCTCTCAGCACTTGTTGCAACTTCTGTTTTAATGGAGAACTCTTCAAATGTATCTTTCAGCCATGCATTAGATTTAGAAATATCTGCACCCATATCTTTCAATCTAGCTGCAGCTTCATATGTTCTAGCACCCGTTCTCACTCTCCATCTTTGTGTATCTACAACCATACCTGTCAACATAAATGTCGCAACCATATCAGAGATATCAACTTTATTAGAAATATATGGAATCATTTCACACACAAGTTCACATGCACTAGAAGCACCAGCTTCAATATATACAAGTGTTGGTTTAATCCCAATTTCCGTTGCACGTCTATGATGGTCAATAATCACAATCTTCTTTGCATTTTCAAGTACTTTTGCACCATTTGACTGCTTGATATTATGATGGTCACACATAATCACAAGTGTCTTTTCCTGTAATTGGTTGACTGCTTCATTATCCGTAATGAAATTAAATTCCTGGCTCAATTCCTGTTCATTTATTTTCAATGCAGCTGCCAGCTTTTCTTCAATCCCACCAGTTTTCGCAATAATAGATACTGGTTTACCAAACGTAGAAGCCACACGACTCAATCCCATGGCTGAAGCAATACAGTCAAAGTCTGCCATCTTATGCCCACAGATAATTACATTACTACTCTTTATTATCAGATCTCTCAATGCGTGAGATAGTACTCTAACTCTAACACGGCTTCTCTTTTCATTTGCTTCAGAAGAGCCACCATAGAATTTAATGTCACTGCCAACACACTGAACCGCAACCTGATCACCACCTCTTGTCTGTGCAAGATCCATCAGATTCGCAGTCATTTCATCTAATACATCATATTCTGTAGAACCATAAGCAAATGCCATAGATAATGTAATAGATACATCCATCTTCATTGATACTCTTCTGATCTTAGAAAGAACAGAGAAATGATCATCTACCATGGATTGATATGCTTTTTCATTCAGAATCAATAAATACTTAGAGTTATTCAATCGCTTCATCAACACATGATGTGTATGACAATATTCCACAAGTGGAGCTCTTACACTTGCGGAAATATTTGTTGCATCCGCTTCATCTTCATACTGAACACTCTCATCATAGTTATCAAAAGAAGCAAGACCCAAAACAAATAATTGATCATCAAATTTCTTCTTTAGAACAACTTCATTCGTAATATCTGTAAAGATCAATACCTGTGCATCTTCTTTACGCGTAATACTGTATGTTTTTTCATCTAACGTAACAGAAACTTCATCTGCTTTTCCCGCAATCAAGTCATCTGCTTCAGGAATCCATCCTAAAACACGATCTCCAACATGGTCAATCTTTCTTTCCTTAAATAATTCACTCATCCATGTAACGGTATAGTCATCATCATACATGACAAGTCCAACCCCACCCGTCAAGAAAGCTTCTTCAGCAGTAGAACCCAATACGTTTCTAACGCCATTTGACTGTTCTTCATACGCCTCTTCGAAATCAGAAATGACATAAATTGCTAAGATTGTTTCAATCATTAAGGTAAGAATTGCTGGAATAGAAACTTTCTTTGACAGAAAAGAAAGCACAAACAAAGCACATGCCTGTATAACCAGCAATGAATAAACGATCTTTTTAGTTTTCGTGATCTTTGTATGCATGAGAATCAACTCCTTGTATCAATCTATCATGTAGATCTGTTGTAATGTAGAAATATCCGAATAATGCAAAAGCGATTGGCATCATCATCGCAAAGATGACAATTATGATTGCCGCAAATCCCTTTACATGAAAACGCATCTTTGTATAAATCATTGCCGCAATCACACCAAATGCAGCCAGATACATAACCCCAATCATTCCAAATCCTTGTAAAAATGACTGTACCAATGCATTTTCAAATGTATTGTAGGAAGAATAATAAAACATAACGAGTCCTAAAATTCCAATATAGCCACTCCATTTAGGTGGATAATAGGAAGAAATCGGAGAAACATCTGCCGTATAGATACGCAATCTCTTTAACATCAAACGGCTCAGTAAATGCGTAACCAAGCCATTCAATACACCACCCACAACAACTGATACAACAAGTGCATTTCGAATCAGACCTGTTAAAT
Source organism: uncultured Bulleidia sp. (assembly GCA_934725105.1). Classification (GTDB taxonomy): domain Bacteria; phylum Bacillota_I; class Bacilli_A; order Erysipelotrichales; family Erysipelotrichaceae; genus Bulleidia. The sequence goes on along the minus strand of CAKVBD010000001.1, from coordinate 36,589 downwards.
CAATGTTTGATGGCAAAGTCTGTTTTGCCTGGCCCAAAGCCTGGGTAACGATTTTTTGATATTCAACGACTTCAGATGCAATGTCATATCCAAAAAACGAAGCAAACACAAGCATAGAAAGTACATCCGCAACTACCGCAAGCAAAATTGTACGAATCACCAGTTTTCTTGTGGAAGTTTTATTATAAATGCCACTTCCATATAGAATGCCAATTAACATTTCACTCACCATATAGAACCATGTTTGAGGTGTTCCTAGAACAAACGTTAATAACAATACCGCAATGAATAACATCCAGCTGTTTTTCATGCCATATTTTGCACTATAGAAAACCATTGGAATTGGTAAAATCCACACAAACCCGCTAGATATCATGCCTGCTGTCTGTCGATCAATAAAAAGCATGACACCAATGATTGCTGCCATCATTGCTCCATCTGTAATTCTTCTAATATCTCTATTCATAATTTCCTTTTTTGTACATTAAAAGCATTTTCGTAAAAAACGCGACTAAATTATAGCATTTTTTCCCATACAAATACATTTCATGCGATCTCACACAAAAAAAAGACCACATAGGTCTTTAAATGACAATGCCATGACAATGATCAATTTCATGTTGAATGATCTGTGCAATATAGCCTTCAAATTTGCGATGACATTTTTTCATATTCAAATCCTGATACTCAACTTCAATGTGTTGATATCTGATACACTTTCTAACACCAGTTAAAGATAGACACCCTTCTTCTGTTTCATATTTTCCACTTCTTTTTGTAATGACAGGATTCATCATCGCAAACAGCATTGGACCAAGTCCAACCACAATGATTGCTTTATTACAGCCAATCATATTGGCTGCCATACCAACGCATCTTGCCTGGTTTGCTTTCAATGTATCTAACAAATCATACGCAATGGGTAAGTCTTCTTTTGTTGCGATAGCTGTTTTTGTAAAAATCGCTGTTCCTGAAACAATTGGTTTTATCATATCGTCTTTCTCTTTCTTCTTCTAAATCTATGATCAAACATTAAAATCAATTTACTGTAAAAATAATACACAACACAAATTAAAGCACATTCTTTAAGCACTATTGCATATCCTAATTGTTCCGGATCTAAAAATGCGTACGGATATCCCGTATGTGCGTATTGTCCACACAATAGTACAACACCACCATAAATGATCAATAATGCCATATTTGTGATAATAAACTTCTTATTAAAATGTCCTTTTTCTCCAACAATATATTCCAGCACCATTAATATCGGCATCACGCAATGCATTCCAAGATATGCATATTGTAAATTCTCAGAAGCATTCCGATAGAATGGCTGCATAAATACCCAGCTGAAGATCGTACAGAATGTCATGAGCGTTAATACAATATATTTCAATAAAGAAAAGAAAACTCCACGACTTCTTTTACGAATATAGATAAATTCTAAAAGATAATATAAAGTCGCAAGACACAAATCAATCGCATAAATCGATGCAAATCTTTCCACATAAAATTTAGATTCTATTGCACCACTATAAAACACAAGTGTAGCGATACCACACAGCACAATACACAGATCTAAAAATTTCTCCAGTCTTCTATTTCTCATGTTTCAACAATCCATCTTCTAATATTTTTGTCACGTTCTTCTGTATATATTCATATAACTGTTTGCTTGCTTTGGAAAGATATTCTTTCTTTAAACAAGCTAACGCAATCGTTCTTTCAACATTTTCTTGTATTGGCTTGATCACAACATTGTTTTCAAAGTCACGCACTACAAGACCATACATCATACTGATTCCCATATTTTGCTTCACCATCGCTAAGATGGAATAATCATCATACACTTTATATGCAATGGATGGCTGCAGATCATATTGATGAAATGCATCTAAGGGAACACTGTTCTTGCCTTCATCCAGCAAGATAAAAGGATCATCACACAAATCTTTTAAATGCACAGATGCTTTCTTACATAAACGATGCCCCACAGGAAGTACCGCAAGCATATAATCATGATAGATCACATCAATTTCAATATCATCAAAATCCTTTGGATTGATAAAAGCAAAATCAACTTCACCATTCCTGATCCACTCATGAATATTATCATATTCTGCCACTCAAAATGTGTTGAAATATACTCAAACACATCGAGAAATTGAAGTCCTTGCGGATACTTCTTACTGCTTCATTGTGTATGCTTTGGCGATTGTAAACAATACGCTACTCACAAGTTCTTGTACACTCCACAGTCGTAAATTCCTGCGATAGCCCGCAGTACATACTTACGTTTGCGTTTATTATGCAACTTCGTAAGTTAAAGCATCTCTTAGATTAAGAGCAGCATTAAAATCCCTATCCTCGACATAGCCACAATCACAACGGTATATTCTATCTGAAAGCTTCAAATCTTTCTTGATAGCACCACAACAGTGACATATTTTGGATGATGGATACCATCTGTCTACGACTCTTAATTCAATACCATTTTCATCACACTTAGCTTTAAGCTTAGTTCTAAATTCATAGAACTTTTGCGATGCAACAGCTTTTGATAGATGTCTGTTCTTCATCATTCCTGATACATTCAAATCTTCAATAGTTATATAGGATGGCTTGGTTTTCACTATCTCGGTTATTGATTTATTGATATAGTCAGTACGGATATTATCTATTTTATGATGAAGTTTTTGCACTTTAAGCTTTTGTTTTTGTATATTCTTTTGAGTGGACTCTCCCTTCTTTAAATTTTCATACTTGCGTGAGAGACACCTTTGTACTCTGCGCAGTTTCTTTTCCAATTTTTTTACTCTTGCTGACTTATTGATATTTTTATAAGTTTTACCATTAGAAACAATCGCCAGGTATTTCAAACCCAGGTCAATTCCCATACCGTAATTACTTTTATCAGCAATCTTAGTATCGGGAATTTCTACAAGAACTGATACATAATATTTGCCTGCTTTGATGGATACTGTACCGCTTTTGATTTTCCATCCGTCTTTCGTTGTTGGTATATAGCCTTTTTCTTTAATGCGTACCCAACCTAAAGTGGGTATGTTTAACCTATGTCTCTCGCATCTACAGTCTTTAGGATTATTCTTTACGAAATACATTTTTACATCAGACTTACCTTTCTTTTTGAAATTAGGAAAAGCACTTTGATGTTTAAAAAATCTTGTAAATGCAGTACATCCATCTTCAATAGATTTTTTTACAGCTTTTGAATATGCTTCTTTAATCCATATTTTATCAGGATTATTAGGAATGTACTCATTATTGAGCCATACGCTAAAACTCTTGCCAGTCATAAACTTTTCACCTTTATCGTATAAAGCTTTGTTGTGACCGAGATAGAAGTTGTAAACATATCTACAAGTGCCGATAGTCTTGTTAATCTTGATTTTTTGTTCGACTGTCGGATTTATTTCCGTTTTGAAGCTCTTTAGCAATTTCCTCATCCCCTTCTATTTGTTTTTTATACTTACGAAGCCCGTACAATCTACAAGAAAAAACGTGAAGTATAGATACAATATCCTGCACAAGTTCTTCTTGCGGTGATAGTTCTTCATTATTCACTACCACTATGGTTGTATTGAACTTCATACAGAATTTTTCAAACCAATCATAGCCAAATCTGACAAATCTATCTTTATGTGTAACTATGATAGTTTTGATTTTTTGTTCAACTACTTCATCTAATAATTGATTCCACTTTTTACGGTTGTAGTTAAGCCCACTTCCATAATCTTCAATACATTGATCTACAATGATACCTTTAGCATTGCAAAACTGACGTAAAAAAGTTACTTGGTTTTGTAAATCATCTTTTTGGTTTCTTGTAGATACTCTGGCATAAATAACAATCTGACGATTATCGTTTTCAGTATTTATGCCCTTAAACTGAAGATATTGATCATAAGTATAATAACGCCTTTTAGTCGGAGTTCGATTTGCTTTCAGAATCCCCTCTCTATCCCAACGTTGTAACGTTTTGACTGAGACACCCAATAATTCAGCAAAATCTTTTGGTTTGTAATTAGTGATATTAGATGTGTTCATAACAGCGCCCTCCATGAGTATATTTTAACACATTTATTCACTATTGACAACGTTTTGAATTACTTAAAGTATCCTCCTCCAAAGATTTCATTGCCTGCGATACCGCAGATTGCGAATAGCCAATTTCTTTCGAAGCAATCGAGAAACTTCTGCATTCCAATACTTTCATAAAAATCTTATATCTAGAAGTCATATCAGTTTTCCTTATGGATTTATTATAATGATTCATTTTACTTATGAAAAGAATGCTATATTATTATTTTCATGAACAAGAAAGAATTTACACAAGGTTTCAAAGATGGCATTCCTATTGGACTAGGATATTTCGCAGTCTCTTTTGCATTAGGCATTGCGATGAAAAATGCAGGATTAAACTGGATCGATGGCTTCTTCATGTCTCTATGCAATCTTGCAAGTGCAGGAGAATACGCAGGTACACAAGTCATCCTCGCAAGTGGATCGTACTTTGAAATGATCCTGATGACGCTCATTGCAAACGCACGCTACATGTTAATGAGCTGTTCCCTGTCCCAAAAGCTCTCCCCAGAAACAAAAACAATTCATCGACTATGCATTGGCTATGCCATCACAGATGAATTATTTGCATTAGCAATCTCAAGAAAAGACTATTTAAATCCATTGTACTTCTATGGAGCCATGGCAGCTTCTGTACTACCATGGGCCATTGGAACATCATGCGGAATCATATTAGGAAACATCTTACCATCCATAATCGTTTCCGCTCTATCTGTAGCCTTATATGGAATGTTCCTTGCGATTATCATTCCACCATCCAAAAAGAATCATACGATTCTATTCATTGTATTGATTTCCTTTATTGCAAGCTATCTATGCACGATCTTACCAGGCATACGTTCACTTTCTAGTGGTACACGTATCATTCTATTAACACTCATCATCGCATCCATTGCTTCGATTATAAAACCCATCAAGGAGGAAGATGTATGAACCATTCCATTTTCATGTATATTCTTGTTTCATTTTTAACAAGCTACTGTATCCGTGTATTGCCTTTAACACTCATCCGTAAGCCAATCACAAACAGGTTTCTAAAATCCTTTTTATACTATGTTCCATACGTAACACTCGCAGTCATGACATTTCCCGCAATGGTACAGGCAACAAACTCACAAATTGCCGGCATTGCATCTTTATGCGTAGGAATTGTGCTTGCATATTTTGATCAAGGATTACCTGTTGTTGCGTGTGCCTGTTGTATGACAGTCTTCCTGCTAGAATTCTTTTTCGTCTAAGAATACTTTATTTCGATGCTATAATGAATCGAGTAGGAAAGAAGATAAAATATGACAATCTTAAAACAAATATCCATTCATGAGCTTACAGATTTTAAAATTGGAAATGCAGAATACACAGAAGGTGCAACGGGATGCACTGTTATCCTTCCAACAGATAAAGGCGCTACATGTGGCGTAGATATTCGTGGAGGAGGGCCTGCCAATCGTGAAGGTGGACTATTAAATCCATTAGCCGCAAATGACAGTGTCAATGCGGTATTACTATCTGGAGGCAGTGCGTTTGGCCTAGAAGCATCCATTGGTGTCACAAAATACCTGGAAGAAAAAGGAATTGGTTTTCCAACAGACAGTGGTGTTGTGCCAATTGTCTGTCAGTCTTGTCTATTTGATTTAGAAATGCATACAAATACAATTCGACCAGATGCGTCACTTGGCTATCAAGTATGTCTGAATGCTGAAAATAACAACTACGCAGATGGTAATGTTGGTGCTGGATGTGGAGCAACATGCGGTAAAGCATACGGCAGTGAACATATGATGAAAACAGGCGTTGGATCTTGTGCATATCAATTAGGAGATGTTAAGGTCGGTGTGATCGTCGCATGCAATAGCATGGGTGATGTATTTGACTATACAAATGGAACACAGATTGCTGGAGCAATCGACTACAACACAAAACAGTTCTTAAATTGCGAAGAAGCATTGTATATGATGCAGATGCAATCACAGCTCCATACAAATACAACCATTGGTATTGTATTAACAAATGCATCCTTCAATAAAACACAACTCACAAAGATTGCTTCTATGGCACATGACGGCATGGCACGTTCCATCAATCCAATTCATACAGAATTTGATGGCGATACGATTTATGCAATGGCATCTGGTAAAGTCAAAGCAGATCTCAATGTTATTGGTACATTAGCCGCAAGATGCTTCTCAGAAGCAATTACAGCTTCCGTTAAGAACAGTGAATCTATGTATGGTGTCTTGTCCTACAAAGACATTCATTGAAAATATTCTTCGCAGTATCCAAACCATTGATCAATATATTGCTGGTGGTCTAATACAATCATATCTTGAGGGACAAAGATCCCTCTTTTTTGTGCTTCTTCAACAAAATAGATTATATCTGCATTGATTTCATCTTCCATTCCATACACATATGTAAAACCTTTACGACAGGCTTCATACAGTCTAGTATGTCCATCCGTAGAGATCCATCTGTCTTTGTATTTACCAGCCTGTATAATTACATCCTCTTCCCGCTGGATAAAATGAGAAACTGCATCAAGCTTATCTTGATCCACATAAAACTGTGATGGCTGAATCATAGAAAGTGCAATGCGAAAGAGTTTCTGCACTCCATACTCTTTTACGATTGTATGCTTTACATCATAAAAACAAGTAATGTGTGGGGCATGTATACGAAAGGAATCAATCACATCACAATATACATTCTGATCTTTTCCACAAATCACAGCTTCATTTTTAGAAACAATTACAACTTCATATGGTTCATCATCTACAAGATAACAGCCATGTTGATATAAAGCATCTTTTGTAAATCTAGAATCATCATATGTATCAATTCTTTGTATTTTCATATAAATCATACTATCACAAAAGAAATGATTGCCCAAAAGCAATCACTTCCATCAATGTATGATTTCTTCCATAACAAGTGCTACTAGAATTGGTATCAGACTGCCAAGCAGCACAGGAATCCATTTAAATTTCTTCATGTTTTTTTACAGTAATGACAGATTTAAACAAATCTCCATCAATCTGAATCTCAAAGGAACCTTGCATCAAATCCATCAAAGATTTCGCAATATTCAATCCCAGTCCAGAACCTTCTGTATGTCTAGAACTATCTCCTCTAACAAATCTTTGCATCAATTCTTCTTCCGTGATATTCAATTGATTCTTAGAAGTATTCTTGATTGTTGTAATAACATTTTCGCCATCTTCAACAACATCAATATACACACGACTGCGATCCATAGAATACTTCGCCACATTGGAAAATACATTTCTAAGCACTCTCCAAAGTAGTCTTCCATCCGCATCCACTTCAATCTTTTCTTCTGGAATCTTTGTAATCAGCGTGAGATTCTTTTCTTTCAATCTCTCTTCGTATTCTGCACTTGCCTGTTCAATGATTTCTTTGATGGATACAATATCCATATGCACCTGAATATTTCCACTGCTTGCCTTTGAAGCTTCCACAACATCTTCTGTCAGTCTCTTTAATCTTTGTGACTGTCTTTGCAGAACATCAATATATTCCTGTGTCTTTTCTTCCTCATGTGGTTTTGACAATAAATCCACATAGTTAATGATGGATGTTAAGGGTGTTTTGATATCATGCGAAACATTTGTGATCAATTCCGCTTTCATTCTTTCAGATTTCAATTCATTCTCAATCGCTTTTTTCATTCCTTCACTGATCAAGTTCAAGTTCTTTGCATGTTCATAAAACGGGCCATGCAGACGATTCAACGCTTCTTCACTGATACGATAATCCAATTCTCCATTTGCGAGTTTCTCAGCAGCTGTTAACAATGTTTTTGTATCTGCGTTGATTTTGATCAGAATCCATACTCCATATAGCATCGCCATCATCAAAACCACAATGAACAATTCAAAGAATACAGAACCAGCTTCCGCAACAGCAACAAAGAAAATCAATAATAATACAAATGAAATACAAACAAGACCAGCAATTACTTTCTTCCAGACTTCAGAAGAATGACAATATGCATCATAGAATTCCAAAACAATTTTTTTCACTGGATAATATACAAACTGTATTGCTTTTACAATCACATTATTAGAAATCAATGTATGTGATTTGATTCTTACCACAAACGATATGTAATACACATACACAACCAAAGCAAGCAAGATCACAAATGCAATCAAAGGAAGTCCAGCTTCAATAAAACTCTGTGATGCTTTATAAAACATCATATAGGAAACACTTGATGTCAGTTCTGAGCCAATCAATACAACACAACAGCCAACAAGAATCATCACAAATGTAAACACATCAAATGGAATACGATCAATCCATGATAAATGAATTCCATCTTCTTCTTTCGTATGTCCTGCCGCAATGGTTTCATATACAAGAAGTATTAATATAACAGCTGCAGAAGCAACAGTATACGTAATTGCATTTTCTGTATATGGCTTAATCATCATATAAACCTGATATCTCTGATAGAATTGTGTATCATCATTCACAGTTGGCTCATTCACACCAACATGCACAATATACGCAACATTACTATTCTCAAATGCATCACCTTCAAACATTCTTTGACTGTCTGCATTCGTAATATCACCAATGCCATATTTTTTAACAAGCAGATAGTCAGAATCTTCTGTATAGTTTTTACTCTCTACTAAAGGGACATAACTCTTTGTTTTCGCATCATATTTTTCAACATAATAATCAAAGTTCTTACTGATTTCTCTCACGAAAGCTTCAACAACAGAATCATTCACCTTCTTTTCAGAAACGACAATTCCATAATATTTATTATGAATATTGTAATCAACCCCATCCTGCGCACTTGAAGACTGCAGATACTCTTCACTATCCCATCCATATTCATATTCAATCAAGGACACACCACCAAAGAAACACGCAATTGATCCAAAGACCACAAGCAGTATCACACCAATCGTTTTACAAATTCCACTCTTTTTCATAAGCATTTCTCCATCTTATACCCTCTGCCCCACACAACTTTGATGTATCGAGGTTCACTTGGGTTAATTTCCACTTTTTCTCTTAGATGACGAATATGTACTGCGACTGTATTTTCCCCATTCATAAATGGTTCATTCCAGATTTTCTGATAAATTTCAGAAGAAGAAAATACTTTTCCAATATTCTTCATCAATAATAACAAGATGTCATATTCCACCGGTGTCAACAAAATAACATTTCCATCTACTGTTACTGTTTTCGAATCATCATTGATTTCAATACCACCATTCTTCAATACATTGGAAGAATTCGTATTTCCGCCAAGCACTGTATATCTTCTAAGACATGATCTTACTCTTGCGATGACTTCTGCTGGATTGAATGGCTTTGTAATATAGTCATCTGCCCCAATATTCAATCCCAGTATCATATCAGTATCTTCACTTTTCGCTGTCAAAAAAATGATTGGTACATTACTTTCTTCACGAATCTTGCTTGTTGCCTGATACCCATCCATTTCAGGCATCATAATGTCCATCAAAATTAAATCTACTCGTTCTCTATGTATTATATCTACAGCCTGTTTTCCACTATTCGCTGTCAATATCTCATACCCCTCTGGTTTCAAATATATTTCTAACGCAGATATGATATCCTTTTCATCATCCACAATTAATAACGTTGCCATACTTCCCTCTTTCTTTACACTCTCATTGTACTGATATGTCCCTTAAGAAAATAGATTTCAAATCATTAAGATTTTATTAATCAGGCATAAAATCCATACATGCATGAATTATTACAGATTTCAATGTTGATTTTCTTATAAATCCATATATCATATTTCCATTGGGCATAAATAATAGCTGGTTATTTATTCTCAAAGCAAAAATGTCCTAGCCATTACTCCCTTTGGCTAGGACATTTTATTTCATCTTAATAGATGCATGAGATAACACAGTTGTTTTATCATGATCCGTACTATCTAACGAAGTAGAAATTCTTTCATCCGATTGATTTGTAGAAATCAAGATCGTTGATTTCGGTGGGATGACATAATCCCCATACACCGTTGAAGCATAGAAATCTTCACTTCCCATATTTCGAATAAATACCGGCGTAAATTTTCCTTGCCATTCATCAAACTGATACGCATTTTTGCCAAATGGAAAGAATCTAAAATAATAATCCATTGCTGGATCACTCAACACAAATGCATCTTCAAACATTCCTCTTTGAATATCATAATCCAGTCTGCGATAGATTTTCTTCCCCTGTCTTAATTCTAAAGATACAAAATGATTCAAAATATCGGAAGAAAATGTCAAGATTGCACAAGTTCTAAAGTCATCAGGTGTCTGCTGACTTTTTTTATTCATCTGTTTACGATCTTCTGACTGTTTGATCTTGTTAAATACAAGCACATCATCTGGCCACAGATAATCTCTTAATGCACGCCGCAATACACGTTTATCCAACGCATCATGTTCACAATACTTCGCAAGATATTCAGAGTTTTCTGTATAGATATGCAAAGCACCCCATTCCACTTCTAAACGCGTCACAAAGGAAGTATGAATCCACTGTCCTTCTTCAAATGCATCATTTCCACTGATGTTTCCCCATACTCTATATTTATCTTTTGTTTGATCAAAATACCAATTCTTTAATGTATATACATGTATCATCGCTATCTATTGTACATGAAGCAGCACAAAAAGACTCTCATGAATTTAAAACTTTCCAGCCTTTACAATTTATGCCGGAAATAAACATGCATCATTTACCATGTTTCGTATTCAACCTGATCATTGATAAATTCTTTGAAAAGTGGCAGCGTAAATGGCATAAATCCTCTTTTTTTATCACTGATAATCTGCTTGTTGATCAGTCTTTTTCTGTACGGATTCAGTTGATTATTATCCCAGTTCAGTATGGATTTGACTTCTTTATACTCACAATAACTTGATTCAGCTATTGCAATGCAAACTTTGCGGTCATTGTCAGATAGTTCGCTCCAAATTTTTTCGTATGAGAAATCAGCAAGTATCTGTCTATATTCCTGCAAAGCCTTTTTGTCATACTTGCCATTGTTCCATACAACGTAACCAAGCGCCTGAAAAGCAAACGAATATCCTAGTGTGTATCTAGCCATTTCTTTTGCCTGTTCTGAAGTTATATTCAGATTTTCTTCGTAGTTGTTTTTTATAGCACCCATCTGCAGCGGAAATAGGTCAATTCTTGGAGAACGATATAAGAACGTAAGACTTTTATCATCCTGCAATTCTCTAATATTTTCGTATAAGCCTGTCATCAACAGATAAACAGATTGGTTTTCTCTCAGCCAAATCTGGAATGCCCCAGCAAATTCTTTGATTGATGAAGTATTTGTAACTTCATCAATTGTTATTAAGACTTTAAGATTTTTCTCGCTTGCTGATTTCAAAAGCTTTGTTGCTTCGTATTCAGCAGAAGTGGTTGGAACAGCATTGTCCACTTTGACGTCCACGCCAAAAATATTTGCTGAAAGAGAAGACAGCGAAAAACTATTCTTTAGCCTCTTGTCATTTGCAAGTTGGATTACTATCTGTTCAACAATACTGATTTGAGATGACACATTGACATTGATAACAATCCACTGTTTTGGATCAAAAGAATTGGCAACATTTGTCATAAATACTGTTTTACCGCTTCCTCTGATACCTGTAATCATATAAATATGTTGTAAGCCATTTTCACTGAGAAAGTTAGCAACAACTTCTGAAAGTTGAGACTCTCTTGGAATTAACTGTTGTGGTTCTTGCCCAAATTGCAAGGCGTATGGATTTGTTGTTGGCATACTTCTCTCCTTTACACTTATAGTTTACTCTTTTTTACTCTTTTTTACCATTTTTTACCTTTGAAAATTTGTTTTACCTTTTTTTACCATTTTTTACCTTTTGTACTATCCGAATTAAGCAGTAACTCTGCCTGCACCATCATATGCATATGTAAGCTAAGTCATCACCTGTCATATCACCAGACCATGTTAAAAATACAAAATAAGAATGCAGATTTCTATACAATTTCATTTTGTATATTTCCTGCATTCTTATTTTTGATTTTCACAAATTATTTTTCTTGTCAGTTATTCCACTGCGTTAATCAGATCTAACACAGCTTTCTTGATTGCTTCATTCTTTTCTTTTGCTTTCTGCATTGTTTCATCACTGCTGTAGAAATACATCTTGATCTTAGGTTCTGTTCCACTTGGGCGAACCGCAAACCACGTATCCTCATCCACAAAGAAACGCAATGCATTATGTGGAGGCAGATCTTCATATCCATCAATATAATCAATGATATGATCAATCTTATATTCACCAATCTGCATTGGCTTTTCATTTCTGATCCACTTCATCATTCTATCAATTCTTTCTTTACCAGAAATACCTTCAAGAATGATATTGACGCCTTCTTCACATGTATAGCCATACTTTGCATAGATCTCCTGTAAAACATCCCACAATGTCTTACCTTGCTTTCTATAGTACGCAGCAGCTTCCGTTACAAGCATACCCGCAGAAATACCATCTTTATCACGGATATCTTCACATCCAGCATAGCCAACACTTTCCTCATAGCCAAACAAATAAGTATAGCCATTCTCATGAAGATAAGGAATCTTACCACAGATATTCTTAAAGCCTGTTAATGTTTCAAACATTTCAACACCATACGCCTTAGCCATCTTTGTAGAAAGCGTAGACGTAACAATAGATTTCACCATTGCACCCTTCTTAGGCAATGTACCTGCAGATTCATGTCCTTCTAAAATATAGTTTACAAGCAGATAACCTGTCTGGTTGCCATTTAATGGAACATAGTTGCCATCATTATCACGAATCTCAATCGCAAAACGATCAGAGTCTGGATCAGTAGCCATCAATAGTTCAGCACCAAACTCTCTACCATATTTTTCACTCAAGGCAAATGCCTTTGGATCTTCTGGGTTTGGATAGCCAACCGTTGTAAAATCAGGATCTGGATTTTCCTGTTCAGGAACGATCTTCCAGTTTGTAAAACCACGATCATTTAACATCTGTCTAAATGGAATGGATCCACATCCATTGAGTGGTGTATATACAAGAGGAATAGAAGCATCAATTTCATCTCCTGTATGAATTGCCAAAGATTCAACTTTATCGAGATATTCACGATCTTCTTTTTCACCCAGTACGATGATTTTACCCGAAGCAACGCCTTCTTCATAAGAAGATTTCTTTACACCATTCCAGATATCTACCGCATTGATTTCTTTTTCCATACCGTCAGCAATTTCACTGGAAACCTGACAGCCATCACTCCAGTATGCTTTATATCCATTGTATTCCTTTGGATTATGAGACGCTGTAATGTTAATGCCCGCAACAGTTCCAATCTTACGAATCAAGAAAGCAAGTTCTGGTGTTGGTCGTAAAGATGGGAATGTATAAACTTTCATTCCATTTGCCGCTAAAATACCCGCTGTCATTTCACAGAACTCTCTAGAAAAATGTCTAGGGTCATGTGCAATCACAACACCTTTTTCCATTGCTTCTTTTCCATGATTGATAATGAACTGTGCAATGCCCTGTGTTGCCTTACCAACAGTATAGAAGTTCATACGGTTAGTCCCCGCACCAACTTTACCTCTCAATCCTGCTGTACCAAAAGATAAATCCTTATAAAAACGATCTTCTTTTTCTACTTCATCATCTTTAATATCCACAAGTTGCTTTCTGAGTGGATCATTTTCATCTAAATGATCTAACCACTCTTGGTATGTTTGTTGATATGTCATATTATTTTTCCTCATTTCTTATACATTTATTGTACATTATCTTCCAAGCATAAAGGCATCCAATTTTTCAACAAAACAAGGATTTTGAATACCATGTTCTTTTCCACTAGAGATACATTTCAGTAACCATGAAATATTCTGTGCCAGTCTTTCCATTTCTTCTGCATCTATCGCATCATTACATACCGTATTCCAGTATCTGCCACTCACAACAGGCATACAGCTATAAGAAAAATAACGATTCAATTCCTGATATGCATGTTCCGTATTTCTACGGTTAGATGCAAGAATCACGCCGCCAATCTTACCAACATAGTTTTCATTGTTACTGCGAAATAAGCACTTCAACAATTCAATTGCCTGTTTACTTGCTTCAGAGTACATCACATCACTGCCAATGATCAAAGCATCAAATTCATCACTATGTTCATGAAGTTCATTGACAATCCCATCAAATAAACATCTTCTTCTCTTTAAACATTTTCCACAGCTCGTACATGGATGAATATCTTTCACCCAGCGAACTTCATATTTTATCCCAGCTTCCACAAGCTTTGCACAACACAATGCAATGCCTTGAGAAAGCAAACCATTTTCTTCTTCACTTGTATTCAAAAATAAAACTTTCATTCACAAATACCTCTGCATTTAATTTTCGCATACTTTACTTCCACATGAAATATTTTTATGTTAGAATACACAGACACATGAGTGGTTAGCTCAGCTGGGAGAGCACCTCCTTGACGTGGAGGGGGTCATGGGTTCGAGTCCCTTACCGCTCACGATGCAAAAGTCCTTTATGCAAGGACTTTTTTTTGTATGAAAAAAGCCGCAAAATCATGCGACTTTCTTCTCTAATTTTTTCGCTTTTTTCTTAGCAGCTTTCTTTTCTGCTTTATGAATGACTTCTTCTGCATTTGGATAATTGATGGTTGTACCTAGCCACAATGGTTCACCTTTTAGAAGTTTCTTTACCTGGATTAAATCCGCTGTTGCAAAATCAGGACGTTCTTCAACAATGGATCTTGCTTTATCAGGATTTGACGCAAAGCCAACAGTATAAACACCAGCATCTTTGCCAGACATAATTTCTGCACTGCTGTCAGAAACATAGACACAGCTCTTTGCATCCAGTAGCTTTAAGGCAGTAAATAAACTATTTGCTTCTGCCTGTGCATTTTTCTTACCACCAATAATGACATCAAAATACTGAATCAAATGTGCATGTTCCAGCAAATCCACAATAGATGCTCTTTCACGTGTTGAAACAGTCGCAATTTTATACTCATGTTTTTTCAGCCACTTCAATAGATCTTTGATTCCATGCATTGGCTGAATCAAATCACTCAAATGATTCTTCTGCCAGGAATTATATTCATCCACCATTCTCTTTGTATCTTCTTCTGGAAAACAATATTCCATCACAGAATATACAGAGTCATCCAATGCCGCTAACTGAATTTCTTTAGTAAACAGTTCATTCTTATGATGACGGTCAAACAGTTCACGATACGTTGCAATAATGGCAGGTTCTGTATCCATGACTGTACCATCAAAGGATAAAACAATGACAGGTTTTTCTTTGTTCTCTTTCTGATTTTTCATAATAATACCTCGTTTCCAAATCCAATTTTTAATTCTATTCTTCATTTAAAAGATGGTGTAATTCTTCTTTACACGGTGACAGCGTAGTTTTTGAATTGGGGAAACACTGTTTCTCCAATTGAGTCATTTGAGTATATAAGATGAATTGACGAAAATTCGTTGCTTACTTCATTCATTGACTGTAATACGCCACACTTTCAATATATATTCTCATTATAATTTTATTCAACATTTATATCTATAGCACAATGCATAAAACGTTTTTAAACATTTGCTAATAAGACTGCAGACATAAAAGGAACTATAGTCCGTGGTGCATAGACCTCCTGAGCGAAAAGTCGTAGGTTCGACTCCTATCTGAGACGCTAATTCAAACGAGAAGAGATCATTTCACGTGTGATTTCATTTTTTGATAAATTGATATTTATTTTCGTGTTCCGTCGTCATTAAAATGTTCTTTTAAGGCTTTCTCTGTCGGATAAATTGATATGATCAAAACAGTACACTGAATTGTTATAAGAACAACCCCTGCAATTCCAATCATGTTATCATTACCTTGGTATAATGGAATATACATCAAAGCAGTTAGTATCATTATTAGCCATCCTAGTTTCCACCAAAGTTTTCCGCAATATTCATGAGCAAATTTCCATGTATCCATATTTTTCATTGACCGAGTTGTTCTATATCCAATCAAACTATTTATATTCTTTGGACAATGTTTCCACGTCATTCTTCCTACAACAATCATTACAAGTGGAATAAATAAGTCACATATTAACCAAAACCACCAAAGCCACATAAAATCCGTCTCTCTTTACAAACATTATAACGACACATTTCTATGAAAAAAAGAAAAATAGATCTTTCTGATCTATTCATTTCTTAATATAGGCAGATAATCCAGATGCCATTAAATTCCAGATAAATTCATAGGATTCATTTGTATCCGGCAATTCTTTACGAATGATTCTCTTCGCAAATACCGCAGAGATATCCATCAAATATGTCCAGACATAATGCATTGACATTCCTTCAGGAAGAGGAAATGCCTTTATCACAGGCTCAACAACACTGATCAATCCACTAAAGTCAGCTGTTTTCCCTTCTGCTTCTTTCTGAACAAATGTTTTAATATGTTCGGAATCACGATAACTTTGATAATACAACGTTTTATAATCATTCTTGATTAAAAACGTAAAGTAGGCAATCCACATTTCATGAAACTGTTCAAACATTTTTTCATCATCACCCAATGCAGGTTCTGGTGCATCCTGATATAAACCAGCCACTTCATTTGCGACAAGATTATAGCATTCAAACAATAAATTCTCTTTTGTCCCAAAATCTCTATATACAAGAGCTTCATTTACATGCGCAAGCTTCGCTGACTGCAATACCGCAAAAGATTCCAATCCCTTTTCCGCTACGATTCTCATTGTCGCATCCATTATTTTTCTTTTACGTTCACTTGCTTCCATATAGTATTCACTCCTGTTTTCGAGCTTTCATATTACCATAGTTTCAACAAAAATCTATCAAAGATTGAAAGAAATAATTATAAAATGATTATAAATATGGATTATGTGTTAAACCAAACTCTTTTCTCTTTAAATCATCCATTCTCCAGATACATCTCAAGAATGTTCCAGTCATCATATATTCCTTAATATCATGCAATTGATGCAGTGGTGGAATAAATCTTTCTTCCATACTTTCTAACATTACACTCTGAATATGTTCAAGATCAGTATGTTCACAATACACAAAAATTGCTTCTGGACCAATTGTCGCTGTCATTGTCACCAATGTTTTCCCAATGATTTCTGCATATCCTTCTTTACTTTCAATTAATGAATTATATGGTTTCGATAAATTTAAAACTTTCTGTGTATATTTCACTTCCCCTGCAACGTGTTGTCTACCACGAATCAAGTGTCCACCTACAACGATACCACAACCAGCCGCATCAGAATTATCAGGAAAAAAATACAAAATAATCGAACGATAACGATCTTCCAGCCAGTAGATACCCGTTACAATCATATTTGCATCATTAAATGGTACAACAGGGCGATGATATCTTTCCGTCAATTGTTCTCTGACATTTACCATATGCATTGGATGATTTGGTAAAAAAACAACACCATCTTCAATGGATCCCTGCAAACTTAAACCAATAATTTCAATTTCAGGATATTTTTCTACAAGTGGATCAAGAACCTGTATAAATTCTTCAACCGATCCTTCTTCACACACAATTTCTCCACTGCACAAAATATTACCATTATGATAATACCGATAAATAATATGATTTTCATTTTCACTTTGAATGTATCCCGCAACCAGCACTTTTTTATTTGTTTCAAAGAACGCCTGTGTACGTACTGCTTTTGGTGTTTTTAAAGCATCCTCGTCCTGCAGTTCTCCTTTAATCATTTCAATCAAAGTACCTGTATCATATTTTCCAAATGTCTGCGCAGGAATATTTCTAACAAGAACGTTTGGATATTTTTCCTGCAGTTTTTTTCTTTCAAAATGCACCTGTGGTGCCAGCAGCAACATGTCTTTGCCATGCATTTCAGATTCAAGACGATTATAAGAAACTGCTTTAAATTCATAATTCAGATTCAAAGTCTTCACTGCTGCATTCAATAGCTCCGCATAATAAGAAGTTGTCAATCCACTAGTACAGGACAATACAATATGCACAACCTGACGATCCTTTAAGCTGCGCATTGCTTCTTCCATTTCCACATAAAGATCTTGTGCACGTTTCAAATCCTTCAATTGAAAATGTAGAAAGAATTCTGTTGTCTGATCACGAATCATATCAATTCTGAGTTCAACAATATCATCCTCATAAAAATTCACACGTCCCAATGCAAATTTCGATTCAATCTCTAAATTACCTTCTTCATTTTCCGTTACAGGAAATGTTTCTGTGCCTCTTTGAATCACCCATTTACGATACCGATCAATCAAAACTGAATTTTCCATATGAACACCTTCTTTGCTTTCATTCTAACATTTATTTTTCACCATAAAATTGTGTCGCTATATTTCGGAATAATATTTCAAAAAAGAACATGCTTTTCACATGTCCTTAACACTTCATTCACACCAGAATACACGATTATCTTTTCGTGGAGCAGGTACAGGCTTTTCATCAGCACGATACCCTAGCACACAATGTCCAATTCCTTCATATTCACCTTCAATACCAAGCTTCTTCAACAAAGCTTTCCCTTCTTCACTTTCAAATTCTTCCTTTGCACGATGGATCCAGCAAGAACCAATACCCTTTGCATCACACGCAAGCATTAGATTTCCCATGACCAATGATCCATCATACACTTCTGTTCGAACTGACTTATCTGCCAATACGATCAATACTACAGGAGCACCATAGAAAGGATCATTCTCACTTCCCATCACAGCAGCGTTCATCTTAGACAATTCATCTCTCACTTCTTTGTTTGTAACCGCAACAATGATAGGAGACTGTTTCCCCATGCCACTTGCCGCATACAAACCAGCTTCAATGATTTCTTCCAGATCTTCCTTAGGAATCATTGTGTCCTGATACTTTCTACAGCTTCTTCTTTCTTTCATTGCCTGAATGATTTCGTTCATATTCAACACCTCAATTTTTTATAGTCACATTTTAACACGCACATAAAAAACAGTTCCAATCATTTGACTAGAACTGTTTGATAAATACATTAGTCTAAATCTTCACCGTTAGACTTGTAAACCTTCTGCATGTAGAAGAAGGAATCCTTCTTGCTTCTAGCAAAGTCACCCTTACCTTCATCATCTCTATCAACATAGATGAATCCGTATCTCTTTCTCATTTCACCTGTACCAGCAGAAACAAGATCGATATGACCCCAAGGTGTATAGCCCATTAAGTCAGCGCCATCAATTTCAACCGCATCCTTCATAACCTTGATATGATCTCTCATATACTTGATACGATAATCATCATGGATGGAACCATCAGCTTCAACCTTATCAATTGCACCTAAGCCATTTTCAACAACCATCATAGGAATCTGATATCTATCCCAGATCTGGTTCAAGTTAATTCTCAAGCCAAGTGGGTCAACTGTCCAGCCCCATTCACTAGCCTTCAAATAAGGGTTCTTAACACCCATTGTCTGGTTACCTTCAGATACACCATGTTCTTCAGGATGTGCAGCAAATACCTGTGAAGAATAGTAAGAGAATGAATAGAAGTCAACAACGCCTTCCTTCAATAATTCATCTTCTCCTTCTTCCTTCTGGATTGTAATGCCAGCTCTTTCAAGAGCCTTTACCTTCCAAGCTGGGTAGTAACCTCTAACAAGAACGTCACCATAGAACCACTTGTTATCATGCGCACCTGTTAATTCAGCCCATACATCTTCTGGGTTGCAGGAATATGGATATGTAGCACCATGTGCAATCATTAAACCAATCTTATTTGTTGGATCGATTTCATGACCAATCTTAACTGCGTATGCACTTGCTACAAATAAGTGCCATCTGCACTGTTCAGCGTTCTGCTTGTTAGAAATATGTTCATGAACACCATTCATCATGAAGTTTGTGTTGATGTTGATTTCATTGATTGTTAACCAGTAATGAACAAGTCCCTTATAACGCTTGAAAATAACTTCAACATATCTCTTGAATGCTTCAAGTGTATGTCTAGAAACCATACCATCATATTCATTTGCTAAATGAAGAGGCATATCAAAGTGATAAATTGTAACTAATGGTTCAATACCATATTTATGACATTCTTTGAATACATCTTCATAGAACTGTAGACCTTCTTCATTTGGTGTTTCATCATCACCATTAGGGAAAATTCTAGTCCAGTTGATAGATAAACGGTAAACATTGCATCCCATTTCTGCAAATAATGCAATATCTTCCTTCCAATGATGATAGAAGTCAGTCGCTTCATGGCTTGGGTAATATGTGTTAGGATCTACAATTGCTTTAGCGCCTGCAGGAACTTCTTCTCTACTACCGATTTCTCTTTTTGTACCATCTGGCATTTCAACGATAAACTTTCTTGGAATACCGTGAATACCATCACCACCTGTTAAAGTATCCGCAACGGCAAGACCTTTACCACCGCTTAGATAACCACCTTCATACTGATTGGCAGCTGTAGCGCCACCCCATAAAAATCCTTTTGGAAAACTCATGTTCTTACTCTCCTTTTCTTTTCCTTAATTAGTCTAAATCTGCACCATTACTCTTGCAGACTTTCTGATACCAGTAGAATGAATCTTTCTTGATTCTCTTCATATCCTTGAGATCAAATTCATCACGATCAACATAGATAAATCCATATCTCTTTGTAATACCCTGATGTGTTGAAATGAGGTCAAATGCTGACCATGGAGAATATCCAAATAAATCAACACCATCATTGATTGCTTCTCTACAAGCTTCAATATGTCTTCTCAAATAATCAATACGATAATCATCATGTACCTTGCCATCTTCTAATGTATCTGGTACACCACATCCATTTTCAGTAATGATAAGTGGTAAATGATATCTTTCCCAAAGCTGTCTTAATGTAATACGCAAGCCAACTGGATCAATTCCCATACCGTAAGATGTAGATTCCTGTAGAGGATTGTTTACTGCCATGCATAAACCAGGATATGTCATCAGACCCGTCATAAAATCTTTCTTTTCCATAGCTTCCGCAACAGCCTTTTCTCCCTCTTCCTTAGAAACATACTTTACACATCCAGCACCATAATAGTTGAATGCGATAAAGTCTGGATGACCATTCTTTAAGATTTCCATGTCACCCTCTTCAACGACAGGCGCAACACCACGATCTGTAAACCATCTCAGCAATGCTTCTGGATATGTACCAAAGCAAGCTGGATCCAGGAACAAACGATTACGGAGCTGATCAAAATCCATTGCTGCTAAATTATCTTCTGGAGAAGAAGTTGCTGGATAGATTGCAGTAATGTTTGGTGCTGGTCCAATTTTAGCATCACACATCTTATGACATTCCTGCATTGCTAATGACTGTGCCAGTAACATGTGATGATTTGCCTGCCAGATTGTCTTTTCATCTTTATAGTCACGATGCCCCTGGTATAAAACCATCATGTTCTGTTCGTTGATTGTTAAGAAATATTTTACTTTCTTGCCATATTCTGCAAAGCAGACTTTGCAGTACTTGAGGAATGCATCGATGCACTTACGATCAGCCCATCCACCATAGCGATCTTGCAGACACTGTGGTAAATCAAAATGATATAGCGTAACAACTGGTTCAATACCATATTTATGACATTCATCAATGACATCATGATAATGCTTCACTGCAACTTCATTGACTTCACCATCCCCACTAGGAATGATACGAGGCCATGCAATGGAGAATCTGAATTCATTAAATCCCATCTCAGCCATCAAAGCAATATCTTCTTTATAACGATGATAATGATCAATCGCTACTTTAAAGTCTGTTGTACCTTCAGGAATATCTGCTGTATCGGATACAGATGGTGATTTTCCATCTTCATCCCATGCACCTTCACACTGATAAGCACTAGAAGAACCTCCCCACAAAAAACCTTGAGGAAAACCTTTCAATGTTGAATAATCCATAATTTGTCTCCTTACACACTACTTTCATTTTAATGTAAGCATTTACAATAATCCACAAAAAAAGATGGAACAAAGTTCCAACTTTTTCAGAATATCTGTGCTCCCACAAACCCTAGAATACTCATCAGTACTAAGAAGAGTAATCCATATGGCATAACTCTAGACATTAATTTTGCATCTTCCCCCTTTGCATTCACAGAAGATAATGCAATGGCAAGAGATTGTGGAGATAGCATTTTACCTGCCGCAACACCTAATGAGTTCAAGGAAACCATCCAGTATGGATCAATATGCAATGTATTGGCTGCACTGTTCTGTACTGCACCAAACAGCACGCCAGAGTTTGTGCCAGAACCCGTTACAAATGTTCCAAGTCCACCAATCCATGGCGCAAATAATGGATAGAAGCTGCCTGTTGTTCCAATCGCAAAGGAAGCAATGGAAGAAATCATTCCAGAATATCCCATGATTTTTGCACATGCCAATACAGAAATCATAGTAATCATTGTTTCTTTCATCTGTACAAATGTTTCTTTTAAAACAATCACAAAGTCTTCCATCTTTGCCCCTTGTAAAAGACCACCAATGATTGCGGATACAAAAATCCACACACCTGGTGTATTAATCCAGGCAAATGTAATTGTATTTGGATTTTCACCTGTAAAGATTGTTAGAGATGTCGCAAACTGTGCCAAGAATGTATTCACTGGGGAAACGAGTTTACTTGTCAGTAAAAGGAATACGAAGATCATGATAAATGGCGACCATGCTAATAATGCCTTTTTACCATCAAACTTTTCTTGTGTTTCAATCGCTACTTCATATGCAGGATCTCTTTTTACGCTCTTTGCCATCAGAATTGTAACTGCTAAAGAAACAACAGATCCAACAACGACCGCAAGTTCTGCACCAACAAATTTACCAATCAAGATTTCAGGAATCACAAATGCAATCCCACTCATAAGTGTAATTGGCAATACACCCTTCAATCCTTTGATTCCATTGCCAGTAATCATCACCATTAATATTGGTGAAAGAATAATAAATGGTGTTAACTGCAACGCTGTCATAAATGACAATGATGTATTTTCTAAAGATAATAGATTTGCTAAAGTTACTGTTGGAATTCCAATGGAACCAAATGCTGTTGGTGTACCATTCGCAATCAAACATACAAGACATGAAAACAATGGATCAAATCCTAAAGAAACAAGCATACTGGCAGGAATTGCCACTGCAGTACCAAAACCAGCCATACCTTCCATAAACCCACCAAAACACCATGCAATCAACAAAACAAGTACACGCTTATCTGTTGAGAAAGACGTAATCATAGATTTGATAACATCCATTCCACCAGTTCTCAATGATAAACGATATGTAAATACTGCCGCAATAATAACAATGATAATTGGCCAGATTGCCATCAATGTACCTTCTAATGCTGCAGTAGCAGTATCCACAACAGGCAACTGCCATACAACAATAGCTAACACAACAGAAATCAAAAATGAACCAATTGCTGCTTTAAATGTTGGCCACTTCATTTTCAACAATGCAAAAGCAAGCCAGATAATTGGTGCTAATCCCAAAATAAATAATACGAAACTCATATTTCCCCTCCGCGCGTTAAATAGTATCATTTCTATTCATGCAAAAATAGAGCAATTCAAAATGCTAACGCTTACACACGAAAAAAGATCAAAAAATTGATCTTTTATGCATATTTATGCAATTTTTTCTATCAAACGCATGACTTGTCTTGAAGTACTTTTCAGATTCAGATAAGCTCGATTTGTATCCATTGCTTCTTCCATTGAACAAGCACCTTGTTGAATGGAAAAGAATGCATCAATACCATTTTCATTACATGCTTCTGCATCTTTACCAACACATCCACAAAACGCAATGACAGGCTTCTGATATTTTTTCGCAAGCTGCGCTACACCAGCCGGTACTTTCCCCATCGCAGTCTGTGCGTCTATTTTTCCTTCTCCAGTAATGATGAGATCTGCATTCTGGATTGCTTCTTCCAGGCAAATTTCTTCTAATATAAAAGAAATACCACGTTTCATTTGCCCATGCAGAAATGTATGCAATGCATACCCAAGACCACCAGCAGCCCCACTGCCTGGATAGTTATGATCTGCTTCGCTATACTTTTCTTTTACAATGGATGCGAAATGCGCCATCCATGCATCCATTTCTTCTACCATAGCTTGATCTGCACCCTTCTGTGGTCCAAAGATATACGAAGCACCTTGCTTTCCACACAATGGATTTTTTACATCACTCAAGATAAAAAACGAACAGTCCTTAATTCCAGGATCTACACAAGTATCATCGATACTTGCAATATCTTTTAATCCCTTTGCGCCAAAGCAAACTTCTTGTGCATTCTGATCAAAAAAATGATATCCCAATGCCTGCAGCATCCCAACACCACCATCATTCGTACAAGAACCGCCAATGCCAATCAAAAACTTTCTACAGCCATGATTGAAAGCATCTTGAATGATTTCTCCAACACCAAATGTCGTTGCACGATAAGGATCTAGCTGTTCTTTTGGTACAAGTGTAATTCCAGCAGCACTGCACATCTCAATGATTGCGGTATTATTTTCCGTCATTCCATACGTTGCATTCACTTTTTCAAGAAAAGGACCTGTTACTAGAATGGTTCTTTTCTTTGCATGCATACATTCACACAAAGCATCTACTGTACCTTCCCCACCATCAGCAAGTGGCTTGATGATCACTTCATGCTTTTCACCAATACCTTCTTTGATAGCATTGGCTGCCTGCAAAGATGTTAAAGAACCCTTAAATGAATCCAAGGCACAAACAATTTTCATTGCACTGCCTCAACAAGTTTCTTAACAAGAGCTTCATCTACAACATCATAATCATTTTCATGTGGTGCAGATAAATAAGCATATGTCACAAATTCACTGCTTGTTGTTGGATCATTACTGTAACTCTTGCAGGAAGAATGTACCTGTGAAATACCTGTTGTTTCAATCATTTCCATTGCATTTCCAGCATTCATTCCAGAACCTGCCAGTATTTCCATCTGACTTCCATATTGATTCTGCAGCTGCTTGATTAAATCGATACCTTCCATTGCCTTCGCTTTTTGTCCACTTGTTAATACACGGTCCACACCTAGATCAATCAATATTTCCATGGACTGGAATGGATCAGGTGTAACATCAAATGCTCTATGGAATACAGCTTCTTTCCCATAGGAATGAATCAGATCCACCATCTTTTCCACATATGGCAGACAAATATTTCCATCTTCTGTTAGAAATCCAAATGCAATACCATCTGCACCATTTTCAAGCATCACTTCTGCATCTTCCATCATTGTTTCAAATTCACTAAATGAATATGCAAAACCTGCAGCTCTAGGACGATCCATACAGATGACTTTCAAATCCGTATCTCTTTTCACTCTTTTCAATGTTGCCAGTGTAGGTGTTAATCCGCCAACACTCAATGCACTATTTAATTCCACTCTCTTTGCGCCACCTTTGTCAGCAGCAACGCAATCTTCATAGCTTCCACAACAAACTTCAATCATTCTTTCCATAACATTCTCCATTTAAATTGATATTTTTCTTATTCAATTTTATTAAAATTCAAGTCAGTTTTCACTCCGAAATTCATATTTTTATGATATTCTTTGAAACCATTGAACTAAATATTATTTGCTTTACAATAGATTCGTAGTGAGGTAAAAAACAAATGAACAATTATGCAAAACAGATCTGTGATCAGCTTTACAAGCTCACAGCGATTGCTTCTCCAAGCGGCTATACTGCCAAAGCTGCAAAATATGTCAAAGAAACACTAGATGACATGGGGTATGAGGCAAGAATCACAAGAAAAGGAAACGTTGAATGTACGATTGGCGGCGAAGGAAATCCACTTGTTCTAGCTGCACACGTCGATACACTTGGCGCTATGGTTAGAAGTATCAAGGCAAACGGAAGACTCAAGCCAACAACGCTTGGCGGTCATCAATGGTCTACTGCAGATGGTGAAAACTGCATGGTATTCACTAGAAGTGGAAAAATGTACACTGGTGTTGTATTAAACAAAGAACCAAGTGCACATGTTGCTGATCAAAAAGTGGAAGCAAAAGAAGAAAATATGGAAATCTTACTAGATGAAAATATTTCTTCTAAAGAAGATGTTGAAAAGCTAGGCATTGAAACAGGCGATATCATCGCAATGGATCCTAAAACAACAGTCACTGAAAGTGGATATATCAAATCCAGATTCTTAGATGATAAACTCTCTGCCGCTATTCTATTAGGCATTGCGAAATGGGTAAAAGATGAAAACATCACATTAAACCGTAAAGTTACACTCATCTTCACTTGTCTGGAAGAAGTTGGATATGGTGGAAGCAATATTCCAAGCGATACAGAAGATATGTTATCTGTAGATATGGGATGTGTTGGTGCAGATCTTGGATGTACAGAAAGAATGGTATCTATCTGTGCAAAGGATTCTGGTGGTCCATACAACTATGATTTGATTACAGAATTACATGATATCTGTAAGGAATATAACATTGATTAC
The DNA here is from genome assembly GCA_934725105.1 of uncultured Bulleidia sp. Taxonomy (GTDB): domain Bacteria; phylum Bacillota_I; class Bacilli_A; order Erysipelotrichales; family Erysipelotrichaceae; genus Bulleidia. The sequence continues at coordinate 9,852 of CAKVBD010000001.1, read as the reverse complement.
GCAATCGACGTATATCCACACTATGGAAGTGACGTGGAAACAACACTCAGAGCTGGATATGATATTCGACATGGTCTGATTGGACCTGGTGTATATGCATCTCACAACTATGAAAGAAGCCATGTAGATGGTGTTATGCATACATTCACATTATTACAACATTTCATCACAAAATAAGACGAAACCGCAAGCATATAAACTTGCGGTTTTTTATTGAGGTCGGAAAAAGTGTGGTTCAAAGACGGAAATAGATCAGAAAAAGTGTAAGCTTATATGTAAATCAGGTCAGAAAAAGTGTGATATACTACTTAAAAGTGAGGCGAATTTATGTATAGATCAGCGATGAAACAATTAATCACATGGAAAAGTAAAGAAAATAGAAAGCCATTGCTAATTATGGGAGCTCGACAAACAGGGAAAACATGGCTGATGAAAGAATTTGGAAAAACAAATTTCAAAAAAGTAGCCTATATTTCCTTTTACAACAACAAACGTATGGATGATGTTTTTCAAGAAGATTTTAATATTGAACGTATTTTAATGAGTTTAAATATCGAATCTGGAATCACAATCACACCGAATGACACTTTAATTATTTTCGACGAAATTCAAGAATCTAAAAAAGCATTAGAATCATTGAAATATTTTTGTGAAGAAGCAAAAGATTACGCTGTTGTAGCTGCTGGATCCCTCTTAGGTGTTGCTATTCATAATGGCGTTTCCTATCCTGTTGGAAAAGTTGAACTATTAGACTTATATCCTCTGAATTTCCGAGAATTTTTATACGCAATGGATGAAGAAAATCTTGCGGATGCGCTAGTAACAAAAGACTATACCATCATTGATAACTTTCAGGACAAGTATTTATTTTGGTTAAAGAATTATTACTACGTTGGAGGAATGCCAGAAGTTGTCAATGAATTTCGATTACACAAAGATTATCAAGAAGTACGGAATATTCAAACAAATATCATTCGACAATATGAAGGAGACTTTGGAAAACACGCTGACAATCACTCTCTAGAAAGAATCCGTCAAGTATGGAATTCCATTCCCATGCAGCTCGCTAAAGAAAATAAGAAATTCTTCTTTGGACAAATCAAAAAAGGTGCAAGAAGCAGTGAATATGAATTAGCAATTCAATGGCTGGTTGACAGTGGACTTGTTCATAAAGTCAATCGTGTCAATGAACCACATGTACCTTTAAAGGCATACACAAACATGAATATTTATAAATTATTTATGCTTGATATTGGTTTGCTTGGAGCACTGAGTGAATTAGATGCTGCATCCATTCTTGAAGGCAATGATATTTTCATTGAATTTAAAGGAGCATTAACAGAACAATACGTTCTTCAACAAATCATTGCAGATACAAAATACACTCCTTATTACTATGGAACAGACAAATCAACATTTGAACAAGATTTTCTAATTCAAAAAGGGAAATATGTTATTCCAATTGAAGTCAAAGCTGAAGGAAATATCAAATCTCAAAGTCTAAAAGCATATTGCGATAAATTTCATCCAGAAAAAGCAATCCGTTTTTCAACTAGAAAATACATTGATCAAGACTGGATGGAAAATATCCCTCTCTATGCAATCTGTAATTTATAAACACAATTATTCAGTATTTTTCCTACATCTCACTGTCACTCTACTAGCACCACCATATGTACATGTAAACAATGTCAAAGGCCACTGTCCACTTGTCATATCATCTACTTCTTCAGGCTGTAGTATTTCAATCCCAGCAACACTGTATGTAAATACATTTCCTACAGCATCCGTAAATGTAATCATATCCCCTTCCTGCAAGTTAGAAAGTTTCTTAAAGTGTGCTTTCGAGTTATGTGCAGCAATCACCATATTATCCAGATATACACTGCCAGTATATCTACATGGTGCTTTCTTTAATAATGCATAGCTCCATGTACTTAATACAGGCAATCTTAAATTGATTGATGGTATTTCTAGAATACCAATACATCCAGCTTCTTCAAGTCCAGGCAACTGTACTTCAGGCATATCCATTTTTGGGTTTAACTGGTAGTCTGGTATCTGTACAAGAGATGTATCCTGCTGGTGATTGTTTTCCTGTATGTATTGTTCAAGGATTTGTTTCTGACTTTGATCCTGCATAAAACTGTCATAAATATTGAATACATATAACAGTAATGCACATACGAAACAAAGCTTTCCAATGCGTGTAAATATATTAGCCTTACTCTTCATATTTTCTGCATACTTTTCCAATGATCAAAAACATAATACCCACAATCACTAACACTGGAATTGGCCATTGCAATTGACCTGTGAATGGTAATTGATTAGATGGTTTTGGCTTTTCTTCTATTACTGGTGTTGTTGATGTATTTGTTAATACAACGGTATTACCTTCTTTAATAGAACTTTCTGTATATCCTTCTGGTACCGTTGTTTCTACAACATTCCATGTATACCTGCTTGAAAGATCATTCCATGTATATGACCATTGATTATCATCACTCAGAATCTGTTGATCATAGACAATTGTATTTCCTTCTGTATCTTTCTGTAGAAGATCTACCTGAATCGATGCAGGTCTAGTATTGTCTGTATCTTGTTTCCATACTTTTAATACATGCAGACTTGTATATGTGGAGTCATTCTTTTCATACTTCATGACTGTTGTAATGTGATATGGGTCATCTGTAGATACATCTGGCAAAGAGATAAATGATACCTGTGGTGTATAAACTTCAACATTTCCATTATCATTCACTTCTTTTTCACTGCCAATCATTAAATACAAACCACAAGATAGATCATTAAATGCAATCGTATGATTACTAGAAGATACACCTTCCACATCAGCATGAATACCATCACGCTCAATGTATTGTGCAAGTGTATTGGCTGTAGCCTGCCATCCTTCACTGGAAGAATGATCAAGAGACACAGAATATGATTGATATTGTTTTGTGAGTGTAAATGTACCTTGTTCTGTAAATTCACCAACACGATACAAAGATACTTCCATATCTTCCATTGGCATATGAACTGTAATGCTGCCAGTTTCTTCTGCATAGACACATGTGAAAGAGAATATGCATGCTGATAGTATTAAAAATATTTTAAGTATGTTTTGATAGATATGCTTTTTCATAAAGGTTTCTCACTTTGAACGTTTTCTAACAACAATATAAATCATACAAATGATAGCAAGTAGCACCACACCAATACATGCGGCAACAAGTGTTGGGCTGATCTTAGATGCTTCTGAGATCAGATTTGCATCTGCACTAGAATTCTCAACACGATGACCACGTACAAGTAAACGATGTGTATTGATACCATATGGCGTACATGTAAATAGAGTACACAAGTCTTTGTCTTCTTCAATCTGAAGTAGACCATAATCCGTTGGTTCAACAATCGCAATCTGATCAACTTCATATGTCAAGACTTGATTATAGACATGAAGATAAAACAAATCTCCTTCTTTCAATTGATCTAAATCAGTGAAAAGCTTTGCACTAGGAAGACCACGATGACTAGATATTACAGCATGTGTCCCTTTTCCACCAACAGGTAAACTAGAACCTTCTAAGTGACCAGCACCCACCTGTAATACAGAAGCATCAACGGTATGATAGATTGCCAGTTTACAGTCAATGGATGGAATTGTAATATAGCCAATCATGCCTGTACCATCAGCATTTAATAAGCTTTTATATGTATTTAATTCATCATCTGATAGATTAAATCTATCAGCATTACTTAACAGTGATTCGTTATAGGCGACTGCAGCATCAACTGCAGCTTGCTTTTCCTGCTGGTCCATTTTATCCATCACATCAGAGTAGTTCGCAACTGCTCTACTTTGATGCATTGCATTCCAGAAATTACTAACTGTTGGGTACAGCAGTAAGGACAGTCCTACAATAAAAACAAGTACCGGTATGATTGTAGATAAATGTTTTTTCATATTGCAGTCCTCTCCTTACTGTTGTAAGGGAATGAAAACTCATTTCCTTTACAACATGTTGATTCTTTTATTTCTTACTTTGCTTTTGATCTCTTTTTAGAAACTAATACGATTCCAGAAGCAACGACTAGAATAGCACCAGCCATGTAGATTATTGTTGTACCCATACCACCAGTGGAAGGTAAGAGTGTGCCTGTTTTGTTTTCGACTTCTACTCTGTCTACATTAGCATCATTAAATTTAACATTACCCTCTCCATCAATTACGACTTCGATTGGAGCAGCTAATTTATTGTATCCCTTAGGAGCTTCAATTTCAGTTAGATAATATGTATCTGCATCGAGACCTTGAATTACAAATTCACCTTTAGATGGAGTTGTGATTTCAGTTGCAGCAGAAGTTTCGTCTTCTTTAGCTACTCTATATGTTAATTTTGTAGTTTCTTCGCTTACTTCAATTAATTTGATTGGAGATGAATCGTTAGCATTCTTACTTAAAGTGAACTTTGCTCCAGAAAGTCCTTTTTTTGTGTTATCTTTCTTTGTATATTTGAATACTGGAATTTCATATGTTTTTGTTGTTGTTATAGAATGCGCTGTATCTGTACCATTTCCATACTTTAACCATGTTTCATTCTTATTTCCTTCACCCTTAACAACAGCATTTTCATTTAATGTTGCTGAATAGGAAACAATGATCTGATCATTTGCTTTGAGAGAATTACAGAAAGTTTCTAAAAAATCAATTTCAAAAGTGCAATTGCCTAAAGGTTTAGTTTCAGTGGTAGAATTGCTCTTTAATAAAATGTTATAAGAATCATTATTTACTATATTGTTGTTTAATGTAATCTGAATGTCATTATTAAATGTTAATCCAGCATCCATTTTATCGTGTAGTACATAGTTCTGTGCACCTGCCTGTGCAGTGATTGTAGTCTTGAATTCAACTTTCTGTCCAATATCTGCCGTATTGCTAGGACCGAAAGTATCTGAATCTTCTTTAACCAGCTTTTCAACAGTAGGTGTTCCATTCTTTTCATTGATAGTTGCATTTGGATTTGTTGTGTCTAATCCACAAAGTGCTCCAACACTAGAATCTACTAAATAGTAGCCAAATTCTAATCCTGTAAATTCAAGTGTTTTATTTTCAATTTTTTTCTCAGTAACTGGTGTAATAGGTTTATTTTTTGCATATTCCAATGCTAATTTAGCAAATGTTTTTACATCTGCACCACTTTCCCAAGTAGCATAACCATTTTCATCAATAGTTACATACTCACTTCCAGCACCCTTTTGTTTGCCAGTAGCAGCATCTTCAACTTGAAAAAACTCTTTCCAAGCATCGACTGGTTTATATGAATAATTATCACCACTAAAACTTTCCAATTCTAAAATTTTATAGATTGAATAAGTTTGACCATTCACAGCATTATTAATTGTAATCTTTCCTGTTGGTTCTGTAGTACTTTCATTTTCTTCTGCATTCACTTTCGTTCCCATTCCTACTACCATCATGAATGCAAACATAATGGCTAGAATTTTTTTAATTAGCTTCATTTCTTCCTCCTTAATGTTTTACTAATTTTCTAAATTGTGTTTCCTTAAAGTCTTTATCATTAACAGACCAGCAAGAAGTATGAGCGTACCTCCTATGATCCTGTAACGAACAGTTCCATTGCCACCTGTCGATGGTAGTTTCTTATAACGGCTATAGTTTGTTACGGTTACCGTTTGGCCTACCTGTGCTGCATTGGTAGCGTTGTTTCCATTTTTATACTCTACACAATACAACAAGTTATTTATCGCAACTTCTTGATTAGAAGCTACAATTGGATTTCCATTTTGATCTAATTCAAATACATAGTAAAAAGTTGATAGACCATAGTTTTTAAACTTTGCTGACTTCACATCTGTATCATTTGGTTGATATGTTATGGATACCTTTTCTAGTGGTTCTCCTGCTGCTTCTGGATTCTCATATAAAGCAAACCAGTAGGTTCCACTCATTGGTAAGTGTGAAGTACCAGCAGCATCATTAACAAATGCTTTCTGTACTGTAATACCTTTTTGTGCATTATAGATTTGCAGTTTAAATTCAGAAGCTTCATACACAATTTTGATGTTGCTTTGTTGTTTGCATGCATTGACATATTCTTCACTATAGTTGTTCGCTTTCTCATTTACATACATGATGTAATATGAATTTATATCTTCAATGTAGCCTTCTGGTGCATTTTTTTCCTTTACTTCATAGATGGTATTAAATTCCATACCAGGAAATGACAATGTGCCATCTTCTTTTGTTGTTCCAGATTTGCTTATAGAAGAATTTGTTGCTTTGATTTCACCATTTTCTAATACACGTTCATGTACTTCAAACTCTACATTTGCTAATGGATGCATTGTATCCTGATCCCATTTTTTAATTGTTAATGTTGGTTTTTCTGTACTTGTTGTTGTACCACCAGCATTCAATGTATATGTATATTTTTGAATCACATCATTCTTACCACTCGAATGACTATAGGATTTCCAATATACAGTATTTGTTAGTGTAACTGGTGTAGATGGTCCACTCTTAACCGTTGCTGTATAATAAATCAGAACTTTTTTACCATTTGGTACTGTAATTTCCAATGTATTTGTCTTTGCATCAAATGATCTAGTAATATCTACTGAATTGTCATCTTTATCAGTTGCACGGATGGAATCCGCATCTAATTCAAGATTGCTTCCAATTTCATCAACAACAGTTAAATAATTTGCATCTTGTATATTGGATGGAAGATTTTGTGATAATGGATTCACTGTAATCGTATAGTTGATTTTCTGACGATTCGTTACATGACCCTTATCAAGACTATTTTTGTTTACTGTAGCGTTTGCTGTTGCTGAAGATAGATTTGTTAATCCATCACTTGTCTGCAGTGTTACCTTATTGACAAATGTTTTTGATTCACTACCAAGTAAAACAGAAGGATCATTCACACGACAAACAACCTGAACATCAACAGAATAATCATCTCTTTCATGTCCATCCATAAATGTACCTAATTGAATCAAAGCTTGATTACCTTTTACATAGTATGTTGTCATCTGTGATTCATTATTGTCATTGGTTGCGGTATTTGTATAAGGCGTCCATCCATCAAGATCAGCAATCTCTTTCGATTGGATTTGTGCAGCTTTGCCACCATGCCATTTAATACGAATATAGGCAAGTTCCATACCATATGGTATTTCTTCTAAAACACGATAGTCACCATGCAAATCACCAGCATAATTCACTTTAAATGCCCAGGAAGCAAATACACCATTATCATGCAATAGACTCGTTATGATCTTACTGGTATTTCCCTGGTCCGCACCAGCAGATTTACTAACGATTGTTGCACCATCATATTCAAATGTCTGACCAAGTTCCTTTAAGATATCTCCACCACCATACAACTGTTGAGAAGCATCTGATTGTTTTTTAAAGGAATCTTCATTTACATCTTTCATATACACTTCATTTTTATATGTAGATGTAGAACGGTATTGAGTAGGAATACTCGTTGGCTCAGTACAAATCACGACATAGAGATTGTTATTTTCACCTAATGTAATGTTATCTTTCGCTGTTAAAGTCAATTCACTATAACAGTCTGCATCTTTGTAGTTCTTGCTGTTTTCAAATTGTGATGCAAATAAATTTGTTTGATCTACTAAACCAGCATTCTTTAATTCAGCAACATTTTTTCCATCAATGATTTGCTGCTCAAGATGACCTTGATAAATGCCAACCAATGAATCACTATGCATCCATGAATCTGTCAAACCACTATCTGCAGAGATTTTATCCATGATCTTTGTACCTTTACGAATTGCTGAACCTTTTATTTCAATAAACCAGTAATGCTTTCCATTCTCCCACGAAGAAGTATTTTCAAGTGGCATTTCATAGTACCAGGCTTGTTTTTGAACACTCAGGTTATAGAAACCATGGAGTGTAACCTGATGTGAAGCATTTAGATTGTCAAATGGAAATCTATTTCCATTTCGGATTGCCTGATCCATTGAAAATGTATTGTTGATTTGAAGTTGACTGACAGTATCTAAACCACTTGGATATGCATAGTATTCAAAGCGATATCCATACTGATTATCTTCCCATCCAATTTGTGATGGTTTGAATGCAAAGGATGATTGTCCATCAATTTTTACCCATTTGGATGCAATGTCTGTATTTGTTAATGCATCAAATGCTGTCACTTTGACATAACCAACGTATTTCATCTGTTCAGGCTGTAATATATCTTTCATTGTAGATGACGTAACATCCCATTGCCCAAGTGTCTGGTTTACTTGAACTGTATATTTATAACTGCCTGCTGGAACAGTAAATTGTGTATCCCTATCATCTTGTATTAGTGTTCCATTTTGATAGACATATCTTGAATCATTCATTGAAATGGTTTGCTTTTCTGTGATTGCATTTTCATCCATTGTCTTTTCAAGCCATTTGTATTCATTTAATTCAAGTTTTTGATAAACCTTGTCAATCAAGTTAGGACTATTTACATTCTCAGCATATGTTAAATAACGATTCCAAACTGTTACGTTATCGTTCTGCATTGCAGCATATACTTCTGGTTTCACAATCAATCGATACGTCACATAATAAGAATCCCCTGGATTCAATTGCTGATTCAATGTGACTTTAAATCGTGTTGGATTGCCATCTGTATCATTCCATTCTGCTTTATATTGATTGTTATCATTTGCCCATGTCACAACATAATCATTACTTGAAATCGGTGCATTGTCAGATGTGCGATATACCGCAATCGAAGAACGGTCATAAGATACATATGGCAGCATTTTGCTGTCTGTAGAAAATTTATCTCCATAGTTTAAATAATCCGCAAATGTAAATTTTTTGAGTGGATAATTACTTTCACTGTTTAAAGAAAAGTTTAAACGATATTGAACGATGTAATTTCCATATGCATCCTTTGTGAAATTGACATTGTTTTCTTGTTTAACGATGTCTTTTGTCATTGCATACCTTGTAATAGGTGTGAATTCAGCATTTGCTGAACCTTTATCATAACTTTGATTCTTAGATCCTTTCGTATAAGCAGAAGCAGTATTGATGATTTTTTGATTATTGCTTGTGTTTAATTTATCATTGAGTTTTGCGTAATATGTAAGTGTTCTAGATTCGTTTGGACCTAAATTACCAATTGTCCATATGAGTTGATTATTGGCCAACTGAATTTTTCCTGGAGAAGTATTTGGTGATTGAAATGGCTGATAACCATTTTCTATTGTTTTTAATATTGTTTCTGCCTCTGGAATTTCTACATAACTGACTAGCTCTGTATTACTTGTAAAATGATCGTTAACATATACATTGTTGCAGCCATCACTGCCAGCAGTTACTGTAACTGTATATTTGAGATAGTCACTGTTTTTATCAGATTTTGTACATTGTTTACTAATTGTTACATTTCCATAATGCTCCATGTAATCAACGCCATAATCTAATTCAACCTTTCCATCAGGTGTATTAAACTCTATCAGACCATCACTATTATTTAGCGAACTTAAATTAATTTCACCTTCCACATAAAATTCACCACTTAAGTAAACTACATCTGTAAAATCACTGAGATAACTTTCATCATAAGTAATGACAGCTTTTTGATCAATGATTTGAATCGTACCAATCCTTTGGTTGTTGTCATCGAGAATGTGTCTAGATGTCCGATCTGTAACATTGAAAAATGATGGAAGATCATATGTAAATGTTCGATTATGTGTAAGCGTCAAATAAATACCGTCTACAAAAATATCTCCATTCTAGGATAATCATATCCAGAAGGGAGATATTTTTAT